>NZ_JBKQOI010000020.1:0-31882 GCF_052145595.1 Mycobacterium sp. | reverse complement strand
GCGCCCACCGCTGCAACGTTTCACGCTCGTCATCGCTCAACACCAACTCGGCCACCGGCCGACCCCTACGCGTCACCCACCGAGTTTACCATTTATTAACGTAATTTACGGCGCAGGACACTAGGCCGAGAGCAGCTTCCCGATGTCCACCCTTATCGTGCTCGGCCTGCTGTAGCTCATTTGCAGCTTGCTGCAGATCGTCCCTGGCGGCGAACATATGCTCCTGGTAGGCATACGCCGTGCCAGCGCCCAGGGTGCCGAAGCCCACGGCCATTAGGGATGTGGCGATGACCAGCCGGGTTTTGGAGATGTACATCAGAGCGAATCCCTTCCAAAGCGAAGGCTCACTTCAGGGACCGTGCCGCGATTCACGCGGCCTCTCCCTGCGAAAGTTCAGCACGGCGGCACCCTGCTCGACAACCCCATCCGGTGGGCCCAAACGTGGCGTCGGCGGCGACCAACGGGGAATAGCATTGCGTGGCGGCCGTGTTCAGCCGACATGAAGGTTTTCACCGAGACGGGACGTCAGGATTTCCTCGCAGGAAATCACGTTGCCGTGCTGTCCGTTGCTGCCGTCGACGGCCGCCCGCCGGCCAGCGTGCCGATTTGGTATGACTACGTACCCGGCGGTGACATCCGGATCAACACCGGGGCGTCTTCTCGCAAGGCCAGGCTCATCGAACAAGCTGGCGCGGTGACGCTGGTCGTCCAGCACGAAGAACCGCCGTACCAATACGTGGTCGTGGAGGGCACCGTCATCGAGACGACCACGCCGACCCCGGTGGAAGTCCGGGAAGCGATCGCGATCCGGTACCTCGGCGAGGAGGGTGGGCGCGCGTTTGTTCGTAGCCTCGCCGATCAGGTGTGCGTGTTGTTCACCGTCCGGCCCGACCGCTGGCTCACCGCTGACTTCTCTGGCGGCGTGTAAACCACTCAAGCTTTGGGTCGGTTCATCCTGGGGCTCTGCGTTTTAATACACTGTCGAATATCTTTTGTCCGCAACGCAATTCCGGACGACTTCAGATCAGATGATTGGGCTGGGCGGTTCACCCCGGTCGGCGGTGCCGAGCAGGTCGAGTTGCATCCAGGCCACGTCGTGCCAGTTGTCGTTTTTCCATTCGACGCGCCGGTATAGGCCAGCATCCTGGAAGCCGAATGATCGATGAAAACCGTTGCTGGCCTCGTTGGGTTGGGTGATGCCGGCGAAGGCGCGCCGATAGCCGCGCTCGGTGAGCCGACGCAGCAGTCGCGCGTACAGCTTGCTGCCACCGCCGGAACGGTGATGATCGACGTCGACATAGATGCCGGTCTCGGTCGACCATTGGTAGGCAGCCAAGCGATTGAATGCGTGTCCGTAGGCGAAGCCGATGATCCGATCACCGCGTTCGAGGACGAGCCATTCGTGGGTGTCGCGGGCGACGGCGATGCGCGCAGCCATCTCAGCTACGGTCGGGACTTCGATTTCCCAACTGATCGCCGTGTCCAGGACATACGGGCGGTAAATGGCAATGCAGGCGGCCGCATCGTGTGGGGAAGCCGGACGCACCAGGGTGCTGCTCGCTGGCATTCCAGTAGTCTCGCAGGTGTTCGGCGACGGCGGTAACGGCGATGACTCCGGGCCCCGGGTCGGTCGGCCCCGGTGCTTACCCGTGCCGCCGGGCCACATCGGGCGGCCCGAACCAGGTGGTGAGGGCGTCGGCGAGCCCATGGCGAGGTCGGTCGCCGGCCCAGGCAACATGTCCGTCGGGCCGGATCAACACGGCGGTGGGAGCACTGACCGCGCCAAGCACCGGAAGATCCAATTCGCCAACATATTTCGCGTTGGTCAGTTGAACGCGGCTGGCCCATGGAGCGATGTCGACGCCGCCGGGCTCACCGAGGTTCAGCAGCACTGGCTGGGCGTCGTGCAGCAAGGCGAATACGCGTAGCGGACCGTCGGCGGTGACCAGGTCGAGATCGGGCATGCGCCGTCCGAGCAGCGGGTGTCCCTCACCGAGGTCGTAATGGATGTCCAAGCCGGACATCATAGCGGCGAATCGTTTGCGAGGCTCGTCCATGCTGAGAAGTTCGGATATGTTGTCGCGCAACGCCTTCGTGCGGTCGTCTGGGCGGAGGAGCGCCATTTGCGCCATCGCGTTGCGTAGCACGCGCGCGGCGACCGGGTGCCGTTCGGCGTGGTAGGTATCGAGGAGGTTGTCGGATGATGTTCCCTTGATGACCTGGGCCAGCTTCCATCCAAGGTTCACCGCATCTTGCACACCGGTGTTGAGGCCCTGTCCACCCACCGGGTGGTGCACATGTGCAGCGTCCCCGGCCAGCAGGATCCGCTCATTGCGATAGGCCGCCGCCTGGCGGGCCATATCGGTGAACCGGGAAATCGAAGTGGGACTGTGGCTCCCGTAATCGGTCCCGTATACGACGGTTAGCGCGTCGCACAGATCACGCAGGGTGGGCTCGCCGGTGGGTCCGAGGCGCCCCTCCGTCACCATGACCCGCACCGGCCCCCCGTCCTTCAGCGTGCTGAGTGAATGGATGCCGATCGCGTCGTGGCGGATACCCCATTCCGGCGTTGGGCCCGAATCCGCGCCCGTCGCCGAGCCCGTGTTGAAGGCCATTTCGACCTCGGCCATCAGATAGCTCGTAGTCGGATCCCACCCGGGGAAGTCGATGCCGGCCGCTTTACGGACCAAACTGCGTCCACCGTCGCACCCGACGAGATACTCCGCCCGCAGCACCTGGCCGCCCGCCAACTCGACATCGACGCCGGTGCGGTCTTGGGCGGTACTCGTCACCTCACGTCCGCGATAAATCGGCACTGCCAGCTCGTCGGCCCAGCCGGCCAGTATGCGCTCGATGTTGTTCTGCCACAGCGCCAGGCCGTAGGGGTGCCGGGTGGGAAAGTCGCTGATGTCCAGGCGAATCTGTGCGAAACCCGCGACCTGCGCCACCTCCCCCTGCGACAGAAACCGATCAGCGATACCGCGCTGATCGAGCACCTCGATTGTGCGTGAATGCAGCCCGCCCGCACGCGAGCCGATCAGGTTCTGGCTGGTCCGCCGCTCGATGATGGCGACGTCGACTCCTGCCAATGCCAACTCACCCGCCAACATGAGCCCCGTCGGGCCCCCTCCGGCTACCACCACCGCATGCTCGGATATCGGTTCAGCCTCTCGGCCCGGTTCCAACAAGACGCGCACTTCGCAACCCCCGATTCGGTGATTCTCGCCTCGACCAGCGATTTTGCGGCATGACCCGGGTCTTGCCGCAAGCCCCCAGGCGCGCTATATGTTGAAAGTGAGGGATGAATTCCCAGCCTGCCGGCTCCCCTGACCCGCGCGCCGAGTCGGTAGCTGCATCCACTAACGACCGCCGTCTGCAGCGCGACAGGCGGCGGGCATCGCGCGGAAATGCATAGTCAGGCGTTCGTTGTGCGGGAAGCAATTGAGGCACCGCGTGGTTGAAAGACCAGTGCGTATTGGCGTCGTGTTCCCGCAGACCGAGCTTGGTGGAGACCCCGCAGTCTTGCGTGCGTACGGGCAGCGCGTCGAAGAACTCGGATTCACCCACATCCTCGCCTACGACCATGTCGTGGGCGCCGACCCGAAGGTACACCGGGGCTGGCAGGGCCCGTACGACATCGACTCAACGTTCCATGAGCCTTTCGTCATGTTCGGCTATCTGGCGGCGGTCACGTCACTGGAACTCGTCACCGGCGTCATCATCCTGCCGCAGCGGCAGTCAGCATTGGTGGCGAAGCAGGCCGCCGAGGTCGATCTGCTCACCGGCGGTCGGTTCCGGCTCGGCATTGGGCTGGGTTGGAATGCCGTCGAGTACGAAGCGCTTGGCGAGAGGTTCACCAACCGCGGCAAGCGTTCCGAGGAGCAGGTCGAGGTCATGCGCAAACTGTGGACAGAGCCGTCGGTCACGTTTAACGGCGAGTACCACACGATCACCGGCGCGGGACTGGCCCCACGGCCGATCCAGCGGCCGATCCCGGTGTGGTTCGGTGCGGCCTCCGACCGTGCCTACGAGCGCGCCGGACGACTCGGTGACGGTTGGTTCCCGATGATTGGACCCGGACCCGGCCTCGACTACGCGGGTGAGCGCGTGAGGCGCGCGGCGGCGGCCGCGGGCCGGAGCGCCGAAGGCATCGGGATGGAAGGCCGGATCAACTGGGGCGGAGACCGCGACAAGGCCGCCACCGACATCGCATGAACCGCACCCGCTGCACCGCGCCGCCGTGGTGATGTAGGTTCCCAATCTCGATGGTCGATGAGAAAGTGGTTAGCAGAACTAGCTTCCCTGCTATTTGCCCTCTTTGCAGCGAGGATCTGGCGGCAGTCGACTGATTCCGGCGGCCTTCGATGCGACGCACGCTTACGTCGCGGTCATGCTGGCGAACGACACCCCCGTATAGTTCCCGGGCGATCGCCGCAGCGTATTCGGGGTCCGAGAACCGACGCGGGGTAAGCATCTTCGACAGCACGCCTAAGCGACCGGGAACCATCAACACGCCGGTGCCAGTCGCCGCCAGAATCAATCGACGGCAACGCCGCGGGTTCTGAAACGCGAACTGTTGCGCCAAAGCACCGCCCCAGGACAGCCCGAGTGCGTCGACGACCGAGAAGCCCAGTTCGGTCAACACCCGTCCCAGCACCCAGGCAAGGTACGGAAACCCATAGGGTGCAGCAGACGCGGGTGATCCGCCGGCCCCCGGCACATCAAACCGGATTACCATGGACCGCGCACCGAGCTCGGCAACCAGCGGAGCGAGCACCTCCAGGCTTGCTCCAATGCCGTTGCACAACACCAGCGGCACACCTGTCCCGGGCTCTATCCGAACCCGGATGCGCTGGCCGCCGACGGCCAGGTAACGGTCGTCGGCGGCGGGGTTCATATCGGCTACTTCTGCAGGACGTACGTGCCGGGAGCGGGGGCTAGCGGCTGATAATTCTCTGCACCAAGGCTTTTCGGCGCGTCGATTTTGGGCCCGCTGCGCTCGGCGAGCCAACGCGCACAGTCCGGCCACCACGAGTCCTTGGACCTTTCAACAGATGCCATCCACTCGTCCGGGCTTTGCGGGCCCACCTGACCGGTGCGGTAGGACGCCTTGGGATTGCCCGGCGGGTTGACCAACGCGGCGATGTGCCCGCTGGTGGACAGCACGAAGCGGTTGTCCTTGCTGCCGAGCAACCGCGCGCTGCGGTAGGTGGCCTGCCACGGCGAGATGTGATCGGCCATGCCACCCATGACATACGCATCGCACGTGACCTTCGACAGATCGACCGGTGTGCCGAGCATGCTCACCGCCCCGGGCGTGACCAGCGAGTTGTGAACTCCCATCAGCACCATGTCGCGGTGTAGCGCGGCCGCCATGCGGGTGGTGTCGGCATTCCAGAACAACACGTCGAACGCGGCCGGTGACCGGCCCTGCACATAGTTGTTTAGCCAATACCGCCACACCAGATCGGTGGGACGCAGCCACGCGAACATCTCTGCCATGGCCCGACCATCGAGGTAGCCCCGCTCGGCCGAGGCCCGAATCGCGGCCTGTGCAGCGCGGTCACTCATCGCCGCCGAGGCGAATCCGGCGCGGCTTTGATCGAGGACGGTGACGGCGAGGGTGAGTCCCGCGATCCGATCGCCCTCTCCGATAGCGGCGAGATGCGCCGCCACCATCGCGGCGAGGATTCCACCCGAACAGGATGCCAGGATGTGCGCGCTGTCGCTGGCGGCGATCTTCTGTACCGCATCGAGTGCCTCTACGATCGCCGCGCCGTAGCTGTCGGCTCCCCAATCCCTGTGTCGTGCTTGCGGATTGCGCCACGAGATCGCAAAAACTTGTTGTCCCTGCTGTACGAAGTATTCGATCATGCTGCGCCCTGGGGCGATGTCCATGATGTAGTACTTGTTGATCACCGGTGGCACGATCAGCAGCGGAATCTTATGTACCGTCGGCGTTTGCGGGGCGTAGTGGATCAGCTCGAACATCCTGGTTTGCAGTACCACCGCGCCCTTGGTGGCGGCGACCGTCTCGCCCACCGCAAACGCGTCGGGTTCGACCATCGAAGGAACCCGAGGTTTCGACAGCATGTCGCGGGCGAATGCTCTGGCGCCGCGCAGGATGCTCAGACCGCCGGTGTCGATCAGCGCTTTCCAGCCGAGCGGGCTGATCAGCGGGTTGTTCGTCGGTGCCAGTCCCTCGACGATGTTGTCGAGGACGAAGCGCATCTTCTCTGAATCCCGCCAATCCAGCCGCGCGTCGGCGAACAACTGGTCGGCGGTCGAAGCCACAGCGAGGTATGCCTGCATGGTCCGATGCAGCAGCGGATTTTGTTGCCAGGCCGGGTCGCTGAAGCGTTTGTCAGCTTTGGCGGGCGCCCGGTCGGATTTGCCGGCGGCGATGCTGCCGAGTTCGCGCGCCAGCGCGCCACCACGGTTGGCCAGCGTGCCGGGTTGTTTGGCGAGATTGACGCCGAACCGGGCCCAGGCCTGGTTGGGCGTCATCCGCCCGACGAATGGCCGGGTGGCGCTGCTGAGCACCAGATCCAGCGGCGCGGCCAGTTCGTCCGGACTGACGGTCGAGGGAGTATCCACCATGGTTATCTCGTGCTTTCGCTTGTCGGAATGTTGACTTCGCGGCGCAGGACCTTGCCGGTCGGCCCTTTGGGTAGCGCATCGACGAACCACACCCGCCGCGGATACTTGTATGCGGCTACGCGAGCCTTGACGAAATCGCGCAATTCGTGGGCGTGCACTGTCGCGCCATTCTTGAGTGCGACGGCGGCGCCTACCTCCTCGCCGAGCGAGTCGTGGGCGATGCCGACCACTGCTGCCTCGGCCACCGCGGGATGCTCGTAGAGCACTTCCTCGATCTCGCGCGGGTAGATGTTGTATCCGCCTCTGATGATCAGATCTTTCTTGCGGTCGACGATGTAGTAGTAGCCGTCCTCGTCGGTTCGACCGATGTCGCCGGTAGCGAACCAGCCGTCGGGCGAGATCGCCGAGCGCGTGGCATCAGGCATGTTCCAGTAGCCCGCCATGACGTTGTGACCGCGGATCCGGATTTCACCCGGCGCGCCCTGCGGCACTTCGTTACCGTCGACGCCCACCACGCGCATCTCGATGCCCTCGATCGGGGTGCCGATCGAGCCGGCCTTGCGCGGCCGATCCGGGTAATTGAACGAGGCCACCGGCGAGGTCTCCGACAGGCCGTAGCCCTCGAGAATCATGCAGCCGAAGGCCTTCTCGAAGTCGGCGAGCAACTGAACAGGCAACGATGCGCCACCCGAGACGCAAGTCCGCAGGCTCGTGGTCGCCGTAGATGAGACATCCTCCGCCACGCTGAGCAGCGCCGAGTACATAGTCGGCACACCCTCGAACACGGTGACGCCGTCTCGCTCGATCACCTCCAGCGCCTTGCAGGGGTCGAACCGCGCGACCAATGTCAGCGTGGCGCCGGCCAGTACCGCAGCGTTCAGCCCGCATGTCAGGCCGAAAATATGAAACAACGGCAGGCAGCCCATCACCACGTCGCCGGGGCCGATATCGACGAGCGTGCGAACATAGATCTCAGCGTTCCGTCTTAGACCGCCATGGGTAAGCTGCGCACCCTTGGGCTTACCCGTAGTGCCGGAGGTGTGCAGGATGACCGCGGTATCGGTGTCCTCGCGTTCGACCGGACCCTCCTGCTCAGGCAGATCCGCAATCAGTTCCGCCAGACCGGCGTCGTCGACGAGCCAACACTGCGCGCCCGCGACCGTGGCGGCGGCCTGGGCTTCCTCCGCGTTGGCGGGCATCGCGAACAACGCCTTCGCGCCCGTGTTGGACAGGTAGAACTCGACCTCGCGAGCCCTGAGCAGCGGATTCATCGGGACCGCCACCGCGCCACGGTGCATGATGCCGTAGAACGAGACGGCAAAGGCCGGGATGTTCGGCAGCATCACACCCACCCGATCACCCGGTTGCACTCCAGAGCGTTCCAGCAGGGTGGCCGCTCGAGCGACGGCCGCGTGAAGCTCGGCGTAAGTGAACGTCACATTGTCACAGCGCAAAGCGACTCGATCGGGGTAATCACGTTTCGAGGCAACAAGACTGGTACTCAGGCTGGTCATCACGACACCACCGAGAGCAGCGCGATCACACGTAGCGCCGTGACGGGATGTGCGATCAGACCCTTCACGATCAGTCTGTGGGTGGCGATGGCGGCAAATACCCGCAACCCCCGCTTGGTGAAGAAGCCCACCGGCAACAGCCCCGACGCCTTCATCTTGAGCTGCGAGAGGTCGAGGATCTGATCGACCGTCGCCGTCACCGTCACACTCGGCTTTCCGACGACGTCATTGAAGACGACGGCCTCGCTGATGCCGAAATTGATGGTGCAGGCGCTGTCGGTGTCGCTGCTGTAGATGGTCACCGGGCGAGAGAGTCTGCGCGCGAGATCGATCCGCGAAGGGAAGTTTTCGAAGTTCTGTCCGAGCAGCGTCGCGATGATATCGGCGATGCCGTTCGCGTCCGGCCCGTCGTAGAGCGTGACGGGATAGCTAGGCGTGTCGACGGATGACATTGATTCCCTCCAGTTTGAGCTCATTTCTCAGCCGCCGATCGCGCTCATCGATCGCTGCGGCTGAACGAAGTCCACATCCCCGACCCCATGTCCGGCCGCCTTCCGGCTCATCGTGAAACGCCAAGCGTCCGCGATGGTTTCGTCGGTTGCGTCTCCCCGGAGAAGCCAACGCAGGTCTGTCTCTTTGGTACTGAACAAACACGACCGAATCTGGCCGTCAGCCGTTAAACGGGTTCTGTCGCACGATCCGCAGAAAGGGCGAGTCACGGACGCGATCACACCGACGCGTGCTGGTCCACCACTTACGAGGAAGTGCTCAGCCGGTGACGAACCACGGTCGCCGGCTTCGGTCAGGTCGAATCCTGAGCGCAGTGCGGCCAGGATTTCGTCCGCGGTGACCATTTCTTCACGGCGCCAACGATGGTCGGCGTCCAACGGCATCTGTTCGATGAATCGGAGTTCATAATCGTGTTCGAGGCAGAACGACAAGAGGTCGCAGGCTTCGTCGTCGTTGACTCCTCGAATGAGTACGCTGTTGACCTTCACCGGTGTCAACCCGGCAGCGCGGCAGGCAGCCAATCCGGCCAGGACTCGGTCGAGTCCGTCGCGGCGGCTCAAGAGCTTGAATCGATCGGGGCGCAACGTATCAAGCGACACGTTGACCCGGTCGAGGCCGGCCTCGATGAGTTCAGGAAGGAACTTGTCGATTAGCAGACCATTCGTGGTGATCGAGATTTCCGGGCGCGAGGTTAACGCGGCTATACCCGCGACAACGTTGGCGACGCTCCGACGGATGAGTGGTTCGCCACCCGTGAGGCGGACGCGTTCGATCCCGCAGAGTTGCACCGCGATTCGGGTCAGCCGAACCAGCTCGTCGTCGGTGAGCAGCGTGTCTGGGGCTTGCCACTGCATTCCTTCAGCGGGCATGCAATAGGTGCATCGGAGGTTGCACCGGTCGGTCAATGACACGCGGAGGTCCCTAGCGACGCGCCCGAAGTTGTCGAGGAGCCGCTGTTCGTCCCTGAGCGCGAGAAGCTGAGTCATCGATGGATCGCCCCCTCCCGCATGCGCAACGGCACGCCGGTGCCGCCCCAGGTTGAGGCGATGATTTCGCCCGCGATGGAAACTGCTGTTTCTTCCGGGGTTCGGGCACCAAGGTCAAGGCCGATGGGCGACGCCAGCCGTTCGAGCTGCACTTCGGGCACACCCTCGTCGCGAAGGCTCTTGACACGATTTGCGTGCGTCCGGCGGCTACCCATCACACCGATGTAGCCCGCAGGGGTTTCCAACGCGACTTTGAGAAGGGGAATGTCGAACTTCGGATCGTGGGTCAGGACGCACAGGACGGTCCGCTCGTCGATGTTCTGCGCGCTCAGGAACCGATGCGGCCAGTCGACAACGAGCTCGTCAACACGAGGGAACCGTGCCTGGGTCGCAAACACTGGGCGTGCGTCACAGACCGTGACGTGGTAGCCGAGAAACTTGCCGATGTCCGCGACCGCGCTCGCGAAATCGATCGCACCGAACACAATCATCCGGGGCGGCGGCGCGAACGCCTGAACAAACACCGACGCCGCCTGAAGTGGCCCGGCTTCTTGTCCGACCTCGACCATCTCGGTGGCTGACTGGTTGAGCAGGGTGCCCATCTGAGCTTGCGCGGCCCCATCCCATTCGGGCGCGCCCAACGACCCGGCAATCCAGTCTTCGTCCATGACGAGGTGCCGACCGGCGACGGCACCGGACGTGACGGTTGCGACGACAACCGGGCGGTGCCCCCGGATCGTTTTGAGAACCTTGTCGAACATCGGGTAATGCGTGTCGTCGACGGGCTCGACGAAAACGTCGAGGATGCCGCCACAGGTGAGGCCCACGGCGAACGCGTCGTCGTCGGTCACACCGAAGCGCACAAGTTCGGCTCTACGTGTTTCGATGACTTCCCGCGCAAGCTCGTAGACGGCGCCCTCCACACATCCGCCCGAGACACTGCCCAGTACCTCCCCCGATGCGGACACGGCCATCGATGCGCCGGGTTGACGGGGTGCGGAGTTCCACGTCTTGACGACCGTGGCAAGCGCGAACGGTTCGCCCTCGGCACGCCACGCGGTCAGACCGTCAAGGATGTCGCGCATAGGCTTCTCTCGTTCTCTCACTGGCGAACCGAAGCCACCACACCTTGTGCGGCGCTTCTGTACTTGCGGACTACGTGGCGGTCGAGTTGTTACACGTCCCAGTCGGTTGGCAAGTCACCCCAGGCCCGGATGATGATGTTCAAGGCCTTCGCGTTCTCGATGGCGTCTTTCATGGATCCCTTGGCGAGGCGCACCTTGCCGCCCATGACGAGGTTTGCCGCGGGGGTCTTCCCCTCAGCGGCCTCACGAAAGTGCTCGACCTTCCCGCGAAAACATGCCCACACGCGATCTTCATCAAAGAGGTTCGTCGCAGACCTCCAGCTGACCGCACGGCCGCCGGCGTATTCGAGGTGCGTGACCAGATCGGGGCGATCGGCGATCTCGAACGCGATGACGCGATTGAAATTCGCGGGGTCCTTGACGGCCTTGGCCTCCGCTTCCGCGAGGGCACCCACATGCGCAGCGAGCGCCGCGTCGCACCACTCTTCGGAGAAGAACTTCAGTTGGTCGGTCATTTGTCTTGCCTCTCTTTGATATTGGATCGGTCAGGTCCGACGGGCCATGGCACGTTGGACGGCGCGACGAGTCACCACGCCGATGAGATGTCTGCGGTAGGCGACAGGTGCATAGGTGTCACCCATCACGTCGATGCCGTCAGCCGCGTGGTCGACGGCCGTCTGAATCGCGTCGGCGTCGATCGCCCGCCCATCGAGGGCTCGTTCGGCACCGGGGGAGCGGAGCGGGGTGGTGGCGACTCCGGTCAGCGCCACCCGGGCGTTTCGGCACGTTCCGTCGGCCTCGATCGTGAGGCTGACACCGGCCGCCGCGACCGCGTAGCCCGACGCCGGGTGCGGAATCTTCACATACGCGGAGACAGTGCCCCTGGGCGGCTTGTTGAGGTAGACGTGCGTGAGGATTTCGTCGTCCGCGATGTCCGCGGTGAACAGGTACGTGAAGAAGTCCTTGATCGCGATCTCGCGTGCCCCACGGACGCTTTGAACGTGGACAACAGCGTCGACGGCGAGAGCGACAGCTGGCCAGTCTCCTGCTGGATCGGCGTGGGCGAGCGATCCACCGAACGTGCCACGGTTCCGGATGAGCGGGTCTGCCAGGTCTTCGCCGGCGTCATGGACGATCGGCCAGATCTGACCGACCTGCTCGTTGTTGATGAGGTAGTCATGGGTGACCAACGCGCCGACCTTGACCGCCGATGGTGTGTCTTCGATCGCGTGCAGGTTGTCGAGACGGGAGATGTCCATGACGACAGCTGGAGCTGCGAGACGCAGTTTGAGCAGGGGGATAAGGCTCTGCCCGCCCGCCATGATCTTCATCTCCTCGTCGCTTCCGGCCAGGATGGCCATTGCTTCGTCGAGGCTTTCCGGGGCGATGTAGGCGAACGTCGCGGGGATCACTTCTTCACCTCCTGGAGCGCCGCCCACACCTTCGACGGGGTGAGTGGCATGTCGAGGTTCTGAATACCGAGTCTGCGCACGGCATCCATGACCGCGTTGACAACCGCCGGTGGCGACCCGATCGTCCCCGATTCACCGACGCCCTTCACTCCCAAGGGGTTGATAGGCGAGGGTGTGATTGTGTGACCGGCTTCGAGGCGGGGCATCTGATGGGCCCGCGGGATTGCGTACTGCATGAAGCTGGCGGACATCGGCTGGCCGTCCTCGTCCCAGGCGAGACCTTCGTAGAGGGCCTGACCGATGCCTTGAGCGACACCGCCGTGGATCTGGCCGTTGACGAGCTGCGGGTTGATCTGGTTACCGCAGTCATCGACGGCGACGTACCGGTCGATGGTGATGGCACCGGTGTCGGGGTCGATCTCGATCGCGGCGATGTGTACACCGAACGGGGTCGTAAAGGTCGGCGGGTCGAACACCGCGATCTCCTTCAACGTCGGCTCCATCCCCTCCGGGAGGTCGACACCGCGCCAGGCGGCGACGGAGACCTCTTCGAAGGTGAGTTGCCGTCCGCTGGTCCCAGCGATGAAGACGCCGTCCTTGTAGACGATGTCGTCAACGTCGACGCCGAGCATATGCGCGGCCAGCCGCTTGGCCTTGGCCATGATCTTGCGGGCGGCGAGGGCGGCCGAGCTGCCTGCGCTGGACATCGAACGCGAGTTGAACGTGCCGGTTCCGAAGTGGACGATGTCGGTGTCACCCTGGAGCACTTCCACGTCGTCGATGTCGAGTCCGAGTTCGCTCGCGACGACCTGAGCGATCGACGTTTCGTGGCCCTGGCCGGCGGAGTCGATGCCGACCTGAACGATCACCGAACCTGTTCGGGTGACCGTGACGACCGACTGCTCCCAGGTCGCCCTGTCGAAACCGACGAGCTGCAACTGGTGCGAGTCGCCGAACCCGCAGAACTCGGTGTAGACGCTGAGCCCGAGCCCGACGATCCTGCCTTGCTTGCGGGCAGCCTCTTGTTCGACGAGGAGTTTCTCCCACCCGATCATGTCGAGCGCCTTGTCCATGGCCCGCTCGTATTCGCCCGAGTCGTACGTCATGCCGGTGGCGTTCTCATACGGGAACTGGTCGGGTTGGATGAAGTTGCGGCGACGCAGTTCGACCCGGTCGATGCCGATCTTGTGCGCGAGCTCATCGATGGCTCGTTCGATCAAGTAGGCGGCCTCGGGCCGCCCGGCGCCACGGTAGGTCTCGGTCGTGCTGGTGTTTGTGAAGATTCCGTGGATGTCGACATCAGCGACGGTGATGTCGTAAACGCCGGGAAACATCATGCCCGAGACCATCGGAATGCCGGCGCCCATGCCGGATACGTACGCGCCGAGGTTGGCGTATGTCGTGACCTTCAGGGCCTGGATCTTGCCTTCCTTGTCGGCCGCGAGGGATACGTATTCGACGTGGTCCCGCCCGCCGGAGGTCCCGGTGAAGTGCTCGGACCGAGTTTCCGCCCATCGGATCGGGCGGCGCAGGCGGCGGCTGACTGCGGAGACGAGGACGTCTTCGGGGTACAGGCACAGCTTCGATCCGAAGGCCCCACCGACGGCCGGGGTGACGACGCGGATGCGGTTCTCGGGGATCCCGATGGCGATCGAGAGGTTCCGGCGCACGACGTGGACGTTCTGCGTGCCCAGGTACAACGTGAGGCTGTCGGTGCCGATTCGGTAGTCGGCGATGGATACCCGGGCTTCAAGTGAACTCGCGTGGACGCGCTGGTTGACAAGCCGGACGTCGACGACGTGATCGGCGGCGGATGCGACGGAGTCCCAGTCGCCCGTGCCGAGATGCCAGACGTAGGAGGTGTTGCGCTCGTACTTATCGTGAACCAGGGGCGCGCCCTCGCGGGTCGCTGCCTCGGAGTCGACGACGGACTCACGTTCGAGGTACTCGACGTCGACGAATTGAGCGGCGTCATCAGCCTGTGCTCGTGTTTCCGCGATGACGACGGCGACTCCTTCGCCGACATACTTCACCGTCTTGCGGGCGAGGGGGTATCGCTCCGGGATGCCATCCATGATCGGCAGCGTCCAGTCCGTCGGGATGGTTCCCATTTCATCGTCACCGAAGTCGGCCGCGGTGAAAACGGCGACCACACCTGGCTGCGACCTAGCTGCTTCGGTGTCGATGGAAACGATGTCCGCGTGCGGGAGGGTGCAGCGGACGACTGACGCGTACAGCATCCCGGTCAATGTGATGTCCTCGGAGAACTGCCCCGTTCCGGTGAGGAATCGGAAGTCTTCACGACGCGGGACGGACTCGCCGAAGTAGCGCGACGATGACGTCGCCTCGGCCGAGGTTGCGGCGTTATTCATGCGAGCGCGTTCCCTTCGACTCGGACAGTTCGACGATCCCCTCGACGATGTTTTGGTAGCCGGTGCAACGGCAGATGTTCCCGATGAGTCCGTGCTGGACCTGTTCGGTTGTCAGGGGCTCTTCGGTGTCCAGGAGGTCGAGCGCCGTCATCACGATGCCGGGGGTGCAGAAGCCGCACTGAAGCCCGTGTTTGCGGCGCAGCGTGTCTTGGACCGGGTGCAGACCGTCGGGGCAGTCGCCCCGTACGCCTTCGATCGTCGTTACGTCGCAGCCGTTGACCTGAACGGCGAGTAGCGTGCATGACTTCACGGCTCGACCGTCGACGTGGACCGCACAGGCGCCGCATTGACTGGTGTCGCAACCAATGTGGGTACCGGTGAGGTTTCGTTCCTCTCGAAGGTGGTGGACCAGCAGGGTCCGCGCTTCGACTTCGCAGGTGACCCGCACTCCGTTGAGCGTGTAGGCGATGGGAATGAGGTGGGCGTCAGACGCGGCCCGTGCTGATGTCACTGCGTCGTGTGTCATTGCTTCGCGCTCCGTTGCGTCAAAGTGACCGGATTCATCGACGCCGCGAGTTTCGCCATCGCGACGCCTGTCGTACGCATGCCGCAAGGAGAGCCACTACGACGAGAAGCGGTCCTACGACCGTCGCCGCTCGGCGCACGACAATGGGACGTGCTGCAGAAAGCAGATCCAGCGGTTCGTTTGTCGGCAAGTCAGCTGCGTCGGCTCCGATTCCGGGGCCGTCGCCGCCAGGCGTCTGCTTCTCCGCGGCGAGTTGCTCCGCGAGGGCGTCAGCAAACTGGCCGATCATCCGGTCGCCGACGTCTGCCATGACGCCACGGCCGAACTGGGCAGGTTTGCCCGTGAGCTTGAGGTCGGTTTCGAGGTCGACTCGTGTTCCGGCGCCTTCCGCGGTGAGGTTCGCTACGACGGTGACGGATGCACGCCCGTTCGCGCCGTCTTGGCCCAGGCCTTCGAGGACGATCCGATGAGTTTCCACGTCTCGTTCGACGAACGTTGCCCGGCCTTTGTAGGTCAGTCCGATCGGTCCAAGTTTGACCTTGCAACGTCCGGTGACGTCGTTCCCGTCAACGGTATCGACTGAGGCGCCAGGCATGCATTGGGCGATTCTGCGAACGTCGTTCAGGACGTCCCACGCCGCATCAATTCCCTCGTTGATGGCGAATGAGTGCTCCAGTTTCACGTCGTAAACCCTTCTCCGAGCTAACTTGCCTGCCGCCTGCCGGCGATTGGTCTACACGGTCTGGTGTGGGGGCTGTCATACGTACGATAGAGAACATTCGCTCTCATGTCAATGAAAGCTATTGGACCTGTGGCAAGTCTGGGTCGTAAAGCCCGTCTCCCAGGCTGAGGTCTCGAGGCTCGAGGGGCAGCTAGCCGCCGACGTCCCCTCGGGACGCGACAGCGCTGCCGTTCACAGAGTTGGCCTGCGCGTTGAGTGCGGCATCGAGGAGCGCCTCTGCGGCCATGCGCCCTTGCAGGGCTGCGTCCTTCCCGTTCGGATGCATCTGTGCGCTAACGAAAACGCCATTCATCAGCATGAGTAGCTGTGTGGCCAGCGGCTCAGTCTCTCGCAGGCCAGCCTCGGCGAGGTAACGCGAGAAGCTCTGGCGCACGAAGTTCTTGTGAGATATGGCAATCTCCACGAAAGGGTGCTCCGGGTCTGCCATTTCCACCGCGACGTTGATGAATGTGCAGCCCCGGTATGCAGGGTCTGCGATCACCTCACCGAGGACGTCGAACACGGCCAACACACGGTCCCTGCCGTTGTCCGCCAACCGGTTGACCTGGCGTTCGAATTTGGCGCGGACCCGACTGTCTTTGTCGCGTAGAAACGCCTCGACCAGTCCGTCCTTCGACCCGAAGTGTCGGTAGAGACTCATGATCGGAGTCCGCGCCTCTTCGAGCAACCGGTTGACCCCGACTGCGCGGATGCCTTCGGTGTAGAACAGCCCCGCCGCGGCCATGAGGCGGTCCCGGGGAGGGGCGTTGGTTCTTGAAGTCTTGACCATGGCGCCAGTATAGCGAACGTTCTCTACTTCACTCTTGTGCAGAGAGAGAACGATCGCTATCATCAGTTCTCTGGGTGGATCAAACCCAGACCAATGCGATCGGAGACCTGACAATGAGCGAAACTTCGCTGAGCGGATCCGCGCTCCCTGACGAGACCACCCCCCAGCTGCCCGTGGACGACTCGCGCCCCGTGATCTATGAGATGGATGGGCTTGTCGCGCACTTGATCATGCAAGACCGCCCCCACAACTTCTTGGGTCTTGCCCTGATCGAAGGGCTCATCGAGGGCACCCGCTGGGCGCAGGCACAGGGAGCGCGCGCGGTCGTCCTGCGAAGCTCGCTGCGTCACTTTTGCGCGGGTGCTGACGTGACCCTGTTCGAGAGTGCACAGGAGGGCGTCGCCCCGGAGGGCGACGTCACCGAAATCCTGCGGGTCTTCGACGAATTACCTCTTCCGATCATCGCTTCGGTCCACGGCGTATGCGTCGGTGGTGGCCTCGAAATCGCGTTGGCGTGCGACCTGATCATCGCCGCAGAGTCGTCGAAGATCGGTTCTGTCGAGGCGACGATCGGGATGAACCCATTGATGGGGGCCATGCAGCGAGTTGCTCAGCGTGCCGGTGCGACCCGGGCCAAAGAGATGGCTTTGCTTGCTCGCCGCTACGACGCGCGGACGCTCGAACGTTGGAACGTCATCAACCGGGTGGTCCCCGACGACCAGCTTGTCGACGCGACGAACGTTCTTGCCCAGGAACTTGCTCACGGCCCGACGGTTGCCCACGCGTCCACGAAGCGCATCATCAGCGTCGCGGTCAACCAAGGTGTGCGCGCTGCCGACGAAGCGATGCGTGAGTTGCAGAAGGACATGTGGTCTTCGCGTGACTTGAAAGAAGGCCTCAGGTCGCTCTCTGTGAACGGCCCCGGTGCGGCACGATTCGAGGGCAAGTAATGCCTCTTCCACTTGAAGGAGTTCGCGTCATTGACTTCTCGCGAGTCCTGGCCGGGCCGCATTGCGGCAAGCACCTACTCGACCTGGGGGCCAAAGTTATCAAGGTCGAACCTCCGGCCGGGGACACGTCCCGCTTGGCGCAGCCGGTCTTCGGCGAGGTCAGCGGCTACTACGCCCAGCAGAACTCCGGAAAGCGGAACCTGAGCATCGACCTGAACATTCCGGAGTCTCGGTCGATCGTGCTCAAGCTGTGTGAGACGGCCGACATCATCCTGGAGAACTTCAGGCCAGGCGCCCTTGCGTCGTTTGGCCTGGACTACGACTCGGTTGCGGCTCGCAATCCCAAGGTCGTATATGCGTCGATCAGTGGTTATGGCCAGAAGGGGTCGTGGCGGAACCGCATGGCTTACGCGCCGACGATTCAAGCCGAGGCCGGTTTCACCAAGAACACGCACCGGCAGTTTCATGTGGGGGAGGGCGACCGCCAAACAGACGCCCTGTCGCATGCGGACGTCTACGCCGGCCTGCACGCGACGATCGCTGTGCTCGCGGCACTGAATCACCGCAATGTGACCGGTGAAGGTCAGTACATCGACATTGCGATGGCGTCGGTGATCCTCTCGATGAACGAACGCGTCCACTACGACCTCTCCGAGGTTGACCTTGGCGACGAGCCCCCTGTTCTGGGCGCGACGCAGACACCGTTCTTCACCAGCCCAGAGGGGACCGTGTTTGTTGTCCCCATGTCGCTCGTGGGTACGGGGAACTTCGAGTTCTACCTCAGAGTGATGCGTCGACCAGACCTGGCCGAAGATCCTCGCTTCCTGACCGCTGCACTGCGTAGGCAGAACCTGGAGGCGCTGCATGCCATCGTGCAGAAGTGGATCCTGACCTTCGAGGACATGGCGTCTCTCGACGCTCAATTCGACGAAGCAAAGCTCGCAACGGGCACCGTTCGTGAGATGAAAGATTTCGCGAAGACCGAGTGGGCGCAGAGCTGGGTCGCAACCCGCAAGGTTTCGGACCGCAAAGGCGGCGAGATCACCATCCCCGCGCCGCCGTGGCACTTCAGCGCACACGACGGAACGCTGGTTCCCCAGGTGCCCGCCCTCCAGGGCGAGCACAACTCCGAGATCCTTCACGAACTCGGTTACAGCGATCACGATATCGAGAAGCTCTACAAACTGTCCGCGTTGATCGGGGGCGCACCAGGCGTCCCGATCGAACTCGCAGACGAGGGGTCATGAGATGAAGTGGGTCACCTACGTCTCACCGGTCAACGGTCAACCACGAGCCGGCGTTCTGCACGGCCAATCGATCTCTGGTGGACCACCAGGACGGTCCCTGATCGACGCATTGAGCCTCGGTAACGAAGGGATGTTCGAGTTGGCGGAGGCAATGATCGCCGACCCCGACGAGGTCGTTCCTATCTCCAGCGCGAAACTGCTTGCACCGGTTCCTGTTCCGCCATCCATACGTGACTTCATGGCCTTCGAGGACCACGCGTTGAGGGCGACGAAGGCGAACGGGGTGACTCTGAGCCCGGTCTGGTACGAGCTTCCCGCTTTCTACTTCACCAATCCCCGCGCGGTTCGCGCTCACCGTGACGAGATCGCAATCTCTCCGGGGAGTACCTGGTTCGACTACGAACTCGAAGTGGCCGCCGTGATCAGCAAGCCCGGAGCGGACATTGCAGTCGACCACGCGGGCGAACACATCGGCGGGTTCATGTTGATGTCCGACTGGTCGGCCCGCGACTTGCAGGCGCAGGAAATGAAGGTCGGTCTGGGGCCCGTCAAATCCAAGGACAGCGCCACAAGCTTCGGCCCTTGGATGGTCACCCCCGACGAGCTTGCGGAGGTCCGGACGAGCCAGGGTTACGACATCGCCATGACCGCGGACGTCAACGGTGCCAGGTACAGCGCTGGGAACTGGTCCAGCCTGTACTGGACCTTCGAGCAGATGATCAGCTACGCGTCTCGTGGGACCCCGCTGGTGCCCGGTGACATCATCGGGTCCGGCACGGTCGGTACCGGCTGCATTCTTGAGCTTGCCACGGTCCATGGGCTCGACAAGTACCCGTGGCTCAAGGAGACCGACCAAGTCACCTTGGCTGCTTCGGTTTTGGGGTCGATCGAGTCCATCATCGTGCTTGGTGGATCACCGAAGCCTCTCACCTAGAACCCTCAGCGCAGCCCGCAACCGCTCATAGACCGAGGAGATGAATCTGTGCCCGTCTGCCAATGTGCATCGCGGATGGGGATGCTCGCCGAGTCCATGAAGGCCGACATCGCGACCGCCATCACCGATGCGCACCTCGAGGCGACTGGAGCTCTGCGAGAGTTCGTGCACGTGTTTTTCATCGAACTGCCTCAGGGTGCCGTGGACAGCGCAGGGGAGCTTGACACCAAAGTGTCAACGATGACTGGAGCCAGAAACCAGCTCCTGGCCGGCCTCACCGAGCTCGACCCGGATGTCATCATGGAGTACGGGCTGTTCCTTCCGTATCCCGGAGGCGAAGCCGAATGGTTCACCACCAACAAGGATGCCCTCCACGGAATTCAAGGCACCGGCCTCTCACATCTCCGACACTCGCGACATGGGTTCACCCCGTTGCCATCCTCGACCCCGCGTCCACCCAGTGGTTCCGGATCCGTAGCGACATCGCCAGGAGGCAGGCCGTGACACTCACCGAACCGATGCTGAGGCCCGCCGACCGTGCGACAGCAGAGGAGCTGGACTTTCGCTGGCGGGTCGCCGTTGGTGCCCGGGTTGCCAGCATGGACCTGCGCCGCAGGGAACGAGTCGGCGGCTTCGGGTCCATCAGCGAGCGAGACCTCGGTGACCTGCGCATCACCGACTGGGAGTGCCCCCAAGTCGAAGGAATCCGAGGCAGCACCTGCGCCCGTCGAGACGAGGACGCGGTGCTGCTGTTCACGGCGTCGGCGGGCGAACAAATCATCGAATGCGCCAACGAGACCGTGGTGCTGCGGCCCGGCACGGTTCTGATCATGAGTACCCGCGCCACCGGACGATTCGTCATCCCCCAGCGGCTGACGAAACGAACGGTCAAAGTGCCCATGACGGCCCTGTCCCCGTTTGATACCGGCGGCGGCGTGCCCAACTGTCTACTGATGGACACCGCCCACAATCCGCTGGCCAATCTCCTGCAGGACTTCCTAATCGGCATCGACGGTCAGTACGGGCGCATGTCACCGGCGCAGATCGAAGCCACCCGCAATACCCTGCTGACCCTGATCGCCGGGATGATCCGCGCAAATCAGCTCCCCGACATCGGCGAGAGCGAGTTCCTGCCGCTGCTGCGACGACAGCTCGAGGCATGGATCGTGGCCCACCTGCGCACGGGTGCGATCAGGGTCCGAGATCTCGCTGCCGCCCACAGCGTTGCGCCCCGAACCGTGCACAGAGCATTCGCAGCCACCGGAGACACCGTCGGATCGGTCGTCCGACAGCACCGTCTGGCCGCCGCCAGAGCCGACCTGGTGAACACCAACCTGTCGATCGCGGCCATCGCGCACCGCTGGGGGTTCTGCGACGCCAGCCACTTCGGTCGAGAATTCCGTCGAGAAATGTCGTTGCCGCCGGGCGACTACCGCGAAGCCCACGGACTCACCTGACCTCCAACATGGCCAGACAAGGCCATCGGCAGGGCATGGAGTGTGTCCGTCTAGCGGCGCATCGCCGGCCAGCGCAGGCGGGGTCAACGCAGGAGTGCGCGGGGCGCAAAGCTCAGTGAGAAGATCACCGCCGCCCGGCTCAAGGAGCTGGTCGATGAGGGGCTGCTGGAACGGCGGCCGTATCACGCGCCCGGCCAACGCCGTCGGGAGGACTACCACCTCACCGCGAAGGGCCAGGGCCTTCTGCCTGCCCTTCTCGGGCTGATGCAGTGGGCCGATCAATGGGTGCGCTCCGACGGCGGACGGGTGGCGCTCTCCCATGCCGAATGCGGAAGTCCGATCCAGGTTGAAGTGCGCTGCGCCAGAGGGCATATCGCATCGACCGAAACCATCGAAGCAACCCTTCGCCCCTGAGATCCGGCGATGTCGTTGTTGGCCCGGCGGGAAGTCAGCGGACGCGGCGAGGTCCTTACTGTGGTTCGAAGGTCGGCGATCCGCTTGTCCAGCGTCGTGATGGTGCCGGTGTCAGCGTCGACCGGCGTCCGCGCCCTGCCCGCCGTACTCCTCGGGTACATGGATCGCAGAGAAGTCGGCCTTGGTGAGCGCCGTCAACGCCTCCTCTGGATACCGGGCGTGCTCGTCGACGTCGGCCGCGTAGGGCGCGATCTCTCGCGCGCACACGTCACGAAGCGCTTTTCGAAGGTCCACGTGTTCGCCGGGCAGCCTGAACAAGTCGAACGACGGATTCAGAGATATCTCAACCCCTTTGGAAGGCATGCGCGTTCACATCACGCAGTGTCATCGGGAGGCTTTGGGCAGATCTCGATTGGCGGCGATTGCACGCAGTCTCCTAATCTGGGCTGCGCTTTCGAGGTGACGTTGATGCTCCAGGTCCAAGGTCTCGGCTGACTGCAGAAGCCTCTTGGTTTCTCGGGCGGCGTCGGCATCAGATTGAAGGAGGGAGTGGGTCAACGTGTCGACTTCTCGCTCAAGGTCCTCCTTGGGCACCACACTGTGTGCAAGGCCCAACGTGAGCGCTTCTCGGGCGTCGACATTGCGTGCCTGAACACAGATTTCGAGCGCGCGCGCGTAGCCGACTTGTCGTACCAGTGGAGTAAGGCCCGTAAGATCAGGCACGAGACCGAGGGCAGTCTCTTTCATACAGAAAACCGCGTCTTCGGCCAAGATCCGGATATCGCAGGCCAGGGCGAGCTGGAACCCCGCACCCATGGCGTGACCCTGCACAGCGGCGATGGAGATGAAACTCGGGTCACGCAGAAACGTGAATCCCGCCTGGTATTCATCAATCGTGCGCGCCATGGCCAGGTCCGTACCGTCGACCAGACCGGCAACCGTCTCACCGTCGGTGGCTCCGTCGAGCATGGACCGATCCAGCCCGGCGGAGAAGCTGGGCCCTTCGGCGCGAATGACCAGAACACGAACGTCGGCAGGCATCGCACGCGCAAGCGCGGCCAGCGCCCGCCACATCGCGGGTGTCTGCGCGTTGCGCCGCGCCGGATTGCACAGCACTATTTCGGCGACCGAATCTCGAGCCGAGAAGCTCAGCCCGGCCGTGCGTAACTCCGCGGCGGGCGGTGTCGTTCCCGCCCCGTGGCGTGTTTGGGACATCCTTGCCTCCATCTTCGGTGTGTACTTGGCTAAATCGTCGAGGCCAGTTCGGTGCCCTCGCGGATCGCGCGCTTGGCGTCCAGTTCAGCAGCGACCGATGCGCCGCCGATCAGGTGTACGCGCACGCCGAGGGTGACCAACTCGTCGTGAAGGTCGCGCTGCGGAAGTTGACCCGCGCACACGACGATGGTGCCCACATCCAGCGTCTCCGCGCGGCCGTTCACCGTAATGTGCAGGCCGTCGTCGTCGATCGCGTCGTAGGTCACGCCCGACACCATCCGAACGCCGCGTGACGCGAGCTCGGCGCGGTGGATCCACCCTGTCGTCAACCCGAGCCGAGCCCCGAGCTTTTCTTGCTTACGTTGGAGCAAGTGAACGGTGCGTCGGGATGGCTGATCCGCCGCTGCGGTAACCCCGCCGGGAACGTGTGGATCGACCTCAACACCCCAGCGTTGAAAGAACGCGTCGCAGCCGTCGCCATCCTGCGATTCCTGGTGTGTGATGAACTCGGCAACATCAAAGCCGATGCCGCCGGCGCCGATAATGGCGACCCGTTGACCGATCGATGCCGTACCGCGCAGAACGTCGAGATAACTCACTACTGAACGATTCGACGCGCCGGGTATCAATAGCGGGCGCGGTTTGACTCCGGTCGCGACGACAATCTCGTCGAAACCCTCCGCCAACAGCATGTCGACGGTGGCGCGTGTGCCGAGCCGGATCGAGACCCCGGCCTCGTGAAGCTCACCCTCGAAGTACCTGATCGTCTCGCTAAACTCCGACTTTCCTGGAATGCGCCGGGCAAGGTCGAACTGTCCCCCTAAGGTGGATTCGCCTTCGAACAGGGTTACGCGGTGACCCCGTCGGCCGGCGAACGCACTGAACGCCATTCCCGCCGGTCCGGCTCCCACCACGCCGATGCGCTTGGCTGCGCGCGGCGGAGTGATATTGAGCGTGAGTTCGTGGCCGGCGCGAGGATTCACCAGGCAGGTCGTGATCTTTCCACCCAGCGTATGGTCGATACACGCCTGATTGCAGGCGATGCAGGTATTGATGCGGTGCGCCCTACCGGTGTGCGCTTTGCTCACGAATTCCGGATCGGCCAGCAGCGGACGGGCTAGAGACACCAAGTCCGCGCAACCACTTGCCAGCATCTCCTCGGCAAGCTCCGGGGTATTGATGCGGTTGCTCGCGATAACTGGAATGTTCACCGCTGCCCGGATCCTGGCGGTGTAATCTCTGAACGCTCCCCGGGGGACGGCAGATGCGATCGTGGGAATGCGCGACTCATGCCAACCGACTCCGGTGTTGAGAGCCGACACTCCGCTCTTCTCGAGTTGTTGAGTCAGAGAAACGGTTTCGGCGAAAGTCGCGCCGTCGGGTACCAGATCAACCACGGAGACCCGGAACAGGATCAGAAAGTCATCCCCGACTGCTTCGCGGACCCGGCGCACCGTTTCGATCGCGAAGCGGGCCCTGCCGTCGAGGTCGCCGCCCCATTCGTCGGTGCGGCGATTGGTACGAGGAGCCAGGAACTGGTTGATCAAATATCCTTCGGATCCCATGATTTCGACACCGTCGTAGCCGGCAGATCGGGCGAGCACTGCCGCCTGCGCGAAGTCGTCGATGGTGCGCTCGATCTCAGCGGGGCTCAATTCTCGGGGAACGAAACTGTTGATGGGGGCCTGTATCGCGCTGGGCGCCACGAGGTCGGCGTGCTTCGCGTACCGGCCGAAATGGAGAAGTTGCAGCGCAATGAGGCCGCCGGCATCGTGAACCGCGCGTGTCACCGGCCGATGGTGTTGTACGTCTTGCGCTGACGTCATGGTGGCACCCACGTCGAACGGCCTTCCGGCGTGGTTTGGGGAAATGCCGCCGGTAACGATGAGACCAACGCCGCCCCGCGCGCGCTCTGCGTAGAACGCCGCCATCGCCTCGAATCCGCCGTCGACTTCTTCCAGGCCAAGGTGCATGGAGCCCATCACCACCCGATTCGGCAATGTCATCGATCCGATGGCGAGCGGTTCGAACAGCCTGGGAAAGGGGGTCATTGCTGATCTCGTCCTTTGGTGGTGACTCGAGTGCGGCACGGCCCTTGCAGAGTATCATTTGTGCAACATGTTGCACAAACCGGCAGATCGCGCGGTGGGTACAGTTGACCGCGCTGGTCGTCACCATCACGTCAACGGAGGTCAGTGGTCAGATGTCGCTGCGGTGCGCGATCATGACGGCGCTCATGGAGCGACCCTCAAACGGAAGGGAGTTGACGCACCGATTCGACCGGTCGATCGGCTACTTCTGGGATGCCACCCATCAGCAGATCTACCGTGAACTCGGGCGCATGGCCGACGAGGGACTCATCCGACTGACCGCCAGCCAGGAGAAGGGCAGGGGTGCCCCTCGCACGTACGAGATCACCGAGGCCGGCAAGCAATGCCTGCGGCGATGGGTTCTCGAAGGCCAAGAGCCGGTGCCAGTCAGGGATCCACTCCTGGTGCGGCTGCGTGCCGCCGCTGCGTTGGGCGGCATCGACATGAGCGAGCAGTTACGACAGCATGTGGACTGCCATCGGTCGCTTTTGGAGACCTACCGACGCATTGAGGACCGCGACTTCGACCGCCCCCTAAAGACGCGCCGCGAGCGGCTGCAATACCTCATTCTTCAGGCAGGTATTGAAACCGAGCAGGCCTGGGCCAGCTGGTCTGCGAAGGCTGCCGAGCAGCTATCCGAGCACCGAAAGAGTGATCGACGATCGCGTTAACAGCGGGTGGCTTCGACAAATTGTGCCGCGGCGACGGCCAGAGGGTCGGCGGCGTCACTGTGACGAATCGACGCCGCCAGCGCGCCAAGCCCGCAAAACCCAACCGGCCCTTCTGTTGTCGACCAGGACCGTGGTGGGCCCCGGTCGACCAGGTCATCGCACGAGGTCCGCCGCTGAGCCACCGCTGTCGCGAAGCATGATCGCGCCCATGGCGGAGAACTGCAGGGTCCAGAGGTTGCCGTGATAGGGGTATTTCGCCGTCATGGTGGCAACCAGATCTTCGGCGTCCTTCGCGACCTCGTAGGCGGCCGCGAAATCGTTGATGTAGGCGCGGGTTTGGGCGATCATGGTGTCCGTCGCGTGGTCGTCGCCGTCGGGCCTGCGGTGGCCGGCCACGATCATCCGGGGACGGAGCTTCTCCACCAGATCCACGGTCTCGAGCCAGTCCTGCCACTCCTCGGGCGTCGACAGCCCCAGCATCGGGTGGATCTCGTTGTAGATGGAGTCACCGGCCACTACGACATCGATCTCGGGGATGTGGACCACGGTCGTGGGGTGGATGTCGGCCTGTTTCACTTCGATGATGTTCAGCGGCGAACCGTCGACGTGCAGCGTGCGGCCCTCGATCGGGTCCGGCAGCGGCCCCGCCATCACACACGCGTCGCCGAACAGTATTTTCCACTGCTCGATCTGCATGTCCATGGTTGCCTTCATGGAGTCGATCACGTGGGGTAGCGCCACGCACTTCGCGTCCGGGAACCGCTCCAAGAGCGGGCCAAAGCCCAGGTAGTGATCGGCGTGAGCGTGGGTGATGTAGATCGTCGTGAGCTTCTTGCCCGTGCGCTTAATCAGGTCGCCGAGGTCCCGGACGTCGTCCTTGAGGTACTGGGCGTCGATCAGAACCGCCTCGGTCGGGCCGCTTACGAGGGTTGAGGTGGTGGGCGAGAAGGTGCCGCTCGGGATCTCTGGCCTGTCATCGGCCGGGACCTGGGGCCAGCGACCGACGTAGACCGTGGCGCGGATCGGCGGTGCCTCTGCCGATGATCCTGTTGAGTGTGCGGCAGGCGAATGGGTATCGGTGTCCACTGGTACCTCCAGGTTTGCGAGTTGGTCAGCCGGCGCGCCCCGGGCCGTTCAGGTTGTGGTGCGGCGACACCCCACGGTAGGAAACCACGATCTCTCCGTAATAGAACGAGCGCGCCCGACACTGGTACACGCGCGCCACGGTCCTCGGAGCGCAGCTGCCGTCACCGGGCGTGGCCGTGGTCAGGTGGCCCCGTCGCGAGCTTCCGGCACGATCACCGGCTCGCCTCCGCATACCGGCGACCCGCCCGTCAGGCAGACGCCAGGCTCGCCCACGCTGTGAGCTCGACAAGTGCGGCGTCGTCGACGCCCTGGCGCCGTGCGGACTCGATCACATCGGCATCGACTTGGTAGGGGGCCAGCGCGGTCAGCAACGCCAGTTTCCCGATAGCCCCGGTTCACCGCGAGGGAGCTCGGCGACGGCATGGTCCACCCAGCTACGACTCGGGCCGCTGCGAGCAGAATCCTCGGACAGGTACATATGAACCAGTTGGCGCACTCGCAGTGGGAGCGACCGCGCACCGGCGGAGTCGATAACCGCGCTCGCGCGGGCGAACGCGGCGGCGATGGTCGCGTGCCCTGCCGACCATGACAGGTCCTCGGGCAGCTGGGCGTCCGGGAGCAGCCCGAGCGAGCCGCTAGGCTCGATGGTCCGCTTGCCTGGCGTGACCACCCGCCGATCGTCCGGCGCACTCGATCGCGGGTGAGGCCAGGCAGCCTGGCCGGAATGGGACTCCCGGGAAGGAAGACATTATTCATCCGGTTCAGGTACTCGAAGGTCACCGCGACACCGACGTACTCCTCGAGCTGATCGTCCGGGAAGGGCGGTTGGCCGCCATGCACCCAGGCCCGTACGGCGTCGGCGTCGTGGATCCCGCCGATGATCTGCTGGGTCGCGTCGTGGACCTCGACGCAGTACGGGCACGTGTTCGCCTCGGACACGGCGGCCGCGACGGACTCCTTCGCGACACGGTCCGCCCGTCCCGACGCGAGCAGTGTCAACCAGCTCGCCGCCATCACCTCTGCCGAGGGATCACGCTCCCATGGAGCCAGACCCCGTTGGTTGCGGTCGCCGCGGTGTCCTTTGGATGAACCGACGACGCCCAGAAGGGCGGTGCCGACCAACCAAACACAGTTGTTCGACACGCTTTAGGGGCCAACACGCACGATCAACGCCGATCCTTGTCCACCGCCCCCGCAGAGCGCGGCTGTGCCGATCCCGCCCCCCCGCCTGCGGAGTTCCAGCGCGAGGTGCAAGACGATTCTGGCGCCCGACATCGCCAGTGGATGTCCGATCGCGATCGCGCCGCCGTTCACGTTCACCTTCGATGCGTCGAGGCCCAGTGTGCGTGTCGACGAGATACCGACTGCGGCGAACGCCTCGTTAATTTCCACGAGATCCAGCGATTTCGGATCGATACCTTCATGTGCGCAGGCGGCCGCGATCGCGTTCGCCGGCTGCTGCTGCAGCGTTGAATCGGGTCCGGCCACCATGCCGTGCGGACCGATCTCGGCGAGCCAGTCCAGTCCGAGCTCTGTTGCTCTGACCTTGCTCATCACCACGACGGCTGCGGCACCGTCGTTGATCGGTGAGGCATTGCCCGCGGTGATGGTGCCGGTTCTGGAAAACGCCGGCCGCAGACCTGAGAGGGTTTCGACGGTGGTGCCGGCGCGAATGCCTTCGTCCTCGGCGAACACCAAGGGATCGCCGTTGCGCTGGCGGATGGACACCGGCACGACCTCGTCGTCGAAGAGCCCGTTCTTCCATGCCGCAGCCGCGCGGTGATGCGAGGCGGCCGCGAACTCGTCCTGATCTTGGCGGCTGAGTGTGTTGGCGCTGTCGGTCAGCGCACCCATCGCCTGGTCGGTGAACACGTCGTGCAGCCCGTCATAGGCGAGGTGGTCTCTCAACGTGATGTCGCCATACTTGAAACCGGACCGGGACTTCTCCAGCATGTGCGGCGCCCGCGTCATCGACTCCTGGCCTCCGGCCACCACAATGTCGAAGCTGCCCGCCCGAATTGCCTGATCTGCCAGAGCAATCGCGTCGATACCCGACAGGCACACCTTGTTGATTGTCAGGGCGGGTACCGACATCGGAATGCCGCCGGCAATGGCTGCCTGTCGCGCTGGTATTTGGCCGGCGCCCGCGGTGAGCACCTGGCCCATGATGACGTACTGGACCTGGTCGCCGGAGATCTTCGCCTTGGCCAGCGCCGCCTTGATCGCAATGCCGCCGAGGTCGGAGCCGGAGAAGCGGGACAGCGATCCCATCAACCGGCCCACTGGAGTTCTAGCTCCCGCGACGATGACGGAAGTTCTCGGTGCTGTCATGACAGTTCCACCGCGAGCAGCGTGCCGGTGGCTGCGATGACGTCGCCGGTTGTGACACCAGGCGCGAGTTCGCGCAGGATGAGGGTTCCGTCCCCGACGACGTCGATGACGCCCATGTTGGTGATGATGCGATCGACGACGCCTTGTCCGGTCAACGGCAATGTGCACGCGTCAACGATTTTCGGGTTGTCGTTGCGGTCGGTGTGTTCCATCACGACGATAACTCGTGCAGCGCCGTGCACCAGGTCCATCGCCCCGCCCATGCCTTTGACCATTTTGCCGGGCACCATCCAATTGGCGAGGTCGCCGGTTTTCGATACCTCCATGCCACCGAGGACCGCGGTGTCGATGTGGCCGCCGCGGATCATGCCGAAGGAGAGCGCCGAATCGAAGTACGCCGCACCGGAATTGACGGTGACGGTCTCCTTGCCCGCGTTGATGAGGTCGGCGTCGACCGCCTCGTCTGACGGGTACGGCCCGGTGCCCAGGATGCCGTTCTCCGAGTGCAATGTCACACGGATGTCATCGTTGAGAAAGCTGGGGATGAGTGTGGGCAGACCGATGCCCAGATTGACGTATTCGCCGTCGATCATCTCCGCCGCCGCGCGGGCGGCCATCTGATCGCGCGTCCAGCCTGTGACGGTGGTCCTGGCACTCATCGGTTTGCTCCCTCTGCCGGGCGGACGGTCCGCTTCTCGATCTGCTTGTCCTGCACCCCGGTGTGCACTATGCGCTGGACGAACACTCCCGGTAGATGCACTGCCGCCGGGTCGATGTCTCCGGGATTGACGAGGTGCTCGACCTGCGCGATGGTGATCCGGCCAGCCATCGCGGCGAGCGGGTTGAAGTTCATCGCTGTCTTGTTGAAGACGAGGTTGCCGTCGGTGTCACCAACTTGGGCGTGCACGAGGGCGTAGTCGGCGGTGATCCCCTCCTCCATGACATAGCGCTTATTGCCGAACATGCGAGTCTCTTTGGGTGGGGACGCCACCGCGACCGAACCATCAGCGGCGTAACGCCGCGGCAGACCGCCGTCGGAGACGGGGCTACCGACACCCGCGGGGGTGAAGAATGCAGGTATCCCGGCGCCACCGGCCCGTAGCCGTTCGGCGAGCGTTCCCTGCGGAGTCAACTCGACCTCGAGTTCGCCGGCGAGGTACTGCCTGGCGAATTCTTTGTTCTCGCCGACATAGGAGGCTGTGACGCGGCGGATGCGTCCAAGGGCCAGCAGCACACCCAGCCCCTGACCGTCGACGCCGCAGTTGTTGGAATAGATCTCGAGCGCAGCGGCACCGGACTCCGCGATCGCTTCGATCAACGCGTCGGGAATACCGCACAGGCCGAACCCGCCCACCGCCAGCGTGGCGCCGTCAGCGATGTCTGCAACTGCACCGGCGGTCGACGCGTACACCTTCGATCCCATCGTGCTCCTGATTTTCGTTCACTGATCGACCACACGTCGATCCCTGACTGAGTGAACAACAGAGCTGACAGATCATGCAATTGCTAAGTAGTTGCCTGCCGGGAAGTGCTCATGGGGCGATCATCAGGCAGCTGTACGTTCATTGAATGAACGACTATCCTGACCGGGGTGGAACATGGGCACCGCCCCCAGGTGATCGCGCGTGTCGGCGCGTTGCTACGCGCTGTCAGCGCGTCCGACCCGGGCGGGTCCTCGACCACCCGGCTGGGAAAAGCAGCCGGGCTCGCCCGTCCCACAGCACACCGAATGCTCGTTGCACTCGCACAGCAGGGGCTGATCGACCGCGACGCGACGACCGGGCGGTGGTCGTTGGGCCCGGAGTTGTATCTGCTGGGGGTCAGCGCCGCCCGCCGCTACGACATCACCGAGCAGGCCCGCGACATACTTACTGGGTTGGCGAGAGACACGGGGGAGAGCGCGTTCGTGTCCGCGCGCCGCGGTGACGAAACCGTCTGCGTGCTAGGCGAAGAAGGCAGCTTCCCGCTGCGCTCACACGTTCTTCACGAGGGCAGGCGATTTCCCCTCGGCGTGGCGTCGGCTGGCCTCGCGATACTCAGCCACCTGCCGCCGCGGGATGTCGACGACTTCTTCGCCCGCGTGCATCTCGAATCAGACTGGGGTGTCGGTCATTCCGAAGCAGCAGTACGCACCCGGATTGACTCGACACGCACTACCGGCTACGCCGTGAACCCGGCACTCATCGTAGAAGGGAGCTGGGGGATCGGGGCCGCGGTCTTCGACCAGAGTGGCCGGCCCGCCTGGGCGCTGAGCCTCACCGGCGTCGAGACACGATTCAAATCAGGTCGCATCCACGAACTCGGGACGTTACTGCTCCGAGAGGCGCACCGGCTGTCTGGTCGGCTCCAAACAAGAGCCGCTCCGACGGCAGCGCGGTCGCGGCACTGATCTCCATTCGCGTACTTCAGGTACGCACCGTCGTCGTCGCGACGGAAGTCACGAACACCCGCGAGGGATTGAGCGTCGGCTACTGGTGTCTCGACGAGTTTGTCGTTCCAGATGATTAGGGTCCCACCACACGATGTGGAACTCATTCCCCTCACGAATGCCCAATAGACGAGGTCCTCACCCCGGGGCCATTGCTAACCGAGCGAGCGGATTTTGGCCGTCGTACTGATCGTTGAGTCGTCGCCGCGGGGGCCTTGTTCGGGCTTTGTTGGGGATGAGCTGTCGCAGGCGTCGGGAATAATCGCCAGGACGGCGGCGAGAACAGTGAACGGAGGCACGGTTTTGGGTGAGCACCAGTGACCGCAGACGCCGTCGATAAACACCTCACCGTCCAGGCTGCGAAGCGCGACCGAAGCGTCTAAAGACTGACAGGTACAGGACGGATCGCCGCTCGCTGTCGGCGACGCGTGAAAACTGACCCCGTGTCGACGCCTGAATTCTGACCCCCTTCGAACGACTCTCGGTGCATGAGCCGAGAGGAGAAGGGAGTTGTTGTCAGTGGAGGACTGGGCTGAGATCCGC
>NZ_JBKQOI010000019.1:0-30903 GCF_052145595.1 Mycobacterium sp. | reverse complement strand
CTTCCCGAACCAGCGCGCTAACGCCGGCTCTTGATCAGAACTACTTGGACTTTCAGATCATCCTCGGGAAGGTGCGCCCCTTCACGTCACCAGGCCGAGGGCCATCCACAAGTTCTGATCATTGCTCAGTCACCCCGGGGGCACTGGTCAGATACGGTGTCGGTGATCGGCTAATGACTCGCTCACATTAGCGGCATTTATGAAACAAGTTTTAGCTTGTCACAAAGCCGTGGCGATGTAACGCTCTGATCGAGCGCTGCATGGTCTAGTCTAGCCATGACTGCGAGATGGCTGGTTGGCGCGCCGCGGCTAGGATGGCAGCGATCCCGTTTCATCCCGACAGCTAGGAACGGAATTGAGGCCAAACCGATTTGGCGCCGCGCTCAGCGTTCTCGCTACCGGCGCACTGATCTTGTCGGGTTGCAGTGACAACAAAGCAACCAATGCAGCTGAGGGAAGTGCGACGACGGGTGCGGTGCCGGTGAATTGCGGCGGGACGAAGACGCTGAAGGCCAGCGGGTCCACAGCCCAGACCAACGCGATGACCCGCTTTGTCAAAGCATTTGAACAAGCCTGCCCGGGTCAGACGTTGAACTACACGCCCAATGGTTCGGGCGCCGGAATTAGCGAGTTCACCAGCAACCAAACCGATTTCGGTGGATCGGACTCACCGCTGGCCCCGAACGAGTACGCCGCGGCCCAGCGCCGCTGCGGCTCGCCGGCGTGGGACCTGCCGGTGGTGTTCGGCCCGATCGCGATCACCTACCACGTCAAGGGCCTGACTTCGCTGGTCCTGGATGCGCCGACGGCGGCCAAGATCTTCAACGGCGGCATTACCACCTGGAACGATCCCGCGATCCGGGCGCTGAACAAAGGCGCCGCATTGCCCGCTGAGCCGATCCGCGTGATCTTCCGCAGCGATCTGTCCGGGACGTCGGATAACTTCCAGCATTACCTTGATGCCGCGTCCAACGGCGCGTGGGGTAAGGGCACCGGAAAGACGTTCAACGGCGGAGTCGGTGAGGGCGCCAAGGGCAACGACGGCACCTCCTCGGCTATCCAGGCCACCGAAGGGGCGATCACCTACAACGAATGGTCGTTCGCCCAGGCGAAGAAGCTGAGCATGGCCAAGATCATCACCTCGGCCGGTCCGGATCCAGTGGCGATCAGCGCCGAATCGGTCGGCAAGACGATTGACGGGACCGCCGTTACGGGGCCGGATAACGACATGGTGCTCGACACTGTGACGTTTTACAATCCGACGCAGCGCGGCGCCTACCCGATCGTGTTAGCGACCTATGAGATTGTCTGCTCGAAGTATCCGGACCCGCAGGTTGGTGCTGCCGTGAGGGCTTTCCTGCAAAGCGCCACAGGCGCCGGACAGAATGGCTTGGCGGACAACGGATACATCCCCATCCCGGACGCGTGGAAGCAGTGGTTGAGGAGCGCAGTCAATGCCATCACGTGATCCCATGACTCGGCCGAGCGTTTAGCCGAGCGCCCCGCCGCTTCCGGCATCTTGGCCGCCCCGCCATTGCCGACCTGGCACTACTAGGTGCGGCGGCCTAATGGGCCAGGACGCGCCGCCGAAACACCCCTGAGGTCTTTCACAACCCGCCGACCGCCACCCGGGGACGCACGAGCCCGTTTCAACCCAATCATTAGGACCAATAGTCAGGAACTGAATTGAAGCTCAACCGATTTGGCGCCGCGCTGAGTGTCCTAGTGACCGGTGTGCGGGTGCTGTCAGGGTGCGAAGTTATCGATCGGCTGCTCCCCGCTGGGATCGAACCAGCGACCTTTCACGTGTGAAATGGTAACGGTCCGGTTGGTGATGGTGACGGCGCTGATGACGGCGCCGATAAAGAACAGCACCGCGCTGACCTGCAGCAGCCGTTCGAAGCTGGCATCGGTGAGCGTGCCGGCGGCGATGAGTCCCATGCAGCCCACCGCGATCAGCGTAGAAAGCCTGCCCACGGCGTTTTGGACTGCTGATGCTATTCCGCTGTGCGCGGGCTCGACGGAGAACAAATTGACCGCGGTCAGTGGTGTGATCGTGGCGACCAGGCCGACGGCCAGCACGATCCTCCCGGGCAGCAGGTGAGTGACGAGGTTGAATCCGTATACGGAGGGGCGGATGAGCAGTAGCCCGATCCCGGCCAGCGCCGGGCCCGCCGTCAAGAAAACCCTCGGTCCGATCCGTGCGGCCGCACGGCCGACGCGGCGGGCGAAGAGAAACGACAAAACGGGTGTGGGCAAGGTGATCAAGGCCGCGACGGTCGCCGAGTAGCCGGCGACCTCCTGGATGTAGAGGGCGATGGCGAGCGATCCCAGCATTAGGGCGCCGTACACGAACGCGGTGGCCAGATTGGCGCCGGCGAAGTTTCGGACTGTGAACAGTCCCAGCGGCAGCATAGGGCGAGAGGTACGGCGCTCCCATGCCACGAACGCCAGCAATGCCGCGACCCCGAAGACCATCGATGCGGTGACAAAGGGGTCAGCCCATCCGCGCCGCTGAGATTCGATCAGTGCGTACACCGTGGCGCTGAGTCCGGCCGCGGACAATGCCGCGCCGGGGACGTCGACGGGGGCCCGCTCGGCGAGCCCGGGCATCGGACGCAGCCAAAACGTTAAGGCGAAGCCGATGACCATCGGAATCGCCGACACGATATAGATCCATCGCCAGCTAAGGAAGTCCACGGCCAAGCCGCCCAGCAACGGGCCTAGCGCAAATGCAGTGCCGGTCCAGGCAGTCCAGGTGCCGATAGCACCGGGTCGGTGTGGGCGGTCGAAGGCGGAGTTGATCATGGCAAGCGAGCCGGGCACCAGAAGCGCGCCCCCCAGACCTTGGATGACCCGCGCGGTAATCAGCATCGCCGGCGAGTCCGCGGTGGCCGCCAACACCGAGCCCGTACCGAAGGCCGCCAGCCCGAAGCGCATCACCGGCACGCGCCCGAACAGATCGGAGATGGATCCGCCGGGCAGAATCATGGCTGCCAGGGCCAGCAGGTAGCCGTCGACGACCCACTGTTGCAGGGAGAGGCCCCCGCCGAGGTCGCGTTCTGTGGCCGGCAGAGCCAGGTTCACCATGGTGCCGTCTAGGAAGGGGACCAACGACACCGTGATCGCTACCACCATGACCCGGCTCGTCGGCGCGGCGTCGCGAACTTTCCCGTTCCATCCTGCAGCCGCCCGGTAGCGTCGAGTCCGATCACGGGGGGAAAGTTGCGCCGTGGTCATTGAAGCCTCACAGCGCGGCGGTCAGGAATTTGGATCGGACCGCGAAGCTGGCTTCGAAAGGCTCGCCGAAGTAGGTGGCCGCTTTGATCTGCGGTCGGACGACTGCCATAGTGAGTCCTCTCTTTGGTGAAGGCAGCACGACGCGCAACTTCGACCATGGAGTTGTAAAGAAGAATTACGCTACAAACTGCCCAACGATAAACGCGAGCCAACACAGCCTTGTTTTACGCGTGTTTTACGCGTCCTTTACATAACGATGGCAATTCCCGGCGCGTGATCCCCCGTAGCTAACATCACCGTCCCCGACGGCGTCGCGGCGTCGACGCGGCGTCCGGGACGCTTTTAGGCCGTACCGGCCCCGTACCGTAGCCGTAGGGGCAACGATCAAAAATGGTGCTGCTTAGGCGATTCGAGGCGTTTCAGCTAACCGCTTTGCCTGGTCGTTTCGGACGCGGCGAAGCCCTTCTAATCCCAAGGTCGCACGTTCGAGTCGTGTCGGGGCACTGGTCAGAGGGTGTTTTCGGTCCCGCAGAAAATGCCGGTCATCACCTGTTCATGGTTTACGTCCGTCACGGTCCGATCCACCAGGTCGGCGACCTGACTGTGGACGCGTCCGCGGGACATGTAGCGGTCTTGGGTCATCGACACCTTGGCGTGCCCGAGATGGTCTGCACCGATTCGCGCCGAGAGCCCCCGCCCTGACCGGTTTGGTCCTCGCCGGCGCCGTCGGGATTGGTAGTTCGATGGCACGCGTAGGGCGCGGGTGCACACGAGTTGGTGTGCTCACCCGCGCCCGCGGCGGTGGTTCAGGCCCAGCTGGAGCCGACGGCGCTGTCGGTGCTGGCCATGTTGCTGCCGGCGGTCTGCACCTTCTGCCCGTGGGAATTGGCCTGCTGGTAGATCACCTGGAAGTTACGACCCAACTGGGTGATGAACTCCTGGCAGGCCACCGAACCGGCGCCGCCCCAAAAGTCACCAGCGGCAAGCACATCGCGCACGATGGCCTGGTGCTCAGCTTCCAGCGATGCGGCTTGGGCGCGAATGGTCGCGCCGTGGGCGTCGACATCGCCGAACTGGTAGTTAATCGTCATCTCGATGTTCTCCTATCGTCGAAAGGCGTTGGCCAGCAGCGGTTAACTGCTGAGGATTTGCTGCGAGGTCTGCTCTTGCTGCTCGTAGTTGTTCGCGTCACGGATCAGCCCGTCGCGAACCCCGTGCAGCATGTTCACAATGTTGCGGAACGCCTGGTTGACCTGACCCATGGTGTCGTACGAGGTCGCCTGGGCCTGACCACTCCAGCCCGCACCGGCGATGTTCATCGACGACGCCCACATCTTGCGGGCCTCGTCCTCAACGGTCTGGGCGTGCATCTCGAAGCGGCCCGCCATGCTTCGCATCTGGTGCGGGTCCGTCATAAACCGTGTAGCCATCACACTGGTCCTTTCATTCATTGATTGGTATTTGTCAGAGATTCGTAGCGCTTGGCCCGACGCGCCCAACTCGTTGGGTGCACCAATGTAGCCAGACTGTTCAGCCTCAACCGATCACCCCCTAGACCGCGATCCGCGGCACCACGCTGGGTCGAGACTGCACGACATGCGCGACACTGCCGCCGCCCATCATCCGCCCGGGCATGCCACCGCCAGCTCCGCTCATCGGCATCATCGGCATCATCGGCATACCACCGGTGCCGGCCGCGGCACCGGCGCCGTTGGCCGCGGTGGCCATGGCGGCAGCGTCGGGCACGCCCATTTCCATGCCCGCGCTCGACAGGCCGCTCAGCGCCGAACTGGCCATCCCGGCCGGCATCGACCCAGCCCACGTTGGCGGCACCGACAACGCCCCGACCATCCGCGCCTGACCCAGACCCGCCGCCGCACCTAGTCCGGCTCCGCCCAGGGGCTTCACCGCTTCGGCGCCGCTCATCAGTTTGGGGCCCTGTGGCAACCCGGCGACGCCGGCCAACCCGGCGCTGCCGGCCAACCCGGTGCTGCTTTGCATCCCTCCCTGCATCGCGCTGCTCATCAGCATCATCATCGGAGACATCGCCATGCCCGCCGGACTCAACAACGCCTCTGCACCCTGCATCGCGGTCCCCAGCGGCAACGACTGCACCGCCGACATCATCTGCGGGGCGACGGTCGACGCCGCGGTTCCCGCCGCTTGCGCCAACCCGGCCAAGCCGGTCGGGGGCTGGCTGAACGGGGTCAGCAGCGAGGCCACCGAGACCGCATCGGCGTGGTATCCCACCATCGCGGCGACATCCTGAGCCCACATCTCCAGGTACTGGAATTCGGTGGCCGCGATCGCCGGGGTGTTCTGGCCCAAAAAGTTCGTCGCCACCAACGCCACCAGCGTCGAACGATTGGCCGCCACCGCTGCCGGATGCACCGTCGCGGTCTGCGCGGTCTCAAACGCCGTCGCAGCGGCCCGGGCCTGGGCAGCGACCGCCTCAGCCAGGCCGGCCGAGGTGCTGAGCCACCCCACGTGGGGCGTTGCCGCGGCGGCCATCGCGGCCGACGCTGAACCTGTCCACGGTGTGCTGGCCAGCGTGGAGGTCACCGAGTCAAACCCCGCCGCCGTCGCATGCAGGTCAGCGGCCAACGCGTCCCAGGCCGCTGCCGCGACAAACAACGGCCCCGACCCGGCGCCGGCATACATCAGGGCCGAGTTGATCTCCGGCGGCAGCAGCGCAAAGTTCATCACGAGAAGCGATCCTTAACTTGGTATTTCTCGACCGGGTGGTCTCCCGGCTCGTTAACAACGGTGACCCTTCGATGTACAGCCGGGCCATCGCACGAACTGGTGATCTTTAAGCCATGGTCATGCGATGCCTAAGGAAGCGTCGGTAGAACGTGTTTACAGCCTGCCGACTGCGGCCGGCCGCGACCGGGGCCACCCGGCAGTGTACGTAAGGAGGCCCGTTGTCGCCGAAAAGTGCGGCAACAGAAGTGAACTGGGCGTAATGCTGCGACAAGCCAGGGCCCGGGCGAAGTCCGTGCACCCTGTATAGCAGCCGGAGGGGCCTCGAACAACGCTTACGCCAGGACCGCATCGAGGCCGGTTAGAACGGGGCGATGTTGCGGCACCGCGGGTGAGATGCGTTGAGGCGTCGGCTGATCACGACCGCTTGCGTGGAGTGAGGAAACAACCGGCACCCGGTCAGCAGCCGCGAGGCCGTGGGGGCAATCTGCCCCACGTTCCACCGACGCTTCCTTAGGCATCGCATGACCATGGCTTAAAGATCACCAGTTCGTGCGATGGCCCGGCGGTACATCGAACACTCACCGTTGTTAGCAAGCCGGCACCCCAGCCGGACTGCGTCATTTGCACCTCGCCGCATCAGCTTCGCTGGCGTGCCGCCATTCGGAAGCCGGGGTGCCGAGAAAGGAACACGGAGATGTCGTTTGTCACCATCGCGCCGGAGTATGTCGAGGCGGCGGCCCAGGACTTGGCGGGCATCGGCTCGTCGCTGAGCGAGGCCACGAGTGCCGCCGCGGCTCCTACGATCGGACTGGCGCCTGCCGCTGCTGACGAGGTGTCGGCCGCGATTGCGGCATTGTTCGGCGACCACGGCCAGCAATTTCAAGCCCTCGCCGCCCGGGCTTCGGCGTTTCATGAGCAGTTCGTGGGCTTGTTGAACTCTGGTGCGGGTGCCTATCTCAGCACCGAGGCCGCCAACGCCGAGCAGACGCTGGCTGCGTCGGCTCCGTCGTTCGGTGGTGGCGCGGCGGGAGCGGTTGCTCAGGCCGAAAGCGCAGTAGCAAGCTCGCTTTCACAGTCCATCACGGGCTTTCAGACTGGATTTGCGGCGCTTGAGACGGGCGGGGTGCCGGGCCTGATCAACGACGTTAACTCCTTCGGCGCCACTGTCGCCGCGCCATACCAAACGCTCTTCTCGACTACAGGTGCCAACTGGCAAAGCCTAGAAACTGCGATCTCGGCCAACCCGGCGCCTTTGATGCACCAGATCAACCAGCTCGGTTACGCCCAGGCGATCGGCACCGGGTTCCAAAGCACCGTCCAGAACTTGCCTGCCGAGTTGGCCAATTTGCCGATGAATATCCAAGCCGCCCAGGCCCTTTCGGCTGCCAACCCGGCAGCTCTCGCGCAGTTGTTCATCAACCACCAGATCGGCTACGCGCAGACGATCTCTACGTCACTTCAGGCCGCCGCCCACGACTTCACTACCGGGCTGCAAGGCCTGCCGACCAGCTTCCAAACCGCCTTCCAGGATCTTGCGGCGGGCAACATCACCGGTGCGGAGAGCGCCATTGGGTCGGGCTTTTCCCACCTGTTCATCGCGAGCTACAACGTCACCGGCACGAACGTCATAAGCGTCACGCCGACAGGCACGTTAGGCGACCTACTACCCATTCTGTCGATCCCCGGACAGATGGCGCAGAACTTCACCAACATGTTGCCCGCCGGTTCCCTTCCTGCGCAGATGTCGCAGAACTTCACCAACCTGGTCAACACGGTCACCGACACATCCTTGACGTCAACCGCGAGTTTCCTTGCGCCCCCCGGCTTCGGAATAAATATAAACACCACCGCGGGGCTGCCACTGGTGTTGGGCATCGAGGCGCTCGGCGCTCCGCTCAACGCGCTCAACGCGCTGGGGTCCAGCGCGACAACGTTTGTCAATGCGGTGCAAACCGGCAACGTGGTGGGCGCCACCGCCGCAGTCCTGGATGCTCCCGCCGCCGTGGCCAACGGCTTCCTCAACGGCCAATCGACGTTGCCCCTGTCAATCGACGTAACGGGGCTGCCCGTCACGATCAATATTCCCATGGACGGACTTCTCGTTCCCGCGACTGAATACACCGCCACCGTTCCGGGACTTTCCGAGTTCGGGTTCCAGGGCTTGGTCACCGGTACGCCCATTGGCGGCCTTCTTCCCGGCCTGCTGACCTACCTGCCCGCCGACCTCGCGGCAGCACTGGGCGGCCCGCCGCCTCCCGTCATCCCGCTTACTCTGTAATGTAGGCACCGCATTTTCCAGAGCCAGCTGAAGGCCGCCCAGGCGAGCACCCGGGCGGCCTTCATCTTCACGTCTGCTTCGATACTTAAGCGCTGGGCTCGAGCCGCGCAGCGGCACCGCCCGGGCCGGGCAAAACGTGCGCAAGCTCCCCGCGGGAGCGGATGCCGAGCTTGGCGAACACCTTGCGCAGGTGGTACTGAACGGTGCGGGGGCTGATGAACAGCTGCACGCCGATCTCGTTGTTCGACAAGCCCTCCCGTGCCAGCCGCGCGACCTGCAGCTCCTGTGGGGTGAGGTCGACGCCGGTGTCGCCGGTCTTGGCGGAGCGCTTACGGGCCGATTCGCCGGTGGCCAGCAGCTCGCGTCGGGCTCGGTCGGCGAACCCGTCGGCTCCCATGGCCGAGAACATTTCCTCGGCCACCCGCAGCTGGGCGCGGGCGTCGACGCGCCTATTCTGGCGCCGCAACCATTCGCCGTAGATCAGATGCCCACGGGCACGCTCAACGACAATCGGGGTACGACCGAGATATTCGAGCGATTCGCGGTAAAGACTCTCTGCCACAGCGCCGTCGCTCGACAGCGCGCGGATGCGCGAGTCGATGCCCAGCGCCCACGGGGTAGGAGTCGCCTTCGCGCGCACCGCCATCCAGTCACGCGCGGCGGCAAGGAGTTCGACGTTGTCCGTGCGCGACGCTGCCTCGACCAGCTCGGGGACGACGAGGGCCCCTAACCCCGCGTGGTCGTGGTCGAATACCGGCTTGACGGCCGCCAGCGCATCAGCGTGGCGGCCGAGTCCGTTGTCGAGCACCGAGCGTGCGTAGGCGGCCAAATCGGCGGCCCTGCAATTCCCCTCGGCCTCCGCGGATGCCGTGGTCTCCTCGATCAATTCGCGCGCCTTCTCGCGCTCGCCGCGCCAGGCGGCAAGCAGCAATGTGCCAAATCTCAGCGGAGGGTTGCCCGTCGCGGCCGCGGCGGCGAAATCCTCGTCGATCACCGACGCCGCTTTCCCGAATTCACCGCGCAGCAAGAGCGTCCAGGCAAGGTAGTGCAGCGCGAGCTGCAGTTGGATCGGGGCGCCAGTCGTTCGGGCGAACTGTGTCTCGCGCAGCGCCAGGGCATACCAGGATTCGGCGTCCCACACCTCGGCGGCGAGGGCGGCCCTGATCTTGGAGCGGGTGATGGGCAACCAGCTGTCGAGCCGGCCGGCCTCCACGTCCGCGGCGAGCAGCATTTCGATCGCGCGATTAAGCAGCGGCGCTGCAGCCGCATAGCCATCGGTGAATAGGGCGACGAACGCGTCCAGCAGCACGTCGACGGCCCGCGGCGGCTGCGGGCTCGGGGGGCCGGCACGGGCGGCGGCGGCCGTTTCGAGGATGCTGCTCTTGTCCGGACCGTCGGGACCTGCCAGCCACATCGCGGCATCGAGTGCCCGCAAACGGACCTCGCGGGATGACTCGGCGCACAACGATTCAAAACGCCCGGCCGCGCTTCGCAGCAATTGAGCCGCCTCGCGTACGTGCCATTGGTCGAAGGCGATCTCCCCTCGCAGGTACTCGACCTGCGCGGTTTGCAGCGCGTCGAGAGGTCCGGTCTCGACCGCGACCAACAGCCCGAGCGCGGCGTCGAGTGCGCCGGCGTCGCGCTTGGCCTTCGCCGCGGCCAGCATCCGCGCCGCGCGACGATCCGGCGCCGGTGTCAGCATCGCCGCAAGTTCCAGAAACGCCGCCGCAGCGGCCACTCCTCCGCGTGCCAGGGCCCGGTCGGCGGAGCCCTCGAGTTCCGCGGCGACGGTCTCGTCGGGGCCGGCCGCGGCTTGAGCGCGATGCCAGGCCCGCCGGTCAGGATCTAACCGCGGGTCGGTGGCCTCGGCCAACGCACGGTGTGCGTCCTGTTTATCAGCCACCAACGCCGACCGGTATGCCGCGGAGCGAACAAGCGGATGAAAGAACTGCACCCGGGTGCCAAAGTGGATCAGCCCGGCCTCCATCGCAGGTGCTGCGGCCCGCGCATCGATCCCGAGCCGAGCTCCGGCGTTCCATAGCAACGACGGCTCGCCAACCGGATCGGCGGCCGCCAGCAGCACTAGCCGCCGGGTCGCCGACGGCAACGCGTCGAGGCGCCGCCGGAAGCTGTCCTCGAGACGGTCCGACATCGGCATCACAGCCGGCGCCGCAAACCCGCCCGCCAGCTCGGCGGGCGTCACGCTGCGCGGCAGCTCCGACAGCGCCAGCGGGTTGCCGCGCGTTTCGTTGACGAACCGCTCCCGCATCGCCGGATCAAGCGGCGCGGTCAGAGCCCGGTCCAGCAGTGCGTGGGCGTCGGCGTTGCTGAGGCCATCGAGGTGTAGTTCGGGCAATCCGGACAGTTCCGCGGTAGCGACCTGGGTGGCAAAGATCAGACCCACGGACTCGTCGCCCAGGCGACGCGCGACAAAGGTCAGCGCTTGCGCTGACGCGCGATCCAGCCATTGCTCGTCATCGATGAGGCAAATCAGCGGCTGCTGCTTTGCGGTGTCGGCAAGCAGGCTCAGCACGGCCAGAGCGATGAACAACCGATCCGGAACCGCCCCGACGCGGAAGCCGAAGGCCATTTGCAACGCGTCACGCTGCGGCGACGGGAGGTTGTCGAGCCGAGACAGGATTGGCGCGAGTAGCTGATGCAGGCCTGCAAAGGCCAGCTCCATCTCCGCCTCGACTCCACCGGCACGCAGCACCTGGCAGTCGCCGGCATGCTCGACGACCCAGTTCAGCAGCGCCGTTTTACCCAGGCCGCATTCGCCGCGCACCACCAGAACTCGGCTCCGACCCGACCCGACATCGTCGACAAACTCGGCGAGCGCCCGCGTTTCGGCGTCCCGCCCAATCAGCCCGACGGCGCACATTGCCGGATCAGGGCCCCCGATCGCATAGGTGCACGCTACACCGCGGACCAGTCATAACGACTGGCCATTGGCGGACTCGAAGGCTAACCGCGCGTCACCATACTGGACGGCATTCGCCGGGGGGCCGTTCATCTGGAGGATGCCCATAATGTTCAGCGGCGGTCGCTCGTGACGACGCCAATCCGCGGTCGCGATGAAGAACTCAAGGTCGCGCGAGAGCTTGGCGGGGCGCTCGCGGGGGGCCGCGGCGGTGTCGTCGTCGTCGAGGGCCCACCGGGTATTGGGAAAACCCGGCTCCTCGAGGAATTCAACGCGCGCGCCGACCAGCGCGTGCGCCCTTTGTTCGGGCAGGGCTTCGAGTATCAGCAGACGGTCCCGTTTTCGCCATTGCTCATGGCGACCCTGCAGGCGGATCCACCGATCGGGCACGCCGCGGCGCTGCCCCGCCTTGACTCCGTCGACTCGCGCTACTTGGTGGTGAACGAGTTGCAGGCCGCGATCAGTGCGGCGGCAGCGCAGACCCCAATCCAAATCGTGATCGACGACCTGCACTGGGCTGACCACGCGACTGTGCTGGCCGTGCGGTCATTGGCTGCGGGCCTCGCCAGCGCCCCGGTGTCATGGGTGCTCGCCGCCCGCACTGGCGCCGGGGGACCGGACGTCGCCACGACGATCAACTCGCTCGAACGTGACGGCGCCCGGGTATTGAGGTTGGGCGCCGTCGGGCCGACCGCGGTTGGAGACATCGTCGCCGACGTCTTGCGCGCGGAACCGGATGCGTCGCTGCTGAGTCTGGCGGGCAAGGCACACGGCAACCCATTTCTGGTGATGGAGCTTCTTCAGGGGCTACAAGAAGAGGACAGGATCAGTATCACGGGCGGGCGTGCCAGCGTCACGGGACCGGAGCTGCCACGGCGGCTCATCGCCACCATGCAAGAACTCTTGGGCCGCCTGTCGGCGGATGCGCGCCGGGTGGTGCAGGTGGCTGCCGTTCTGCCCGACAGCTTTTCGGCGGGGTTGCTGGCCGAGCTGCTCGAACGCCGCCCGATTGGGCTGATCTCGGCCGTGGAGGAGGCAGTGCGCGCTGATCTGCTGGCCGAGGACGGCGACCGGCTGCGATTTCGGCATGATCTGCTGCGACGAGCCACCCGGCAAACATTGCCGCAAACGTTGCGACGAGCAATGGAACGTGACGTCGTGACCGTTCTCCTGGAAGGGGGTGCGGCGCCGGCGGAGGTGGCAACCCAACTCGCACGCAGCGCCGAAGTCGGCGACAGGGCAGCGATCCGCGCGCTGCGGCAAGCCGCGCAATCGCTTGCGGCCTCCGATCCGTCCACCGCAGCCGACATCAGCAAACGGGCCTTGCAATTGCTGCCGTGGCAGCATCGGGCGCGCGGGCCGTTGGTCGCCGAAACCGTCGTGCTACTCAACCAGGCCATGCGTCACGGCGAGGCACAACAACTGGCCGCCGCAACGCTTTCCGAGAGCCTTTCGCCTCAAGAAGAGGCCGACGTTCGGCTTGGATTGTCCATGCTGTCGCCGCATCCAGCCGGCCAACGCGCAGCGGAAAACCGGCGGGCCCTGGAGCTGGCCAGCATCGGTGACCTCACCAGGGCACGGCATCTTGGCTGGCTGGCCTACAACCTTGCGATGGACGGCCAGACCGGCGATGTCCGCCGTGCCGTCAACGACGCGCAGGAAGCCGCGACGTCGACCGATGACTTGCTGACCACCGTGCTCGCCGAGGTATCACTGGCCCTTGCGAACTGCGCCGACGGGTACTCCGGGCGCACCGAGGAATCCCTCGAGCGCCTAGCCGCCCTGACGCGGTGCGCGGACCCCGCCGCCGTGCAGCACTTCGCAGCGGTGAACTGCGCCATTGTTCTTGTCACGCTCGGCATGCTCCACGAGGCCACGACGATTGTGTCCGAGAGCTTGCGGCTGGCTCGCGCACAACGCAACGAGATGGCGGTTCAGCTGCTCACTCAAATACAGGCGCTGATCGATCTGTCCGCCGGGCGGTTGGACACGGCGCGGGCCGCCGTCGAGTCGCTTCCCCAGCGGGAGCGAATGACCTGGACGCGCATTGGGGGCCGAATTGGCCTGATGACCCTTGCCCGGGTGGCAGTACACACCGACGACCGCTCACTGTCGCGTGAGGTCGCTATCCATGCCCGTGACGCCTACACGGCGGGAGGGCCCGCCCACCGCCGGGAGGGTATGGCGGCTCTTGCTCATGCGGCTTGGCAGCGCGGCGACACCCAGGAGGCGCAGCGATGGCTCACCGACGACTTCACATTGCTACAGACTCCCGTCTGGGCCGTCGACCTCGATCACGTCGTTCTTGCCGCTCGGGTCGCGGCCGACGCCGGTGACGCCGGGCTGCGCGCGCGGGTGCTGCACGCAGCGCAGCTGCTCACCCGAGAACAACCTGGGGCGCCGTTGTTCAACGCGGTCGCCCAACACGCGCGGGCCATCCTCGAAAGCGATCCCGACGCACTGGTCGCCGCGGCCGAATCGCTGAGCGACTTGTCACGGCCGCTGCTGTACGCCGCGGCCGCCGAGGACGCCGGCACGGAACTTGTGTGTACCAATCGCGCCTGGGAGGGCATCGACCAGCTCAGCGTCGCCTTCGACACGTACCTGCGCTGCGGTGCCATCGCCGACGCCCGTCGCGTCGGCCAGATCCTGCGCGAACACGGGGTTTCACGGCGGGTGGTGGGCAGGCCACGCCCGCAGACCGGGGTGGACAGCCTCACTGACAGCGAGCTAAAGGTCGCCCATCTCGTCGCTGCCGGCGCTACGAATCGCGCAGTAGCGCAACGACTTTGTCTGTCGCCACACACAGTGAACTCCCACCTGCGCAACACATTCGCCAAGCTGGGCATCCGGTCGCGCGCCGAGTTGAGCAGCCTCATCGAGGGCCCGTCATCGTCGGGCGCCAAGGCGTCGTAGGCGGCACGAAACCCCCTACCGGGGTGCACTGGTAAACCCTGTGTGACGATCCGATGGGGCCCTGTTGGAATGCAGTTTGACCAAGTAATCTGTGGCCGCTCCAAGAGATGGGCAGCCGGGATGGTGGGTTGACGAGATTTCCAACTTTGCGGCCCTCGTCGCCACGCTTGCATGGTCGGGACCGCGAATGCGCGATCTTGGACGCCCCGGCCGGTTCATACGGCAAGGGGTTTCGAGCATGAGCACATCTGAAGAGCTTCGTCATTCAAGAATTCAACTGACCCACGGATCTGGTGCGATCCCCGCCATCGGATTTGGCACGCTGATTCCGGATCTTGTCGAGACCAAGCAGGCCGTCAAGACCGCACTGGGAGTGGGTTTCCGGCATTTCGATTGCGCAGAACGCTACGGCAATGAAGAAGCGGTGGGTGCTGCGATGCGCGAAGCGTTCGAGGCGGGGACCGTTCAGCGGGAGGACATGTTCGTCACCACGAAGCTGTGGAACACCAATCATCGTCCAGAGCGGGTCAGGCCCGCGTTCGATGCGAGCCGCCGCCGATTGCAAGTCGACTATGTCGATTGCTATTTGATCCATACGCCCTATGCGTTTCAGCCCGGTGACGATCAGGATCCGCGAGACGAGCACGGTCGCGTGATCTACGACGAAGGGGTCACGTTAGCGGAGACCTGGGGGGCGCTGGAGCGCCTCGTCGACGATGGTCCCTGCAGGTCGATCGGCCTATCGGATATCTCCTTGGACAAGCTGCGCGAGATAGTCGCGGTGGCGCGGATCAAGCCGGCCGTAGTGCAGGTCGAATCGCATCCGTATCTACCGGAATGGGAACTACTCGACTTCTGTCGCGAGCATGGGATCGTGCTGCTGGCGTTCGCCCCGTTGGGACATTCGATGGAACCAAAAATCGTGGACGACCCGGTGATTACAGCAATCGCAGACCGTCTGCACATGTCACCAGCTCAAGTGCTTCTCTCCTGGGCGGTACAGCGTGGCACTGCCTTCCTCACCACCTCGACCAAACCTCAACGCATCCAGGAGAACTACGAGATTTCTGCCCTTCCCGAAGATGCTATGCGGGACATCCGGTATCGCATCACCGCGAACGTCAGGTTCAACACGGTGGTAAAAAGCGGCGTACCCGGATTCATTCCCCGGCCCGGATGAACTGAAATCAGCGGGCCGCGCCACTCGGGCGGCACGCTTCGGTCGCGATATGTGAGCATTGGAACGTGAACGCACGCCAATTCGCAACTGTTCTGGGTGCCGCGGTGGTGACGACCTGGGCGACGCTGAGCGCATTGATCCCCATTCCCTCCGCGTCCGCTGCTCCCTGCCCCGACGTCGAGGTGACGTTCGCCCGCGGCACCAACGAGCCACCTGGTGTTGGTGGGGTCGGACAGGCATTTATTGATTCACTGCGCTCGCAAGTTGGGGGTCGGTCCGTCGGGGTGTATCCGGTCAACTACCCCGCCGGCGAAGATTTCGCCCCTTCCGCATCAGCCGGCGCCGTCGATGCGAACGCTCACGTTGTGTCCATGGTTGCGAACTGTCCCAACACCGGGCTGGTGCTCGGTGGATATTCCCTGGGCGCGATGGTGATAGATCTGATCACCATCGCCCGGGTACCGATTGCGGGCTTGATCCCCGCGACGCTAACGGCGGACCAGGCTGATCACGTCGCTGCGGTCGCCACCTTCGGGAATCCGTCGGACAGGTATCTGGGGGCGCCGATGAGCGAGGTCAGCCCGTGGTACGGGGCGAAGGCCATTGACTTGTGTGCGCCCAGCGATCCGATTTGCACTCCGGGCGGGCCCCTGGCGCTGCCTTCGCATGACGAGATCTTCTCCGCGGCGCACCTATCCTATAAGCAGTCCGGGATGCCCAGTCAGGCCGCGACTTTCGTGGCGAGCCATCTCTAACGCACGTGCCGTGGACGACTTGTCGGTGGGCACCTGGACCGCCGTCGGTGATCAGCAGCGGGAAAGCGTCCCTGGTGCCGGGACCATCGGTGGACGAAACCGATGTCGAGCCCCTCGATTTCGGTGACGAATTGGTCAAATCGGTTGAGCCTCCGCGATGCGCGTTCATATCTCGTCTCGTTGAAGTACTGGTCATCAGAGATACTGGCCTCGGGCTGAGACGACCACCCAGGTCTGCCGGGCCTCGCGCTTTGGACACGAACTCGCCGCCCGTCCTAACCCGACCAAAGAGGAGACCAGATGAAGAGGGTATTGATCACCGGCGCTGGTACCGGATTCGGGCATGAGGTCGCCATGCGACTCGCCGCGAAAGGTTTTGACGCCCCCGGGCCCTTTCTGACCGGTTTCAATGACCGCATGTTTCAGACCTACAAGAGCTGGGAGGACGACCCGTCCCAGAGGCTTTTCGACTACTCCGAGCTGGCGTTCCCCCGTGCGCAGTACGACCCCGAGCCCGTGTACGCCACCATGACCGCCGTGGCCGCCGGCGAGGTCGACAGCTATCGCAACCTCGAGCCCAAGTCGATGATCGAGGAGACAAAGAGTCTTATCGAGGCGCCGTGGCACAAGAAGACCACGGACGGGCTCGGCCGCCGCCCCGACCAGATCCAAAGCTCCTACGACATGGAGCCCGAGACCCCCGTATCACACGAATAGTCCACCTCGGCATTTCGCCTCAGACATAGGGGTTCCCCGCGCGGCAGGGACCGCGCCGCGAGGTGTCAAGTACTGCACCTTTGTTCGCGATGCCGGGAATGCGGTCATCGCTTATTCATCTCCAATGGCCACGATTCGACATTAATCAGCCGGGTCTCGGCCAAGCCGAATTAGCTCTAAACATGTTGCAGCACGTGGGAAGACAACCAAGATCGGGCGCATTACGAGACATGCCGATTGGTGATCCCCAGGTCGTACGTTCGAGTCGTGCCGGGGGCACTTTTCAACGTGTATGACCCGCTAGATGTCAGCCAGCGGTCGTCAGGCGAGTGGAACGCGGCCACTGGGCGTACGAATGCCACCGTGCGTGGCGGGCAGGTGCAGCTTGATGACTTCGATCAAGTGGCGCCCGACATCGTCGAGCGCAGCCGTCGACTGCGTCGCGAGCGCAAGGATGACGGCGCCTTCGATGGCGGCGACGGTCAAGGCCGCCAACGAGCGTGCGCTGTCACGATCGACACCGGACCTGACCAGCCGATCGGCGAGGATCGCCTGCCACTCAGCAACGGCCTCGGAAGCCGCCTGCGCGGCCGCCGGCGCTTCCGAACGACCGAGGATGGCTGCCACAATCGGGCAGCCTGCTTGCATCTGAGTTGCACTCAGCTGCGCCTTCCATTCATCGATGAAAGTCTGGACCGCCCGTGCGGGATCGCCCCCGTCGTCGGCCGACCGGATCACCGTGGTCAACGCCTCTCCTGCGAGGCGGGTGGCTTCAGCAACGAGTTCCGCTTTGCCGCCGGGAAAATTCAGGTAGACGGTTCTGCGGGCGACTCCGCTGTCCTCCAGGAGCGCGTTGAGGCCAGTTCCGGCGACCCCCCGCCGTCGCACCAACCCCGTGACGCTGGCGATGAGAGCATCCCGCGCGGACATCTTCTACCGCCTTCCGACTTCGCCCGGCTCTCGAACATTCAGAACATTCAGGGTTGAACTATACCGATCGGTCTACTAGCCTTTCCACAGGACTCGCCCCTTCAACAAAACGGGCCGAACACGACTACGGAGACAGCCATGACGAGCACCAACCAGGACAAGTCGCTGCGAAAGTTCCGCAGAGAACGTGCGCTCGGACGCTATTTGCTCAACCCGGCGGTGAAGGGGTTGAGCAGACTGGGGGTGCGCACCGCGATGGCCACCGAACTGGAGACCGTCGGCCGCAAGACCGGCCAGGTACGCCGCGTCCCCGTGTCGGCCCAATTCGACAACAACGGGGCGTGGGTGATCAGCCAGCATGGCACCCGCTCCGGTTGGGGCAGAAATATCGCCGACAACCCGAATATCCGCATGCGACAGGGCAATCGATGGCGCGCCGGAGTCGCGACATTCAGGCCAGACGACGATGTCGTCGCACGCGGCCGCAAGTTCGGACGCCTGGGAGCCAAGATGGTAAAGGCGCTGGAAACGACTCCCGTGTCCGTTCGGATCGACTTCACCGACTAGGGAAACGGGATGCCAACATTCCGGGAGCAGTTGGCCGCGGGAGCCCCGTAGGGGAGGAACACCAATTTTGGTGGCTTGTCGGCATGCGGAGAATGGCAGCCATGAACGAAACAGAGCACCTTGGGATCGATGTGTCGCTCTTCTGCCCGGCACAACATCACGTCGGTAATCTTTTGAAATTTTCAGACCAGATCGGCTACCGGCCGAGAGGCGGGCAGCTAGCGGCGTGGCCGCCGCACCAGACGGACACGTGGTGGGAAGTTCGGTGCCCCGATGGGTGCCCCGGCGTGTTAGGCGGTGGTGTCGATCCGATCCGTCAAGAGGTGAACAGGCTCGCAGATGACCCAAAACGGACGAATGCTCACTACACCCTGAAGCATGTGGGCTGAACATGCCTGGACCAACCGGCCAGTCGTGCAGTCAGCTGTTGCACCCGAACAGGTGCTTACGACGTTTCCGGTAGCGGCCATGGGACGGATCGCGGGACCAATTGCGCGCGGCGACGCGGCCCAACGAATGGATGCTAAAAGCGGACGGCGAGCGGTTCAATCTCCAGGCCCGCGAAACCGGGACGCCCTAGCGCTTTCGCGTGTGGCCAGAAGTACTCTGACGTGACCAGATGGCTTAACGGCCGTGCTATCAGCAAGCCCGGCATCAGCCACACGTCGGCGCCCGAAGCCGCCAGCAAACCCGACACCGCGGAGGTGCCCGATGGCCCAATCCGGCCCCGTCTTGTTCAGCGTCGACGATCACGTCGCGCTCATCACCGTCAACGACCCCGATCGGCGCAACGCCCTCACCGAGGAGATGTCGGCGCGGCTGCGCGCCGCCGTGGAGCAAGCCGAAGCCGATCCGGATGTGCACGCCGTGGTGGTCACCGGGGCGGGCAAGGCATTCTGCGCCGGGGCCGACCTCAGCGCGCTGGGCGCCGCGGGCGGCGGAGCGGCGGAGGCCGGACTGCAGCGAATCTACGACGGCTTCATGGCGGTCGGCAATTGCCGGTTGCCCACGATCGCTGCGGTCAATGGGGCGGCGGTCGGTGCGGGCCTGAACCTGGCGTTGGCCGCCGATGTGCGTATCGCCGGGCGTGGCGCGTTGTTCGACGCCCGCTTTCAGAAATTGGGACTCCATCCCGGCGGGGGTGCGACTTGGATGCTGCAGCGCGCGGTGGGGCCACAGGTAGCACGTGCGGCCTTGTTGTTCGGAATGCGTTTCGACGCCGAATCCGCCGTGCGGTACGGGTTGGCGCTCAGCGTTGCCGACGACCCCGTCGCCGCGGCTCTGGAGCTGGCCGCGGGGCCCGCGGCCGCTCCCCGCGAGGTTGTGCTGGCGACCAAAGCCACCATGCGCGCCACAGCCAACCCGGGATCACTCGATAGCGAGCAACACCAGTTGGCGATGCGCACGGAGCTTGGCCCGCAGGCGTACTCCATCCAATCACCGGAATTCGCCAGCAGATTAGCCGCAGCACAACGCAGGTAGCATCCTGCTAAGCAGGTTGTTCATTCACGGCGGTGTCGGCGCGGGAGACATCACGGAACGAACGGTCCAGGCGGCGCACGGTGAAAACGAATGTCAGGGCAATGAAGGGTGCGACAGCACCGTAAATTGCGGGTGGGATAGCCATTTCGGCGCTGTTCAGTAGTTGGGGGCTCAGCGCGATGCCCAGCGCCACCGCGGCGTTGTGCATTCCGATTTCCAAGCTGATGGCGATGGCCTGCCGTGGCGCGAGATGCATCCGGCGTGGCACCAGATAGCCGACCGTCAGGCTAACGGCGCAGAAGCACACGACTGCCGCGGTCAGCATGCCAAGGTTGTTCCACAGCGTCGTGTGCCCCTTGACGATCGACAAGAGGATGACCGCTGCCAGCAGCACCAGGGCGACAATTCTGACTGGTTTCTGAAGTCGCCGGGCCAGCTCAGGGAATCGGTGGCGTATCGCGATGCCAATCGCGATGGGTATGAGCACAAATCCGAACACCGCTACGAACTTGTCAGGTTGTAGCGGGATAAAACGTCCTTCACCGCGGAACCAGGTTATCGATACCGCCAATATCGCCGGCAGGGCAAAGATCGACAGCACGGCGTTGATCGCGGTCAGCGTCAGATTGAGCGCCAGGTCCCCATTGACCAGGTGACTGAGTATGTTCGCCATCGTCCCGCCGGGAGTAGCGGCCATCAGCATGAGCCCGATCGCCAGATTCGGCTCCAGATGAAAGGCTTCGGCAATCAACAGGCACAGCGTCGGCAGGACCAAAGACTGGCAGATAAGTGCGACCAATAGCGGGCGTCGCAATGTGGCAGCCCGCTTGAAGTCGGCAACCGTGAGCGTCAGCCCGAGAGCGAGCATGATCACCACGATGACGAGCGGAAAGTACCGGTTGTCCATGACGCTCCAGGGTGTTAGCGCGCAGACGCCGTCGGAGTCGAGCGGCCAAAGGCGACGAAATGATGCAACGAGTAGTTAGCTTGCCTTACACAGCGGCAAGGCGCAGCCCGCGTTTGTGGGCGCACATCAAGTCAGCAGACGCCCGCTACAGGTCCAAAAGCGCACTCTCCGGCGCCTCGATCAGGTCCCTCAGCTCGCAGACGAACTGGGCCGCCTGGGCCCCGTCGGCCACCCGGTGGTCGAACACACACGTCAGCGTCATCGTCGGACGCACCACCACCTCGTCGCCGACGGCCACCGGGCGCGGCTTGATCGCTCCCATACCCAGGATGGCCGCTTCGGGATGGTTGATCACCGGCACGCCGTCGTCCGCGCCCAGCGCCCCGAAGTTCGACACTGTGAACGTCGAGCCCCGCAGCTCGGCGGGCGTGAGGGTGCCCTCACGCGCACCGGTGATCAATTCGGCGCTCCGGCCGGCCAGTTCGCGTGTGGTCTTGTTCTGCGCGTCGGTGATCACCGGCACCAACAGCCCACGTTTGGTCGCCACGCCGAACCCCAGATGCACGTCGCGGTGGACGTGCACCTGGGGGCCTTCGGGTGAGTCGACCCAGGTGGAGTTGAGAACTGTGTTGCGGCCCAGCGAAATGACCAGAAACCGCAGCGTAAGTACGAACGGCGTGATCTCCTGATGTTCGGAACGGAACCGGTCGCGGAGCCGAAGCAGCGCGGTGCAATCGACTTCCACGCTGACTTTGGCGGCCGGGATCTCCCTGTGGGACAACATCATCTTCTCGGCCATCCGGGCTTGTACGCCGCGGACGGGTCGAATGCCGGGCCCAACTCCGGCTGCCTGGGCAGCCGCCAGCACGTCCGCGCGCGTGATCACTTCGCCCGCGTCGCGTTGTAGCGAAGAGAGGTCGACCATCAGCTCCTTGGCCAGCTTGCGCACCGGTGGGGCGGCGAGCGGCCGACCGCTCCGCCGGCTGATGTCGATGTCCGCGTCGGCGCCGTAGCCGACCAGCGTGGGCACCGCGGCCTCGCCGTTCGTCACCCGTACATGGCCGTTCAGCGGTGCCGTGTCGATGCGGACCAGCACCGCACCCACGTTGAGCACATCGCCTTCGGCGCCGTGCGTTTCGACGATCCGGCCGGCGTACGGGCTGGGGATTTCCACCTCGGCCTTGGCAGTCTCCACCGAGCACAGGATCTGGTTGAGCTCGACGTCATCGCCGACGGCGACGTGCCAGCATGACACCGTCACCTCTTGGAGTCCCTCGCCGAGATCGGGGACGCGGAACGGCTTGACCCGCTCTTGAGAAGGATCCGCACTCACGGCAGCTCCATCGCGCGCTCGACGCAGTCCAGCAGCCGGTCGGGACCGGGTAGCCACAATCTCTCCAACCGTGCCGGCGGGTAAGGAGTATCAAACCGCAGGCGCGCAATACCGGCGCCTCCAGCTCGTAGAACATCTCTTCCTGGATGCGTGCGGCCAAACCGGCTCCATAGCCCAGGCTGCGCGGCCCTTCGTGCAACACCACACAACGCCCGGTCCGATGGATCGACACGGCGATGGTATCGAAGTCCAATGGGACCAGCGATCGTAGATCGATGACGTCAAGGCTCCAACCACGTTGGCGCTGCGCCTCTTCCGCGGTGGCCACGGCGGTACCGACCAGGCTGCCGTAGGTCACAACGGTCACGTCGGTGCCGGGACGGCGCACCATGGCCTGCCCGATGGGCGGTTCGGGCCGACTGGTATCGACCATGCCACGACCCTGGTAGCGCCGCTTCGGCTCCAAGTACATCACCGGGTCCGGGCAGGCGATCGCGTGGCGAAGCAGCCAATAGGCGTCGGTCGGGCTGGACGGAACAACCACCTTCAAGCCGGCGGTGTGCGCCCAGTAGGACTCGGTGGAGTCCGAATGATGTTCGGCCGCACCGATACCGCCGAACGATGGAATCCGGACCGTAACCGGCATGTTGATCTCGCCGCGGGTGCGGGTGCGGTACTTCGCCAGATGGCTGACCACCTGATCGAAAGCCGGATAGGAGAATCCGTCGAACTGGATCTCGGGGACCGGCACAAAGCCGCGCAGTGCCAACCCCACCGCGATCCCGATTATGGCGGACTCCGCCAGCGGCGTATCGAAGCATCGATCCTCGCCGAATGTTTCGGCGAGTCCTTCGGTTACCCGGAACACTCCGCCCTCGACCGAGACGTCTTCGCCGAACACCAGGACCCGATCGTCGGCGGCCATCGCGTCGTGCAGGGCGCGGTTGAGCGCCTGCACCATGGTCAGCGGCTGCGCGCCGAGCGCGACATCTTCCTTTGGGGCGACCGCCTCTGTGAGCGTGTCGTCCGCGCCGGCCGGAGGATCAGCGAGCTGGGTCATTCACGCCCCCTCAGTCATTCCGGGCCAGTTCGGCCCGCAGCTGTTGGCGCTGCGCCTGCAATCCGGGCGTGATCTCCGCGTACACAGTGGTGAACACCTCGTCGACGTCGAAATCGGGCGCGTCGAAAACCGCGTCGCGCAGCTCGGTCCGCATTCGCTTCGACCGGGGGCGATCCTTTCCTCCAAGCGTTCCGACCACACACCCTGGCCCTGCAGGTAAGTGCGGTAACGCGGGATCGGGTCCAGCGCCGCCCAGCGGTCTACTTCGTCCTGCGTCCGGTATCGAGTCGGATCGTCGGAGGTGGTATGCGGGCCGAGCCGATACGTGACCGCTTCGATCAACGTCGGGCCGCCGCCGTTGCGGGCCCGGGCGGCGGCCTCGCCCATCACCGCATAGCACGCCAGCACGTCGTTGCCGTCCACCCGGATTCCGGGCATCCCGTAGCCAATCGCCTTGTGCGCGATGGAAGGTGCGGCGGTCTGTTTGTGTATCGGCACCGAGATCGCCCACTGGTTGTTCTGCACGTAGAACACGCAGGGCGTTTTGAACACGGCCGCGAAATTCAGCGCCTCGTGTACGTCGCCCTCGCTGGTGGCGCCGTCCCCGAGGAAGGCCACCGTCACCGACTCTTCGCCAAGGCGTTGCGCGGCCATCGCCGCGCCGACGGCATGCAGGGTCTGGGTGCCGATCGCAATCGACATCGGGGCGCAGCACTTCTTGGTGAAATCCAGACCGCCGTGCCACGTTCCGCGCCACGCGGCGCCGACATGTCCGGGCGGGATGCCGCGCACCAGATAAGCGCCCAGCTCACGATATTGGGGAAACAGCCAGTCGGTCTTGCGCAGGCAGGCGGCGGCGCCCACCTGGGCGGCTTCCTGACCACGGCAGGAGGCGAAAAGCGCCAGTTGACCTTGGCGCTTCAGGTTGACGAACTCGGCGTCCAGCCCCCTGGTGACCACCATCATCTCGTAGAGCCAGCACAGTGTCTCCGCGGGAAGGTCACGGCTGTAGCGGCGTTCGGGCGTCGGCGTGCCATCCGCGGCCACAAGTTGCACCGGCTCGAGGTCAACAGTCGGCGGCGCCGAAGAAACCTCCGCCATACCGCCTCCCTCGCTCGAGCGGTCACCTGTGCCACAGCAAAATCTCAGCCGGGACCTACCGCGAGCCGAAGTCGATCGCCAGCTGCACGAAAGGCTCCGCTCGCCGCGACACTGGCGCAACTCCCATTATGCGCTCAAATGCGAAGTCACCGCGTAGATCGCGGCCGAGTCGAAAACGTGTCGCACCAATCCGAGCCTGGCCGGGTCGGGCGGCGTCACCATCACCGTGCGCCCGCCGAACAACGGTCGGCTAGCAACTTGGCTGGGTGACCGAGGCGGTCACCCGGAGCGCTCCCCCGCCCGCCGCAGCATCATTTCCGCGTGCTTGAGCACCGGCGAGTCGACCATCCGTCCCTCGAATGCGAACACCCCGCGCTCGGTCTGCGCCGCCGCCAATACCCGCCGCGCCCAGTCCAGCTTCTCCTCGCTGGGGCGATACGCCGCGCGCACCACCGGGATCTGGGTCGGGTGGATGCAGACGGTCCCGTCGAAGCCCACCGCGACGGCATCGTTGGCCTCCACCCGCAACCCCTCGATGTCGCGGATATCCAGATGCACGGCGTCAAGCGCGATCCGGCCGAATGCGGACGCCGCGAGCAGAGTCGCCGAACGCACGTGGCGGGCAACGTCCCGATAGCTGCCGTCGGGCAGCCGGCTGGAGCTGCCGCCGAGGGTGGCGACCAGATCCTCGGCACCCCACATCATCGCCACCGTGCCGTGGGCCGCGGCGATTTCGGTGGCGAACACCGCACCCCGCGGGGTCTCCACGAGCGCGATGACGTCGCGCGGCGCGAGCGCGCTCACCTGCGCGGCCGATTCGGTCTTGGAAAGCATCACCGTCGTGTAAGCGGTTTCGGCCAGCGCGTCCAAGTCGCGGGCCTGCTCATCGGTGCCGGCCGCGTTGATCCGAACCACGGTGCGCTCAGGGTCTAGCGGGGTCTCCCGCAGCGCCTTGCGGGCGGCCGGCTTATCCGCTTCGGCCACACCGTCCTCGAGGTCAACGATCACCACATCGGCGGCCGCGGCCGCCTTGGCGAAACGCTCGGGGCGGTCGGCCGGGCAGAACAGCCACCCCGGACCGGCGGCACGCAAGTTCATCGGGACTCCTCTGGGTTGGCTTCGGGGGCGGGCCGCTTCTGAACCAGAGTGGTGCGCACGGCCCGCGCGACCACGTCGCCGTGCTGGTTGCGCCCGGTGTGCTCGAGGGTGACGATGCCCTCGCCGGGCCGGCTCTTCGACTCGCGCTTGCCGGTGCAAACGGTCTCCGCGTACAGGGTGTCGCCATGAAAAACCGGCTTGGGGAACGACACTTCGGAAAAGCCGAGGTTGGCCACGATGGTGCCCAGCGTCAGCTGCGCAACCGACAGCCCCACCAGCGTCGAAAGGGTGAACATGGAGTTCACCAGCCGTTCGCCGCGAAAACCCGGCTGCTGCGCAGCCCACGCCGCATCGAGGTGCAGCGACTGGGTGTTCATGGTCAGCGTAGTGAACAACACGTTGTCGGCCTCGGTGACCGTGCGACCGGGCCGGTGCAGGTATGTCGTGCCGATCTCGAACTCCTCGAACCACAAGCCCCGCTGGACAATCGACTTGCCAGTCCGGTCGGTCACGACAGCCCTAGCGATCGCGCGATGAGCATCAGTTGCACCTCGGTTGTGCCCTCACCGATCTCGAGGATCTTGCTGTCGCGGTAATGTCGCGCCACCGGATACTCATTCATGAAGCCGTATCCGCCATGGATCTGGGTGGCGTCGCGGGCGTTGTCCATCGCCGCCTCCGACGCGATCAACTTGGCGATCGCTGCTTCCTTCTTGAATGGCTTGCCCGCCAGCATCTTCGCGGCCGCTTCGTAGTACGCCGTGCGGGCGACGTGTGCGCGGGCTTCCATCCGCGCGATCTTGAAGCTGATCGCCTGATAGGAGCCGATCGGCTGGCCGAACGTCTGGCGTTCCTTGGCATATTTGACACTCTCGTCGACGCAGCCCTGCGCGGCCCCGGTGGCCAACGCAGCGATCGCGATGCGGCCCTCGTCCAGAATCGACAAGAAGTTTGCATAGCCGGTGCCGCGGGCGCCCAATAGATTGTCCTCCGGGACGCGGGCGTCGGCGAAGGTCAGCGGGTGCGTGTCCGACGCATTCCATCCGACCTTGTTGTAGACCGGTTCGACGGTGAATCCCGTTGTGCCGCTGGGCACGATGATCGTCGAGATCTCTTTCTTGCCACCCGCGATACTTCCGGTGACCGCGGTGACGGTGACCAGTGAGGTGATGTCGGTGCCCGAGTTGGTGATGAATTGCTTGGTGCCATTGATCACCCACTCGCCATCCTCGAGCCGGGCGGTGGTGCGAGTGCCGCCGGCGTCGGTGCCGGCTCCCGGTTCGGTCAGCCCGAACCCGGCGAGCGCCCGGCCGGCCGTGAGGTCCGGCAGCCACTTTTGCTTCTGCTCCTCGGTGCCGAACCGATAGATGGGCATCGCGCCGAGGCCAGCGCCCGCCTCGAGCGTGATCGCCACCGATTGGTCGACCTTGCCGAGCTCCTCGAGCGCCAGCGCGAGGGCGAAGTAGTCACCGCCCATGCCGCCGTACTCCTCCGGGAACGGCAAACCGAACAATCCCATCTCGCCCATCTTGGCGACGACTTCGTACGGGAAGCTGTGCTCCTCATCGTGTTTGGCCGACACCGGCGCGACCACGGTGCGCGCGAAGTCGGCGACCGTGTCGCGAAGATCTTGGTATTCCTTGGGTAACGTCCCTGCCGTAATGGATGCGGTCATGTCTCGTCCTTGCTTGCTGCGGATTCTTCGGAGTCTGGGATCAGTCGGGCCAGCGCCTGGTCCACCGTCACTTGGTCGCCGACGGAGACCAACACGTCCACTTGTCCCGAAATCGGTGCGGCCAAGGAGTGTTCCATCTTCATCGCCTCCACGACCACCACCACTTCGCCCTCGGAAACCTGGGCGCCGGAAGTGACCTGTACAGCGATGACGCTGCCGGGCATGGGGCTGAGAATCTCGGCCTGCCGCGGGCCCGCCGCGCGGTGAATCTTGTGTTCCTCGGCCTCACGCAGGTGCCAGGTTCCCCGTTCGTCGGCGATCCATAGGTGCCGATTGGCCTCGGCCCACAGGTATTCGCGTCGCAACCCGTCCAGCGTCACGCTCATCTGAGCGCGGTGGACTTGCGCACTGGCGGACCGGATCTCACCTTCACCGACCTGTACTTTGGCGGCCTCGGGCGGCCCCCACACTGACACCGCCTCGTTGCGCAGCGGGGTGCGCATCGCGGTGCGGACCGGTGCCGCGCCACCGCCGGCGCGCCATCCGGTCGGCGCGGCCCACGGGTTGCCCCGGGCTCGGCGGGCCCCGAAAGCCAGGGCCCACTGACGGTAGAGACCGCCGGCAGCGAGCACATCGTCGGGCGCCGCCAGCGGCGCGAAGTCCGCCAGCCGCTCGTCCAGCAGCGCGGTGTCCAGGTCGCCCGCACGCACCCGCTCGTCGGCCAGCAGGAACCGGAGGAATTCGACGTTGGTCTGCACGCCGAGGACCGCGGTCTGCGCCAGTGCCCGGTCGAGTTTCGCGAGCGCGTCATCACGGTCGGTCCCGTGCGTGATCACTTTGCTCAGCATCGGATCGTAGTCGCTGCCGACCAGCGTGCCGGCCCGCAGCGACGAGTCCACCCGCACGCCGGCACCGGACGGTTCGAACACCTGCAGCACGCGACCGCCGGTGGGCAGAAATCCCCGTGCCGGGTCCTCCGCGTACACCCGGGCCTCGATCGCGTGCCCGCGCAGTTCGATATCGTCCTGGGCGAACGCCAGCTTCTCGCCGGCCGCAACCCGCAGCTGCCACTCCACCAGGTCCAGGCCGGTGACCGCCTCGGTAACCGGATGTTCCACCTGCAGGCGGGTATTCATCTCCATGAAGAAGAATTCGTCGGGCCGGTCGGCCGAGACGATGAACTCGACCGTTCCCGCACCGACGTAGTCGACGCTGCGGGCGGTGTTACAGGCCGCCGCCCCGATCCGCGCGCGGGTCCGGGGGTCAAGCAGCGGCGAGGGCGCCTCCTCGATGACCTTCTGGTGGCGCCGCTGCAGGCTGCACTCACGCTCGCCCAGATGCAGCACGTTGCCATGGGTGTCGGCGAGCACCTGCACCTCGATATGCCTGGGCTGCAACACGAATCGCTCCAGAAACAGCGTGTCGTTGCCGAACGATGAGGCGGCCTCCCGGCGCGCACTCACCAGTGCCTCGGGCAGCCGGGCCGGATCTTCCACCAGCCGCATGCCCTTGCCGCCGCCGCCCGCCGACGGTTTGATCAACACCGGATAGCCGATCTCTTCGGCGGCCGCGGCGAGCTCGTCGTCGGTCAGCCCCGGCTTCGCGACACCGGGCATCACGGGCACGTCGAAGGCGGCGACCGCGTTCTTGGCGGTTATCTTGTCCCCCATCACCTGTATCGCCCCTGCCGGCGGCCCCAAGAACACCACCCCGGCGCGTTCGCATGCGGCGGCGAAATCGGCTTTCTCGGAAAGGAACCCGTAACCCGGGTGGATCGCCTGAGAATCGGTGCGTGCCGCCGCATCAAGCACGCGAGCGATGTTCAGATAGCTCTCGCGCGCCGCAGCGGGTCCCAGCCGGACGGCGGTGTCAGCCTCGAGCACATGCCGCGCGGTGGCGTCGGGGTCGCTGTAGACGGCGACTGACCGGATGCCCAGCCGGCGCAGGGTCCGGATCACCCGCACCGCGATCTCGCCGCGGTTGGCCACTAATACGGTGTCGAACATGCTCATCACATCCGAAAGACGCCGTAGGAGACCGGTTCCAGCGGCGCATGTGCGCACACCGAAAGGGCAAGGCCGACAAACATTCTGGTGTCTGCCGGGTCGATGATGCCGTCATCCCACAGGCGGGCCGTCGAGTAGTACGGGTTGCCCTGGTCCTCGTACTGCTCACGGATGGGAGCCTTGAACGCCTCCTCCTCTTCGGCCGACCATGGCTTGCCCGACGCGGCAAGCTGCTCACCGCGCACCGTAGCCAGCACCGACGCGGCCTGCTCGCCGCCCATCACCGAGATGCGGGCGTTGGGCCACATCCACAGGAAGCGCGGCGAATAGGCCCGGCCGCACATCGAATAGTTGCCCGCGCCATAGGATCCGCCAATCACGACCGTCAGCTTCGGCACCCGGGCGCAGGCCACGGCGGTGACCATCTTGGCGCCATGCTTGGCGATGCCACCGGCCTCGTAGTCGCGCCCGACCATGAAGCCCGCGATGTTCTGCAGAAACAGCAGCGGGATCCTGCGCTTGTCGCACAGTTCGATGAAATGCGCTCCCTTGAGCGCGGATTCGCTGAACAACACACCGTTGTTGGCGACAATTCCGACGGGGTGGCCGTGGATACGCGCGAATGCGGTCACCAGCGTCTTGCCGTAGTTGGCCTTGAATTCGCTGAATTCGCCGCCGTCGACCAGCCGCACGATGACCTCGTGCACGTCGTAGGGCATCCGTGGATCCGGCGGGACGACATCGTAGAGCTCCGTCTGCGCGTGCTTGGGCTCGACAGGACGTCGCACCTCCCACTGAGTGGGCTCGCGCGGGCCGAAGGTGGCCGCGATCGAGCGGACGATCCGCAACGCGTGCTCGTCGTCGTCGGCGAGGTGGTCGGTGACACCGGAGACGCGCGAGTGCAGGTCGCCGCCGCCCAGCTCTTCGGCCGTGACGATCTCCCCGGTGGCGGCCTTGACCAGCGGCGGGCCGCCCAGAAAAATCGTGCCCTGCTCGCGGACGATCACGGCCTCGTCGCTCATCGCCGGCACATAGGCGCCGCCCGCCGTGCATGAACCCAGCACCGCGGCCACCTGCGGAATGCCTTTGGCGCTCATGGTCGCCTGGTTGTAGAAGATCCGTCCGAAATGCTCGCGGTCGGGAAACACCTCGTCTTGCCGCGGCAGAAAGGCGCCGCCGGAGTCCACCAGGTAGATGCATGGCAACCGGTTCTGCAACGCGACTTCCTGCGCGCGCAGGTGCTTCTTGACCGTCATCGGATAGTAGGTGCCGCCCTTGACCGTCGCGTCGTTGGCGACGATCACGCACTCGCGTTCCGACACCCGGCCGATCCCGGTGATGATCCCCGCCCCCGGCGACTCGTCGCCGTACATACCGCCCGCGGCCAGCGGAGCCAGCTCCAGAAACGGGCTGCCCGGATCGAGCAGCCGATCCACCCGTTCGCGCGGCAACAGCTTTCCACGGCTCACGTGACGCTCCCGCGCGCGTTCGTTGCCGCCCAAAGCCGCGGCCGCGAGCCTGGCGTTCAGCTCCCCAACCAGCCGGCGGTGCTCGTCGGCGAACGACGGCGCCTGAACAGGGCTTGTCACGGACATACTCATGACTGCCTCCCGGTTGTCGCCAGCACAAGGGGCGGCTCGGTTTTTGCGAGCACCTCATCGACGCAGACCTCGGGGGCGGTCTCGACCAGGTGCAAACCGTCGTCGCAGACGTCGATAACGGCGAGATCGGTGATAATGCGGTCCACACAGCCGACGCCGGTCAATGGCAGCGTGCACCGCTCAACGACTTTCGGGCTGCCGTCCCTGGTGGTGTGTTCCATCATCACGATCACCTTGCGGGCGCCGTGCACCAGGTCCATCGCGCCACCCATACCCTTGACCATCTTTCCGGGGATCATCCAGTTGGCAAGGTCGCCGGTGGCCGAGACCTGCATGGCCCCAAGCACCGCGACGTCGAGGTGTCCGCCGCGGATGATGCCGAATGAGGCCGAGGAGCCGAAGAACGCCGCGCCCGGCAGCGTGGTGACGGT
>NZ_JBKQOI010000018.1:0-3628 GCF_052145595.1 Mycobacterium sp. | reverse complement strand
CCGGATACGCCGGCCGCGCCAGCCGGGCGGTGGCGCCACCATGGTTCCAGACGACCCCTTTGCTGGCGGCCGCGGCCGCCAGCGCCGGCCCCGAACCGTAGGGCCCGAACACCACGTCGGGCCGGCTAGCCTCGGCGGCCCGCATCGCGAACGCCGCGGAGGGGTAAGCGTCGATCACCTGCAGACTTACTCCGGAACGCTCGGCCCACAGAGCCAGGGCGCTCGCCCCTGCTTTCCCGAATCTGGCCAGCGGCCCCGACAGTGGGGTAACCAGGACGGCGCGAGCTGCCACGCCCACAACTTAAGCGTGTCGAACAACCGCCCACTCCCTGGCCTGGCGAAGAAGCGGCAGACATAGAGACATTCACTGCCTGAGCGTCTCGAAACAGACGACATACGAGAGTCTCAAAAGTCAGTCGCAGCTCGGTGTCACCAACCGGCGCCGCGAAAGCAGAGGGTGTGTGGCATTTGGTGGCGCGCTACCTAGACATTCACGCGGGAGTCATCACCACAGAAGTTCCCTGCGAATGCGAGGGATGGCAAGGAACTGAAGTAAGCGCCGCCGTGAGTGGGAAGATGGGTGCCATGAGCGGTGAGGAGAAGAAGACATTGAAATGGGTCATGGCTGGTGCCAGTCGGGACATGAGCTATATGGAGGACGGCTACCAGTATGTGATTCGTTCGGGTGACAAGGAGTACACGTTGCTCCAAAAGACGCGCTCGGGGGAGATAAACCGCAGGCAGGTCTGCGCCACCAAACAGCAGGCCTACGAGCTGGCCGAGCGCTGGGCTGCCGAGGCCGTATTGAGTCGATGAGGGACTGATGAGCTGCTGCGCGCACTGTGGTCGTACCGACACCATCATGGGGCACCTGTCTTGCGGCATGGTCAGCGTCGGTCTGTGTCACGCCGAGCCTGACGGGGATGGGGCTGACCCGGATTGCTATCACTTGGTTAGTGTGTGGGACCCTCGACGACATCGAGGACCTGCTGCACCTGGCCGACGGCGGACCCGCAAAAGGCAACTTCATTGTCGGGTCTCCGTTAGCGGTCGCGTTTGCGTCGCGGGCTGTTGCCCGTTGGTGCCTGGGTCGTCGCGGATGGCGCGACGACCAGCGGTACGGCCTGGCCATGGCCCGCAGCGCCGGCCCTTTGTCCTACGCCACGGTGGTCACCTACGTCTACAACCCGGGAATACCTAATGGCGTGCTGAGGCCCGACGATTCGGTGGTGGGCGAGATCGAGGATGCCCTAAGGATTGCCGAGCGATCCGCTGATGATCTCGCGTTGTCGATCGCCCGGATGGCGACCGAACACCGCCGGTCAAGACCGTCGACCTTTCACGCGCCTCGGCAGCAGGTATCCGAGGCCCGGCCCCATCGCTGGAACTGCTCGCGAAAGAGCTGTTCTAGCCTTTCGGGGTCAGGACGACGACGGGGATGGGTCGCGACGTCCGCTTCTGGTATTCGATGTAGCGGTTTTGGTTGTTCTTGTTGACGATCTGCCATAGCCGCGGGTAGTCGGGATCGTCGGGCAGCACCGGTCGCGCGGTGACAGCGAAACGCCTTGGGCCGACGTTGATCTCGACCTCGGGCTTGGCCTTGAGGTTGTGGTACCAGCCAGGGGCCTCGGGCGCGCCGCCCTTGGAGGCGACGACCAGATACCTGTCACCGTCGCGGGCGTAGGTCAGCGACGTCGTGCGTTGTTTACCAGTCTTAGCGCCGACGGTATGCAGTAGCAGGCTCGGTATCCACAGCGTGCGGTGACCGATCCAGCCGTTCGTCTTCCGATACACCGCGTCGTGCACCCGCAGCACCTGCGGGAGCACCTTTTCCTCCACGAAACTCATAGCTGCCAGTCTTACTCAGTAGCGTCGACCTTCTCCAGTGCCGCCCGCCCATTGCCGCGCCTTACCTGTGGGAGGACGATGAAGGGGACGGCGGCGCCGTCGAGACGCTGCCCCACGCAGAGGAGGCAGATCATGTATGCACGAAGCACCACCATCCAGGGGCAGCCCTCGTCCATTGACGCCGGTATCGCGCATACGCGCGACAGCGTGATGCCCGCGCTCGAGGGCATCGACGGGTGCGTTGGCTTGTCCCTGTTGGTCGACCGAACGTCCGGCCGCTGCATTGTTACCACCTCCTGGGAGTCCGAGGAGGCGATGCGCGCAAGCGAGGAGTCCATTCGGCCGATTCGTGACCGGGCCGCCGAGCTTTTGGGTGGTAGCAGGCAGGTCGAGGAATGGGAAATCGCTGCCATGCATCGCGAACACCGCGCGAGTGAGGGCGCCTGTGTCCGAGCCACCTGGGTCAAGGTCGGCGCGGATCAGATCGACCGAGGCATCGACTTCTACAAGATGACGATCCTGCCCGCCCTGGAGGAACTGGAAGGTTTCTGCAGTGGCAGCCTGCTAGTCGACCGAGCATCCGGTCGTGGCGTGGCCTCGGCGACCTTCGACAGCGTCGAAGCGATGGAGCGGAACAAGGACCAGTTGGACAGGATCAAAGCTACGGGCAGTCAGGAAGCACACGCAGAGGTGCTCGACGAGTGCGACTTCGAGTTGGCGGTTGCACACCTGCGTGTGCCCGAGATGGTCTGACCGGCTGCAGGTGCCGCGACCAAAGGTGTAGCAACCAACGAAGAGTGAGCCTTAAAATCCACTCCGCGCCTTTAGGCGCTTTCTGTACTAACTCTGCCGCCGCATCGGAACGACGTTGGTGACCGACGTCGGAACCGGACGGCGCAATGGTGCCGCCTTGCCACCGTCGCCCTCGGTGATGTAGTCAGCGTAGACCGTCAGCGTCACATAGCTGGCGTGGCCGAGCATCTTCGACACCGCCATGTAGTGCTCTCCGGCCGTCAAGCTCATCACAGCGAACGCGTGCCGCAGATCGTGCCAGCGCACGTGATCAAATCCCAACGCCGCCAACGCCGGTTCGAAATAGTGCTTCGCCAGTCCAGCAGGATTCACCGGCACCGACCATTTGTAGCCCGACGACGGCGCGCAGCGGATCGCAAGCGCGTGCGGATCAGCCCGCACAAACCGCCGATCCGGCTCCCCTGTGCGGCGGCTCACCCGCGCGGCCGGATCGGCAACCATCGGCCGCACCGGCTCAATCTCGTCACGCGAAAACCCTTCCGACAAGGGCTCAGTCATGCCGTAGCGGCCGGGAAACAGCGGCGCGCTCGGATCATAATCCGGCGAGGCCGGCTCACCGTGAGGATGATCGTTGGCGAGATAGGCGCGCAGATCGTCGGCCAGCCAGGCGCCGATCGGCACCACGCGGCGCTGGCGTGTGACGACTTCGGCGCGGTCGTTTCCCAGCCGCCCCGCACCGCGCGGCGTTGGCGTGTGACGCTCACCGACCCGCCCGAACCGGGCACACGTGGCAACCCTCTCGGCTAGTGCCGCGACGCGGGGCAAACGAAACCAATGCTTAGTGTCAGCCGCGCGCCCCGCCGCAACCCCCTACGTAAGATCGGTTGTGAGCCCTCTGGGAGGAGGCCGTCATGCTGCGACCGCAACGATTCGAGCATGAGGTCGACCCCGGCCCGATACAGATCCAGCCTCGCAAGGTCCACTTCGACTTCTCGGGCGAGCCACAACAGATCACATCTCACCGCTA
>NZ_JBKQOI010000017.1:0-46362 GCF_052145595.1 Mycobacterium sp. | reverse complement strand
AGTCGTTACGCGCGTTCGCCAAGTTTGTTTAAGGGGCTGTCTAGCAGCGCCCGCGCCGACGCCGCGACATCGGCCTCCAGCCAGGACGGCATCGGCTCGTCGTGCGCGTGGCGCCGGACGACGGCATAGGGCAGATCGGACACCGCGCGCGCGACGGCATCGACGGACCGCCGATCGCTGCGCCCGTAGATTTTTCGGGCCAACTCGCGCACCCGCTCGATCAGCGGGGCGTTCATCGCGGCGACGGTCTGCTGGAAGGCCGCGTCGGGCTCCTCGTCGAGCAGGTCGGACGGCCGGATCGTCAGCAACAGCCGGGCGTCCTCCGGGAGTTCCCGCGCGAAGCCGATGGTGGCCACGGCCATGGCGGTGGCGGTGTCCACCGGCGAATCGCGCACCGCCGCCAACGCCCGCGACTGAAAGCGTTCCAGCGCGCGCAGCCACGCCGCCGTCAGGATTCCGTCGCGGTTGCCGAACCGGTGATACAGCGTGCCGGCCGGCGCACCGCTGGATTTCGCGATCGCCGCCACGCTCGCCGCGCGCGGTCCGCCGTCGAGCACCAGCGCCCGGGCTGCGTCGAGGATCACATCGGTCTCATGCTTCCGCGGAGGTGCCACGATCTAGTACATTCCTTCTATATGGAACGATTACCCTATATCGATGAGCATGCCATAACGGTGCAGGCGAATCGCGAAGACACGTGGTCCGCGCTGCTGCGGATGATGTGCCGCGACCCGCACGACCCGACGACCGTGCCGATCGGCTTCGTCCAGGACGAAACGCGACGACCGGTGCGGTTCGCAATGAAAGGCCGCCACTTGTTCGCGGCCTATCGGCTGGAGTTCGAATTGGATTCCGAGCGCGGCGATCCGCCCCGCACACGCGTCCGCGCACTCACGTGGGCCGCCTTCCCGGGTGTACACGGCGAGGTCTATCGCGCACTGGTCATCGGAACCGGCGCACACCGCATCGTGGTTCGCAGGATGCTTGAGCGCATTGCGGCGACGGCGCTAGCCGAACGGGCACAGACGGGCGACGCCGCGGCCGATTACACGGATGTCTTCGAAGTCCCAATCCCGCACGGCGACTCGCGCACCGCCGAGCAATCGTTCCGCGACGCGGTTGGGGATAAACCCGGCGCAGGCGGAAACGTTGTCTGGTGGATCCACCGCCACATATTGAGATTTCGCCTGGGTCCGTATTCCTCACCCGATCACATCATCGGCTGGCCGATCGCGCGCTCGGATTACGACGAAATCGTGCTAACGGCGCACGGGCCACTCATGCGGGGCCAGCTGACGCTGCGACGCCAGGACGGTCTGCGCGCCACACTCACCACTCGCCTGCATTACCGTCACAAAATCGCCGCCGGAACGGTCTGGGCGCTGGTCGGCCCGCTGCATCGGGCGGTGGCGCCGCGGCTGATAGAGCGCACCACGCGCCGCGACCTCACCCGGATGACTGGACGCTGAAAACGCATTGCGGCAGAAGCGCGCCTTCGCTGATCCCCGGTTCGACGCCGATGCGCGTGAACCCGTTGACTCGCTCGTTTCGTAACCACTGCGCATACATCATCCAGAAGAGGTTGTCCCCACGCGGTCGAGGAGAGAACACATGGACGACGAGCGGCCCCGAGACCGTCCCGTGAGACGGCGATGATCGCGACCCAGCCTTCTCCGGGGATCGTCATCACCGATTCTGCCCGCCTGACAGGACGGCTCATGAGACTTCGTAACGCCGCGCCGACGAGCCGGGTCATGGTGGTGGCCGTCATGGTGTCGATGGTCGCCTTCCTCGACAGCACCGTCGTGAACCTGGCACTGCCGGCCACGGAGCGCGACCTCGGCGGCGGTATGTGCCTGCAGCAATGGGTCGTCGATGGCTACCTGCTGGCGCTGGCGGCCGCGATCTTGCCGGGCGGTTCGATCTCCGATTTGTTCGGGCGAGTTCCGGTCATGCGGTTCGGGCTGGTGGCCTTCGGGGCCGGCTCGGTGCTGGCGGCCACCGCGGCCTCGCCGACCATGCTGATCGCCGGGCGCCTCATACAAGGCCTCGGTGCGGCCTTCTTGGTGCCTGGGTCGCTGGCGATGATCAATTCCACCTTCGGCGACGCGAACCGCCACGCGGCCATTGGAGCCTGGACAGCGTGGACCGGTACCGCGTTCGCGCTCGGCCCGCTGCTGGGCGGCTTGGCGGTGGATCTGCTGGGGTGGCGATGGATCTATGCGTTGTCGGCGGTTCCGATGGTCATCGGTTTCGCCTTGACGTTTTGGCTGTGCCCCATGCAGTCCCCGGTTTCAAGGCCCGCCCGACGCGCCCGCCTTGACGTTGCCGGGGCCGCGTTGTCGGCAGTCGGGCTGGCCGCCACCGTGTACGCCCTCATCGAATCGGGGAAGCATGGATGGCACCCGGGCCTCATCGCGTCGCTGGTCGTGGGGATCGTTGCCCTGCTGGCGTTCGTGGCGTGGCAGCGGCGCGCCCCCCACCCTTTGCTGCCGCTGGGTCTGTTCACGGTCCGCAACTTCGCTAGTGCCAATCTGACCACCGCGTTCGTCTACGGCGCCATTGCGATGGGCTCGCTTTCGGTCGCCCTGTATACGCAGGAGGTCGCCGGTTACTGTGCGACCGTCGCGGGTTTGGTCACCTTGCCCACCCCCACCATGTCGTTTCTGTTCGCCAAGCGCGTCGGCGCCAGGGCCGCGCGAATCGGGTCCCGGGCCTTCCTGACGACGGGCCCGCTGCTGGCCGGGTTCGGGCTGCTGCTCATCCGGCCCTCCGCGCATGGATTCAACATCGTCACGCATCTGCTGCCCGGGATGACGGTGCTGGCGATTGGCCTGGTTCTCACCAGCACACCGCTGACGGCATTGAACCTGTCGTCCGTCGAACCTGCCCGCAGCGGAGTCGCGGCAGCCGTCCAAAACGCGCTGGGCCGGACGTCGGCACTGACCTCGGTGGCCTGCGTGGGACTGATCGCCGCCGGCACGCTGACCGATGCCAGTTTCGCCCGGCTGCTACAGGTCGCCGCCGCGTTGTTCTTCACAGGCGCGTTGGTCAGCGGCCTCTCCGTCATCAAGTCAAGTAGCCCCACCCAACCCGGTCCCTCTGAAGTCGCAGCCAGCGTGCCGTGATCGCGAAACCGATTGCAGCAGAACCATATCCAAACAGATCGGGTGTTCTCGGATGCTGGGCCTGACTTGGGGAGTGCGACCGTCGGAACGAGAGGTCTCCCTGCCGTGCGACGCGCTGTGTCCAGACGACGGCGTTCAGGCGGACCGTGCGATCAGCATCGCCGCGCCGCCATCGATCGTGTTCTCCTGGGTATGCCAGTTACGCGTAGCGCCCTACAGCTACGACATCCTCGACAACCTCGGCCGCCGGAGCCCCCGAGCACGCAACCACGAACTGGTTCGCCTCGAAGTCGGACAGCGGTTCATGACGATGTTCGCCCTGCAGTCATTCGTCGGCGGCGAGCAGATCACTTTGCGGTCCAAGGGCGTCGCTGTCACCTACGCGGTCCGCCCTGAGGGTGCCGGCTCGCGGCTACATGTGCGCGTGCGGTTCGGCGGGCCCGGGCTGCCGGCTCGTGTTCTGGCGCTCGGTGACCTGGTGATGATGCGTAAGCAGTTGCTCACGTTGAAGTCGCTGGCCGAGCGCGATGCCCTGGCCGACGTCTAATTGCAGTCAACTGCAATATTGCTTATTACTGCACGATCGGTCTACGCTAAGCCGATGACAGTCACGGACAAGCCAGCGCGGCCGGTGACCGAATTCATGAACGACCCGATCGGCTTTTTCGGCCAGTCCTACACGCAGATGCACAGCATCGGCCGCCGCGAGCTCGAAGAGTTGCAACGCCAGGCGATGGGCATCCGCTTTCATGAGCACCACCAGAGCATCGAGATGCTGCGTAAGCTTGCTGACCGGCTCGGAGTCACAGCCCTCAACGAGTTCAATGACGTTGTGCCGCTGTTCTTCCCGCACACAGCGTTCAAGTCATACCCGGCGGCGCTCATCGACAAGAAGCGCTTCGACCTGATGACCCAGTGGCTCGACAAGCTCACCAGCTACGACTTGTCCAACGTGGACACCACCGGTTGCACCGGGATCGACGACTGGATCGACCGCCTCGACGCACAGACCCCCTTGGGGGTCATCACCTCCAGCGGCACCACCGGCACCATCTCGATCCTCCCCAAAGACAAGCGCGGCGCCGAAGATGGCATGACGCTGTGGAAGATCTGCCTGTTCCAAACCTTCGGCCAAGAACCAACCGAAGCCGAACTCAATCCCGCCGTGGATGTCGTGTGGCCGAACTTCGCCAACGGCAAGCTTGGTCATCTGCGCATTGCCAACATGATCAAGCGTGGCTTCACCGGTGGCGATGAAAGCAGGTTCCACGCCCTCTACCCCTTCGCGGTGGACACCGACCTGATGTTCCTGGCCTCCAAGATGCGGGCGGCGGCATCCCGCGGGGAGCTCGACCGGCTGGAGATCGACCCCGCACTCGCGGCCCGCAAGGATGAGTTCATCGCCATGCAAGCGCGTCAGGCCCAGGACATGGATGCGTTCTTCACCCGCATCACCGAGCAGTTGCGCGGCAAACGGGTGTTCATGCTCGGTACCTACCACCTGATGTACGACATCGCCAAGGCCGGTCTGGAACGCGGAGTAAGAAATGTGTTCGCGCCAGACTCGGCGATTCTCACCGGCGGCGGGATGAAAGGTGTTGCGCTGCCTGCCGATTTCATGGAGATCATCAAGGACTTCCTCGGGGTCGACCGCATCCAAATCGGCTATGGCTTCTCCGAGTCGAGCACCTTTCACTGGGGCTGTAGCGAGGGCCGCTACCACGTGGCACCGTGGGTCATCCCGTTCGTGCTCGATCCCGACACCAGCGAACCACTTCCCCGCACCGGTGTGCAGACCGGCCGCGCGGCCGTCTACGACATCCTGCTGCGCGCCCATTGGGGCGGCGTCATCTCCGGTGACGAAGTCACCATCAACTGGGACCTGCACTGCCCCTGCGGTCAGGCCAGCGTCGCATTCGAGAAGGACATCGTGCGCTACAGCGAGAAGCAAGGTATCGAAGACGACCGGATCACCTGCGCCGCAACGCAAGAGGTGCACAGCGAGGCGGTGAACTTCATGAAGGGGGTGGAGCTGTGATCGCTTACACCGTCCCGCTGTTCTTGCGGGGGCGGGTCATCACCGATGACCTCGTCCCGTTCGATACCCGCATCGGCGCGTCGCAGTTCCAGGCACCGGACATGAGCAAGTACGTCGCGCAGCTGCCGCTCAAAAGCCCCGCGGAGATGAGCGACCTCTACGAAGTGACCTTCGACGAAATCCTCGATGTGCTCACCGCCCTTGGCAACGCGCTGGACTTCGACTCGAACACTCACCTGCAGGAGGCCTACGAAGCCTCGCTGGTCGCCAATGTGCTGCCGGCCGAGATGCTGAAGAACAGCTATCGCGTGCTGCGGCCGCTGTTTTCCCGCGACAATGTCACCGAAATCGCCGACAGCCAGGTCGGGCTGGACTACCTCAACGGATGGGTCCCGCACAAACTGCGCGACGGCCGCGAACTGCGCGTGCGCGCCTTCGGATCCCGAGTCCTGCACATCCCGGCGGGCAACGGCGGACTGGTCTCGGCGGTGACCATCCTGCGTTCGGTGATCACCCGATCGGACATGATCATCAAGGCGCCGTCCAACGATCCCCTCACCGCGATCGCCATCGCCCGCACGCTGGCAGACGTCGCGCCGAATCACCCGATCACCAAGCATCTCGCGGTCGGGTATTGGAAGGGCGGCGATCTGACCATCGAAGAGAGCCTCTATCAGCCCCATCACATCGAAAAGATCGTGGCCTGGGGAGGCTTGGCGTCGGTCAAACACGTAACCCGTTACATCCAGCCCGGTTTGGAGCTCATTGCGCTGGACCCGAAGCGCAGCGCCACCATCATCGGCCGCGAGGCATTCGACGACGAACATACCATGCGAGAGGTGGCCCGCCGCGCCGCGACCGACATCGGCGTCGCCAACCAGGAAGGGTGCGCCAACGCCCGGGTCATCTACGTGCTCAGTGGGACCGACGCCGAGGGCCTGGCCAGAGCCAATAGGCTGGGCGAATTGATCTACCAAGAGCTGGTGTCGCTGCCCGCGCTTGTCAGCACCCCGCCGCGGTATCCCAACCGCGAGCTGCTCGACCACCTGGACGCCTCCCGAATGGCAGAGGACTTTTACCGCGTCATCGGCGGCGAGCGGCGCGAGGGCGCCATCGTCGTCTCGCAATTCGATGAGCCCGTGGATTATTCGCCGATGCTGTCCGGGCGGATCGCCAACATCGTTCCCGTGGACAGCATCGACAAGGTGACCGCCGCGGTCAACGCCTACACCCAGACCATCGGCATCTACCCGGAATCCCTCAAGCGCCGGCTACGAGACACGTTGCCGCTCTTCGGTGCCCAACGGCTGACCAGCCTGGGCTACGCATGCAGTGTGGCGATCGCCATGCCGCAGGACGCCATCGAGCCGATCCGACGGATGTGTAAGTGGATCGTCGACGAGGAATGCGACCCGAACGTGGTCGTCCCACTGTGGCAGCTCACGCCGGCATGACCGGACAGCTGAGCGCTTTGCAAGTCGTCGACGGAATCGACCTGTCCGGCAAGGTATGTGTGATCACGGGTGCGTCGTCCGGGCTGGGCCGTGAGTCGGCGCGTGCGCTGGCCGCCGGCGGCGCGCATGTCGTCCTGGCCGCACGCAACCCAGGCGCCCTGGCGCAGACGGCCCAGTGGATAGCGTCCGAGGTGCCGGGTGCCCGGACCTCGGAGGTGCACCTCGACCTCACGGCGCTGGCCAGCGTTCGGACGGCGGCGAGTGCAATCCGCGACATCGCACCGGTGGTCCATGTCCTGATGAACAATGCCGGCGTCATGTTCACTCCCTTCAGCCGGACGCACGAAGGATTCGAAATACAGCTCGGGACAAATCATTTCGGACACTTCGAACTCACCCGACTGCTCGTGCCGCAGCTTGCCGCCGCCAGGGGTGCGCGGCTGGTCATCCTGTCCTCCGGCGGCCACGTTCTTGGCGACGTCGACTTCGACGACCCCAACTGGGAGAACCGCGAATACGACAAGTTCGTCGCATACGGCTCATCCAAGACGGCGAACATCCTGCACGCTGTCGAAGCCGACCGACGGCTGCGCGGCCTGGGAATCCGCGCCTACGCCGTCCATCCCGGTACCGTGGCCACGTCGTTGGCGCGGTACATGTCCCGATCGGATTTCTCCCGACTACGCAAATACGCCGCCGCGAGCACCGCCGCGCGCGGCGAACCGACCGACGGCTTCCTCGACTTCGTCATGCCCGAACACGGTGCGGCCACTCAGGTGTGGGCCGCGGTAAGCCCGGAGCTCGCAGACCGGGGCGCGCTGTATCTGGAAGACTGCGGCGTCAGCGAAACGGTCGCGCCCTACGCTCGCGACGAGCAGCGTGCGGCCGACTGGTGGACGCTCTCCGAGAAGCTCTGTGCGACATCGTGAACAGGTTGGAACGGCGAAAACTCGAAGTGCGGGAGAAGATCCTCGGGGCTGCCTTCGAGTTGTTCCTCCGCAAGGGCGTTGCAGCCACCACCATCGAAGAGATCTGCGAGCGCGCCGACGTCGCCAATCGAACGTTCTTCAACCACTTCGCCACCCGTCAGGACATGATCCGGGCCTTGGCGGAACGACGACTGGTCAACCTGCACGACGTGGTATTCGGCCGCGCGGAGCAACCGATCCCGGCGCGACTTATCGGTGTGTTCGACGACATCGCCACGGCGCTGGTCGGATCGGGTAACACCTACCGTGAGATGATCGGAGAGATGCTTGCCACCAGCGGCTATGGCATCCAGCGCGGATTCAACCTGCACGACACCTTCGTCGAACTGGTCAAGGAGGGGGTCGCGCGCGGTGAGGTGAGCGCGCGACACGAGCCAGAAACCCTGGCCGACATCATCGTTGGCGCGCTGTCCGGGGGCATCCTCAACTGGACGGTCGACCGGACGTATTCATTGGAAACCAACCTGCATAACCTCGGCGTCGCTCTGGCCGAGTTGCTGGCGCTCACGGTTCCGGCAGGGCCGTCCACTCGGCCGAAAGCCGCGAACTGAACCGCGGCGGCCGGCGATCGAGGAAAGCCGCGACTCCTTCACGGGCATCGGCGGTGCCCATCACGCGGTAGTGCAGCTGCGTTTCCAGCGACGCGACCTGTCGCGGGGTGTAGTTGTTGATCGCGCTGTCCCACAGCAGCCGTTTGCACAACGCCGCCGACATCGGGGCCACGTGGGCCGCGATATCTCGGGCCATTTCGGTAGCATGGTCGAGCACCCGCTCGGCGGGTAGTGCCCGATTTGCGATGCCGAACGCCACCGCGTCGGCCCCGGTGAAAGTGCGCCCGGTTAGCAGCACCTCCGCGGCCACCCCCAAGGTGGATAAGTGCGCCAGCGTCCAGTGCGACATGCAGTCGGGTATCACTCCCCGGCGTACCTGCACCACACCGTATTTGGCGTCTTCGGCGACGATGCGGATATCGGCCTGCAGGGCGATGGTCAGGCCGATTCCGATGGCGTGGCCGTTGAGTGCGGCGATGACCGGCTTACGCAATTCGAAGGCGGCCGGGTCGATCGGCGATGCCGAGAAGGTGCTCGCGTCGGCCGGGGCTTCGAACGGCGAAATGCTGCCCGAAAAATCCGCTCCGACGCAAAAGGCGCGGCCCGCCCCGGTTAGCACAATGGCGCGGACGTCGTCGTCACCGTCGCACTCCTCGTACGCCCGGCCCAACAGCCTGCCCATGTCGGCGGTATAGGCGTTGAGATGCTCGGGGCGATTGAGCGTGAGCACCGCCACGCCCTCGTTGATGTCGACCGTCACGTCGGCGCTCATCGCATTGCCCCCTATTCGGACAGCTGGAATTCCACCATCTCGGCAACCGCGTCCACGGCCTCGCGCAGCGCGGCCAGTCGGTCGGCGGCCGAGGGCGCCGACAGCACCGCGTAGCGGTCGGCCGCTCCGATCGGGATACGAGATGCCAACGCGTACAGACGCTGCCCGGCATCGTCCGTGCCGGCTTCGTCGTAGCCCAATAGCACGTCGCGGTCCGGCAGTTCCGCGTCGCGGGCTTCCGCGATCCGCTCGAAGACTGCCATCACCCGGGCCTCGAGATCGAGCAGCTGGGCCTGGGTCACCGGATCCCCCGGCTCGTCGGGCCACGACGTCACGGTCGCGCGCGGGTAGGGATCGTCGGGCAGCCACTCAGACACCCGAATCCGCTCCCCCGTCCGGCACTGCAGCACGTATCGGCCCGCGCCGAGATCGGCGTATTCGGTAATCCTGGAAACGATTCCGACATCGCATCGCGAATCACCGCCGCCGACCTCGCGCCCCTGGGAGATCAGCACAACGCCGAACGGCTCGTCAGCGTCGATGCAATGCCGGACCAGCGCGCCGTAACGAGGCTCGAAGATGCGCAACGGCAGGTCTTGGTTGGGCAGCACCGCCGACTCCAGCGGGAACATGGCCAGCTCGGTGCGTTCGAAATCCGCCATGAGTTAAACCTAGATGTCCAGCTCGGCCACCAGCGCATCGACGACAACACGCAGGTCGCCGTCATGTTCCTCGGCCACCCGCCGCTGGCGCTGATATGAGGCACCCTGACGCCCAATGTCGGCCACCGAGCACAGCTCATCGACGCAATGCAGCGACTTCGCGACCGGCTCCAGCCGGGTCAGCACGTCGGCGAGATCGTCGGTAACCAGCCGCTCGTTGCTGTCGGCGTCCAAGATGATCACCGCGTCCAGGCCGTAGCGAGCGGCGCGCCACTTGTTTTCCTGGACATGCCACGGCGGCATCGCCGGCAGCGTCTCACCGGCGTCGAGCCGACGATCCAGGTCGACGATCAGACAGTGCGTCAACGCGACCAGCGCGCCGAGTTCACGCAGGTTGGACACCCCGTCGCAGACCCGCACCTCGAGGGTGCCCAGATGCGGAGAAGGCCTTATGTCCCAGCGGATTTCGTCCATATGGTCGATGATGCCGGTCTTCTTCTGGTCGTGGACGAAGCCTTCGAACTCCGCCCAGGTCTGAAAGTGGAACGGCAACCCGGCGGTGGGCAGCTGCTGGAACATCATCGCGCGGTTGCTGGCGTATCCGGTGTCTTCGCCGCCCCACCAGGGCGAGGATGCCGACAGCGCCAACAGGTGCGGGTAGTACTTCAGCAGCGAAGTCATGATCGGCATCACCTTGTTCGCCGACGAGATCCCGACGTGGACGTGCACTCCCCAGATCAGCATCTGCCGGCCCCACCACTGCGTGCGCTTGATCAGCTCGGCGTAGCGCGGGGCGTCCGTGAGTTTCTGCGCCGACCAGCGGGCGAACGGGTGGGTGCCGGCGCAGAACAGCTCCATGCCGCGGTGCCGGACGATCTGACGGGCCGGGCGCAGCGTGTCGCGCAGATCCTCCATCGCCTCTGCGGTGCACTCACAGATACCGCTGACCACTTCGACGGTGTTGCGCAGCAATTCCTTGTGCACGCGCGGATTTTCGCCGATCTCCGCAATGACCGCGGTGGCTTCGTTGCTCAGGTCGCGGGTCTGCGCATCGACGAGCGCGAACTCCCACTCCACGCCAATGGTCGGCCGTGGCGACGGGGCGAAATCGATGCGGGCACTGGCCCTGCTACCCGGCACCGATGACACCGCACGCCACCCGCTTGCCGGCGTCACCGGTGCTCATCGTCATCTCGTCGGGACCCGGTGTTCCGTTGATCTGGTTGTAGCGCTCCGGCGGGATGTTCCCGAAGTTGTCGGCACCGGCGTGAATGATGATTGCGGTCTTCTGGCCGGTGAGCAGGTCGTCCATGGTGAAGGCGTCCGTGGTTGTCATCAGCATCCCGACACCGTCTTTGCGGACTTCCAGCGAGGTCAGGTCACCACTGGCGGGCTCGGCGGCGTGCCCGGGCGCCTGGAAGTGGCCGCCGGCGGACAGAAAGTCGCCGGGCGCGCCACCGGTCGGGGCGACCGAATTGGCCTCACACTTGCCCACCTTGTGGATGTGTACTCCGTGGAATCCGGGCGCGAGCAGACCAGCACCGGTCGTCGCGATCGTGATCGTGGCATAGCCACTGGGGCCACTGCCGAAATCTAACTTCGCGATCGCGACCTCAACGCCGTCGGGTGTCTTCAAGCGGGTGGTCATGCTCCGCGCCGCGCGCTGCCCACCCTCGGCGCCCAAGCTTTCCGCGGGCGCGGGCGACCCGGTCCAGACCGCCGGCGTGGTACCCGGGACCGTCGACGCGTATTGCGGGGGCGAGCACGCGCTTACCAGCGCGACGCAAGCGGCCAGAAGGTACGGGGCCGATACGGACGTGGCGGCGGCTGCGACATTGCGGTAACCGGCGTGCTTACGCATAGCGTGAGCCTAGCCCGACGATGGCCTTCGCGAGCGTAACGCTGCGGCCAATTCATCCCCGCTTTTTCGCCCTGCCGCCACACCCGCGGCCCGGCGCTCAGCCCGTCACCAGGACGATGACGCCGGGCGGCTGGTTGGTGAGCGCGGGAATTCGCGGTTGGACGGGCGCTCCCAGCTTCTGACCCACCGCGTCCGCGGTGGCATGCTCGTCGTCGGCATCGGTGTAGTAGACGGTGGTGGCCGAGACATCGGACAACGTGAGGTTCCCGACGTCGGTGACCTTGAAGCCGGCGGCGGTGAGGTCGTCCTTGGTGCGCGAGGCGACACCCTCTTTGGAAGAGATGTTGTAAACCCGTACCTCGGCCTGGTTCGCCGGGGGCTTACCGCTCGTCGAACTCGACGACGAGGTGGTGGTGCTGGTCACACTGGAAACCGGCGACGCCGACTCGTCATCGGAGCTCCCGGAAGAACCCAGGGCCTGCCACCCGAGCAGCAGGAAAATGACCCCCAGGAACAACAGCACCATGACCATGGCCCGCAGGGGAAGCCCCGTAGAGTCGGGGACTCGCTCTTTCATCGAGCCCACTGTAGCGAGTCAGGTCACCTCGAAGCCGAGGCGCCGCGCTGCCCGCGCCTTTTGGCGGCTCGCGCGCAGCCGTCGCAGCCGCTTCACCAGCATCGGGTCGGCGGCCAGCGCCTCGGGTCGATCGACCAGCGCGTTGAGCACTTGGTAGTAGCGCGTCGCCGACATCGAGAACAGCTCTTTGATGGCTTCTTCCTTTACCCCGGCGAATTTCCACCACTGACGTTCGAATGCAAGGATGTCGTGTTCACGTCGGGTGAGCCCATCGGCGATTTCAGAGTCGTCCCCCGATCGATTTGCCCGCGCCATGGCGCTGTCCATATCGCTTCCCCTGGACCCTTCCGGCGATTCTCAAACGTGTGCGGATGACTTGACTTACATAGGGGCATGTTTCGGCGAATATTGAACCACGCCGCGAACCCTCAAGCCGCAATCCAGACCCGCGAGTCGGCCGATGGCTTCGATTGCCCGCGTGCCCCCGACCGCCACGCCGCCCCGGCCCAAGCCAGGCTTAAGCTAGCCGACCATGGCAGTCGTACCCATTCGCATCGTGGGAGATCCCGTCCTGCACGCCCCGACGAAGCCGGTGCCGGTCGCCGCCGACGGTTCACTGCCGGCGGATCTGGCCGAATTGATCTCCACCATGTACGACACTATGGACGCCGCGCACGGGGTCGGCCTGGCCGCCAACCAGATCGGGGTCGGGCTGCGCGTGTTCGTCTACGACTGCGCCGAGGACCGGGGACTGACCGACCGCCGCCGCGGTGTGGTCATCAATCCGGTCCTGGAAACCTCCGAAGTACCCGAGACCATGCCCGACCCGACCACCGACGACGAAGGGTGCCTGTCGGTTCCCGGCGAGTCGTTCCCAACCGGCCGGGCGAAGTGGGCACGGGTCACCGGCCTCGGCGCCGACGGCAGTCCGGTCGCTATCGAGGGCACCGGCCTGTTCGCGCGGATGCTGCAGCACGAGACCGGGCACTTGGATGGATTCCTGTACCTGGACCGTCTCATCGGCCGGTACGCCCGCAGCGCGAAACGGGCCGTCAAGTCAAACGGTTGGGGCGTTCCGGGACTGTCATGGCTGCCGGGCGAGGGGCCGGACCCGTTCGGTCACTGATGGTCTCGTGGCCGGGCGTGGGAACGCGGGTGACGGTTCGTTACCGGCGCCCCGCCGGATCGGTCCCGCCGCTGACCGACGCGGTCGGACACCTGCTCGGCGTCGATCCGATGGTGCGGGTGCGGACGAAAACGGGCGCGGTCGTCGAGTTTGCGCCCGCCGACGCGGTCGCGCTGCGGGTACTGACCGACGCACCGGTTCGCACCTCCCAAATCCGGGCGCTCGAGCATGCGGCCGCCGCGGCCTGGCCCGGAGTTGAGCGGGCCTGGCTGGACGGCTGGCTGCTGCGGGCCGGCCACGGGGCTGGATTGGCCGCCAATTCGGCAGTGCCACTGGATATTTCGGCTCATCTCAGCACCGTGCCCGCGATCGTCGCCTGGTACGATCGTCGCGGCCTGACACCACGGGTGGCCATTCCCGATCGCTTACTGCCCCTGCCGCCCGGCGTGAGGGGCGAACGCACGGAACGAGTCCTAGTGCGCGACGTGTCCGATGTGTCCATCGCCGAGCCCGACCCGTCCATCACCCTGCTGGCCCGCCCCGACGACACCTGGCTACGGATATACCGCCGCGAGATGCCCGTTGACGTGCTTACCGCCGTCATCGACGGCGAGCTGATGTTCGGCTCCAACTCGGGCGCAGCGGTCGCGCGGGCGGCGCTGACCGACGCACCGGACGGCGTTCGGTGGGTTGGCCTGTCGGCAATATCCGCTACCGACGACGAAGCCGCGGCGCCCCTATGCAAAACACTGCTGGCATGGGGCGCGGGTCGCGGCGCAACGCGCGGCTACCTGTCTATCCACGACAGCGGCGCCAACAACCTCGCCGATTCGCTCGGTTTCCGGCTGCACCATCACCGCCGCTACTTCCCGGCCCAAACAGTGGATAGCGTCTAGTCATGCCCGACGGCGGTCTGCGGTTAGCCACCTGGAATGTGAATTCGATTCGCACCCGGCTGGACCGCGTCGTCGACTGGCTCGCCCGCGCCGACGTCGACGTGCTGGCGATGCAGGAGACCAAGTGTTCGGACAGCCAGTTCCCTACCCTGCCGTTGTTCGAACTCGGCTACGAGGTGGCCCACGTCGGTTTCAATCAGTGGAACGGCGTGGCAATCGCGTCCCGGGTCGGTCTCGACGATGTGCAGATCGGCTTCGAAGGCCAGCCCAGTTGGAGCAGCAAGCCGGAGGTGGCCGCCACGGCGGAAGCCCGCGCGCTCGGCGCCACCTGCGGCGGCATCCGGGTGTGGAGCCTCTACGTGCCCAACGGCCGCGCGGTGCGCGACCCGCATTACACCTACAAATTAAATTGGCTTGCCGCGCTGCGTGAGACGGCGGCCGGCTGGCTGCGCGACGAGCCCGGGGCACAGATCGCACTGGTCGGCGACTGGAATATCGCTCCCACGGACGAAGACGTCTGGAGCACCGAATTCTTTGCCGGTGCCACGCATGTTTCGGAGCCGGAGCGCCGCGCGTTCAACGCAATTGTCGCCGCGCAATTCAGTGATGTGGTAAGGCCTTTCACGCCCGGCCCCGGGGTCTACACCTACTGGGACTACACCCAGCTGCGGTTTCCGAGGAGGGAAGGCATGCGCATCGACTTCATACTCGCATCACCGGCGCTGGCCAGCCGCGTGACGGACGCGCAGATCGTCCGCGAGGAACGCAAAGGCAAGGCGCCCAGCGATCACGCTCCGGTGATGATAGATGTGAGCCCGGTTTGAGCCGCACGCGGATTCATGTGTTGGGGCTGCCCCACAGAAATTCCAGAAGTTGCTCGTTGTACGCGCGTTTGTAACGTGGCAGGCTTTCGGTTGATAGATATTGAGAACAAATTGCGTTGTTGCTGTTAACTTCGCGTTCAACGGGTATACACGTTTAAACGCGGTTCCCAGTGAGAGCGAATAGGTACCAAGGAGTCAGCATGAGTGTCGTCGGCGGGGCAGTCCGCGGCGCAGGCAAGACGGTGAGCCGTGCGGCGGACGCAACCACAGCGGCCGCGGGCGCGGTGGGTGGCGCAGCGGTCAATGGAATTGTCGGCGGCGTGACTGGAGCCGCGGAAGGTATCAAGCGCGGAGTCAGCAGTGGCAGCCATTCGACGCCGGCGGCCGCGTTGGCTTTGGGTGCGCTCGGCGTTGCCGGCCTGGTCGAGTGGCCGGTGCTGTTGGCGGTCGGAGGCGGCGCGTTGCTGTTGCACAAGATGCATCGCAAGCCCGAGACACGCGCATCGGCCAAGGCGACCCTTAAGCCGGTGCCGTCCGAGCCGGCGCCAAAAAAGGCGGTCCCTGAAAAAGCCGCCAGTAAGCCGGCGGCCAAGAAGGCGGCCGGACGGCGGGCGGGTGCCGCCGAGTTGCGCAGCACCAACTAAACGGTCAGCCGATTGCTCGGCCGCACACCGCTGGGTCCGCTCGGTTGGGGGCAGGCTCGATGGGCCGCCGCTGTGCCGGCCGTCGCGATAGCCGCTCTGACTCGTGCCGGCGAAGGTTGGGGCACGTCGGACACAAAACCGTCCGGGCCTGGTACGCCCTCGACGAACGGTGAGGTGTCCGGTCCCGATGCCGAATCTCGACCACCCCGACGCGCCAAAGCAGCGCATAGAGTTCCACTAGCGGCACCTTCAGCACCGAAGCAATCGACGAAACCAGCGGGTCGCCCACGGACTCCTTCGTCGACATAAGTACGACGTTGACCTGACGACCCGGCGAGGCGGCAAACCCTTAGTTACTGAAAGGCGAATGATGGCGGAAAACAAGTCGCGCAGGGGGACACCTCAGCGCGAGGCCGTGCAGAAGATCCGCGAAGGCGAGACCTTCGTGGTGAACCTGCCGGTGGTGGGGCAGATGGAGATACCGCGGCCCGAGCAATTGGCCTACTTTGGCGGCCTGGTCGCCCTGGCGGCGCTCGAACTCATCGACTGGCCGGTCGCCTTGGTCATCGCCGCCGGACATCTGCTGGCGAGCAGCCACCACAACAAGATCCTGGAGGAACTGGGCGAAGCGATGGAAGAGCTCTAGTCGCTTCCGGGGCCCGACCCACTAGCGACCGCCTGGTCGAAGCGCAGCGTGACCCGAGTGCCTCCGGAAGTCCGGACGGTGTCGACGTGATCGGCCAGTCCACCGATCAGGGTGAGCCCGCGCCCGCGCCGTCGGCTGCGCAGGCTGGCCGAGGAATCGCCAACCCACCGGCCGGTGTCGCTGATGGTGACCTCGACCGTTTCCCGCCGCAGGAAGGCCTCGATGGACACCGTTCCGCGTGGCTTGCCGTGGCTGCCGTGTTCGATCGCGTTGGTGACCGCTTCGCCCGTCGCCAACAAGATGTCGCGTTCGCGACGCGGGACGACGGCAGTGCCGCTCAGCCAATCCCGCAGCTGGTCGCGCGCGACGGGGATTTGGGCCGGCGCGGCCGGCAGCACGGTGGCGAAGCTGCGCGCGGCTACGTGGCTCGGACGGAGTGCGAGTACCACGACGTCGTCGCGATAGCCCGTCGGCGGGGTCAGCCGGGAGAGCAACTCGGCGCAGACGGATTCGACGGGCAGATCGGCGCACTCGGCGGCCGCGGACTTCAGCCGGGCGAATCCGTCGTCGAGGGTTTCGCCGGCCCGCTCGATGAGTCCGTCGGTGTAGAGGAGGATCAAGCCTCCCGGTGGCAGGTCCGCCGTGGCGGTGGCGTCGGTGGGGTGGATTTCCGCATCGTTCTCCTGGACGGCTACCGGGGGACGCCGGCCAGACCCGAGGAAGACCGGACGGCCGTCCGGAGGGACCAGCAACGGATAGGGATGCCCCGCGCAGCTATAGCTGATGGTGGCGCCACCCGCGCCGCCTTCGGTGTCGACGAGGGCGTAGGCCACCGTCGCGCAGCGAGCGCCGGTGACGCTGGCTGCATATCGGTCCAGTGCGCCCAGCACGGCCGCCGGTTCGGCCGCGCTGAGCGCCGAGGCGGCCACCGCGGCACGCAATCTGCTCATCACGATTGCGGCGGCCAAGCCGTGTCCGACGACGTCACCGACCGATATCGCGATCCTGCCCGCGCGGCCCAGCGGGGTGACCGAATACCAGTCGCCGCCGACGCGCATCGTTTCACCGGCGGGCTGGTAGACGGCAGCTACGACTGCGGCGGTCGAGCCGCGATCCAAGTCGAGCAGATGCTCTTGGAAGTCGACGGCGATCCGGTGTTCGCGCGCCATGACGCGGATCCGGTCCAGGGCCGAGGAGGTGAGCTCGGCCATCCGGCTGAACGTATCGAGATCGGCCGGTTCGAACTGGCGCGGCGTGGGCCATAGCAAGGCCAGCACACCGATGACGCGACCCGAGTTGTCCCGCAACGGATGAGCGACTGACGCGCGGACACTGGCCGCGGTGTCCTGCACCACGTGCTGATAGCGCGGGGGAAGTTCAAACGTGTCGGTGACGACCATCGGTTCACCGCTGTTTATGACGTCGACTCCGACCAACGGGGAATCGAGCGCGGCCACGTGGTATCTGTCGCGCAGTTCCGCGGGGAGGTCGCCGGCGTATTCGAACCGGACGTGGTGCTCTCCATCGATTACTCCGATTGTCACGGCGGCGGCATCGCCGGAACCGAATGGGGAGTTGAGCAAGGCATCCAGGATCCCGGCGACCGAGTCGGTGGCCTGCAGCGCGGAGTCGAGTCGCACCAGATCGGAGGCAAGCCGCAGCTGCGTCTCACGCCGCTGGCGGTCGCGCTCTCGGGCAACCGCGGACAACCGGGACGCCACGCGGTCCACCAGCTCCTGCGAGCGGAACGGCTTCGGCAGATAGTCGTCGGCCCCGCCGGCGAAGCCTTCGTTGACGGCCTCCGTTCCGGCCCGGGCGGACAGCATGAGGACCGGCGTGGCCGCCAGTGCCGGATCCGCGCGAACCGCCGCAACCAATTCGAAGCCGTTCAGGCCCGGCATCATCACATCGGTGACGATCGCGTCTGGGTGCAGCTTGCGGGTCGCGCTCAGTGCCGACTCGCCGTCGGCGACCAGAACCGTCTCCCAGCGGGCCGACAGCACTCGGTCCAGGTGTGCCCGCATGTCGGCGTTGTCGTCGGCGATCAGCACCACCTGGCGACGCCCGTCGGGTGCGATCGTCGCAGCATCGGGATCCGAAACGGCCGTCAGCCACTGCCTTGCCTCGGCCACGTACGGATTGGTTTCGTCCTGCGGCACCGCGGGCGACTGATCGACCGCCGTGCCCTCGACCGCACGCGGCAGCCGGATGGTCACCGTCGTTCCGCGATCCAGTTCGCTGTCGATCTCCACCGTCCCGCGTTGCAGCTCGACGAGCCCGCGTACGAGGGCGAGTCCGATTCCGGCGCCCTCCACGCTGCGGCCGTGTACGTTGTCGGCCCGGTAGAAGCGCTCGAACAGGCGGTCCAGGTCCTCGGCGGCGATCCCGACACCGGTGTCGCGCACCGCAATCCGGCAGTCCGTCGCACCGGCGCGCACCTCGACCCGAATCGAGCCTTGCGGGGTGTATTTGACCGCATTGGAAAGCAGGTTGAGAACGATCGTTTCCCACATGCCCGGATCGATGTCGGCCAGCGCCGGATCGCAGTCCAGCACCAGGTCAAGTCCCGCGCGATGACACAGCTCAGTGAACGACGACGCTATGTGTGAGGTCAGCGCACCGACATCGGTACACACCAGCCTCGCGTTCGCCCGCCCCGCTTCGATACGAGAGAAATCGAGCAACGAGTCGACCAACCGCTGCAGACGCCGCGCATTGCGTTCTGCGGTGCTCAGCCGGTCCGCCAGGACGCTATCCGGCGGCGCATCGGAGAGAGCATCATCGAGCGGCCCGAGCAGCAGGGTCAGCGGCGTGCGGAACTCGTGGCTGACGTTGGTCAAAAACGCCGTCTTCGCCCGATCCAATTCGGCGAGCGCGTCGGCGCGCTGGAGCTGCTGTTCATAGGAGACGATCGACGCGAACGTTGAGGACAGCTGGTCGGCGATCAGTTGGCAAAGCCCGCGGTACAGCGCATCCAGCTCAAGACGCGGGCTGATTCCGACCACCAGGGCCCCGGCGGTCGGGCCCTCGCCCAGCGGGAGCACCAGCGCCTGGTCCGGGCAGTCGTCGCCCAACGCCTCGTCGATGCCGGGGATCATCGACGCGACCGGTTCGATCATCTGCACCGCCGCCCGCGATTCCGGCTGCATGTTTGCGCGGATCAGCTCCGCCAGCGTGCGAGGCAGCAGTGGCAGCACCGATGGCGTCGCTCCGCGCAGGCCGGCGTCACCGACGTAGGCGGCGACGAACGGTAGATCGGCGGCCTGGTCGGTACACACCGCGACCGCCGCGGCCACCGCGTCGTCGACGGTGCGGGTATCCACAACCGCCGCCCCCACCGCATTGACCAAATGCAGACGACGATCACTCAGCACCCGTTCGGTCGTTTCAATTACCGCACAGAAGATGGCCGTGATCGCGCCATTGCCGCCGATGATGGGGCTGTAGGTGAAAGTGAAGTACCGCTCCTGCGGGTGGCCGCCGGTCACTAGCGGCAACATCAAGTCGTCGGACCAGGTCGCGACGCCGGTGTCGAAGACGCTGCTGAGCATCGGGAAAATCTGTCCCCAGATCTCCCACCACACCTGCTCTGCGGGGCGGCCCAGGGCCGCGGGGTGTTTGTCCCCCAAGATCTGGGCGTAGGCGTCGTTGTACATCAGGAAGAGATCCGCAGGCCCCAACCACAGCACGATAGGGAAGCGCGAAGTCAGGGTCACTGCCACTGCCGCACGCACCTCGCTTGGCCAGGCTTGCGGCGATCCCAACGGATGGGCGTCCCAGTCGAATTCGGCGAACCGGCGGCCCATCTCGCCGCCCAACGTGACGGCAGCCGCCAGGTCGGCCGGCAGCGGGTTCATTGCTGTCGCTTGCGGTGCAGTGCGTCGGACAGCGTCGGATAAATGTCGAGGATGCAATCCAGCTCCGTCACCTCAATCGGTCGAAGCACGTTGTCATGAGCCGCCACCAGGCGGACCGCCGTACCGGATTCCTTGCCTTCCTCATGGCAGTCGAGCACCGCGTTCAAGGCTGCGCTTCCGAAGAAGGTCACCCGTTGCAGGTCGACGATGACCAGCCGGGCCGGGTGCGTCGCGGCGGACCGCAGCGCGGCGGCCAGGTGAGCGCTGAGCTCCTCGACGGTGCTGGAGTCGACATCGCCCTCGACGTGCACCAGTACCGCGTCCTCACGGACCTCGTGGTCGACCGCCAGCAATTCCACGCCCTTTCGCCGCCTCGAACGTGACCAAAATCCAGCCGCAACGTGCAGCTACCGGATACGCAGCATCGAGCCGTCCCCGATTAGGCTATCCGGCGGACTCGGGAGGGATTCGTTCGTGCACCGTCAGCAACAAATGGTCGAACTGACTTTGGACGGCGGCCATCGGGGATTCCAGTTCTTTGACATCGACGAGCAGTTGCCTGGCCAGGGCACGCAGCTTCACATTGGTCTCTTGCGACCGCCACTGCAGGACGCGGAAGGCCTGCTCGGCGCTGACCCGGTAGATATACATCAGCACGCCCTTGGCCTGCTCAATCGCCGCGCGGTTCTCGAATAGGTCCGGCAGGGCCTCGTCGAGCACTTCCTGTCGAGTCTCGTGCCGGGTCTCGTCGAAGGTAGTGGTGAGGTCGATGTAGTAGCCGGCGGTGCCCAACACCGCGCCCGACTCCTCCAGCATGCGGTCGGCCACCACAATCGCGTCGTGCACCGTGCCCGCGGTGTCGATAAACCGGTGACGACTCGAAAACGACCCCTCCGACTGCAAGGCGTAGTCGAGCAGATCCTGGACATGCGCGCGGTCGTCGGGATGCTTGTGCGACAGCAGCAGTTTTGTCGTCGGCGCTACGGTCCCCGGTTCGTAGCCGTGCATCCGCGCCACCTCGTCCGACCATTCCCAGCGTTGACCGACGAACCAGAAGCGGAAGCTGCCGACGTTCAAGTACCTAGTGGCAGCCTCGCTTGCCCCGGCTGGCTGGCTGCGGTTTCCGGTGGATGTCGCCGCGCCCGATCGCGTGGGCTGTTGCACGTTTGCATCCTCTCATTCGCCGGCTATCCCCGCCTACCGCTCTAACAGAAAGGCCGTCCCACCGTCGGCGATTTCGGTGATTTTCACCGGTTCCCCCGCCCGCGTGCCGCGTTGCCTGAAGTGGGGGTAACCTCGCGTGCGGGCGATCGCATCAACCAATAGCGCGGGAGCGCACGCCGAGTGCGCTGAGAGGACGGCTTGGGGCCGTCGACCGTACGAACCTGACCGGGTTATGCCGGCGTAGGGAGATGACAAAATGACCGTAACCGTCGACCCGATGTCCGTGACCACCGGACCCATCGCGGGCAGCAGCAAGGCTTATCGCGAAGTAGCGGGCCCGGGCGGGGCTCGTCTGCGGGTTCCGTTGCGACGGGTCAACCTGTCCACCGGGGATCACTTCGACCTTTATGACACCTCCGGGCCCTACACCGATCCGGACGCGGTGATCGATTTAACGTCCGGGCTGCCCCCGCGGCCCGCGGTCGTCCGCGACCGCGGCACCCAACTGCAGCGCGCCCGCGCCGGCGAGGTCACCGCCGAGATGGCGTTCATCGCCGCCCGTGAGGACATGCCCGCCGAGCTGGTGCGTGACGAGGTCGCTCGCGGCCGCGCGGTGATCCCGGCCAACCACAACCATGCCGAGAGCGAGCCGATGATCATCGGCAAGGCGTTCGCGGTCAAGGTCAACGCGAACATCGGCAACTCGGCGGTGACGTCGTCCATCGCCGAGGAGGTCGACAAGATGGTGTGGGCCACCCGCTGGGGCGCCGACACCATCATGGACCTGTCCACCGGTAAGAACATCCACGAAACCCGCGAATGGATCCTGCGCAATTCGCCGGTGCCGGTCGGCACGGTGCCGATCTACCAGGCGCTGGAAAAGGCCAAAGGAGATCCGACCGCACTGACCTGGGAGATCTACCGCGACACGGTGATCGAACAGTGCGAGCAGGGTGTGGACTACATGACCGTGCACGCCGGCGTGCTGCTGCGGTATGTGCCGCTGACCGCCAAGCGGGTCACCGGCATCGTGTCCCGCGGCGGGTCGATCATGGCGGCCTGGTGCCTGGCCCACCATCAGGAGTCGTTCCTCTACACCAACTTCGAGGAGCTTTGCGACATCTTCGCGCGCTACGACGTCACGTTCTCGCTGGGTGACGGGCTGCGGCCGGGTTCGATCGCCGACGCCAACGACGCCGCGCAGTTCGCCGAACTGCGCACCCTGGGCGAGCTGACCAAGATCGCCAAATCCCATGGCGCACAGGTGATGATCGAGGGACCCGGGCATATCCCGATGCACAAGATCGTCGAGAACGTACGGCTGGAAGAAGAGCTCTGCGAGGAGGCACCGTTCTATACGCTCGGTCCGCTGGCCACCGACATCGCGCCGGCTTATGACCACATCACTTCGGCGATCGGGGCGGCCATCATCGCCCAAGCCGGCACCGCGATGCTGTGCTACGTGACCCCGAAGGAACACCTCGGGCTGCCGGACCGCAAGGACGTCAAGGACGGGGTGATCGCCTACAAGATCGCCGCGCACTCAGCGGACCTGGCCAAGGGTCACCCCCGCGCCCAGGAGCGCGACGACGCGTTGAGCACCGCGCGCTTCGAGTTCCGCTGGCACGACCAGTTCGCGTTGTCGCTGGATCCCGACACTGCACGGGAATTCCACGACGAGACGCTGCCGGCCGAACCCGCCAAGACCGCTCACTTCTGCTCGATGTGTGGCCCCAAGTTCTGCTCGATGCGCATTACCCAAGACGTCCGGGACTACGCGGCCGCCCATGGGCTCGACAGCGAGGAAGCGATCGAGGCGGCGCTGCAGGAAGGCATGGCGGAAAAGTCACGCGAGTTCGCCGACCACGGCAACCGGGTGTATCTCCCGATCACGCAGTGAGCTACTTGCCGCTGGCGCCGCCGGGCACCACGCCCGCGCGCGTGCTGACCATCGCCGGATCGGACTCCGGGGGCGGCGCCGGCATCCAGGCCGACATGCGCACCATGGCGCTGCTCGGTGTGCATGCGTGCGTCGCGGTTACCGCGGTTACCGTGCAGAACACGTTGGGTGTCAAGAGCTTTCACCAGGTGCCCGGCGATGTTGTCACCGGTCAGATCGAAGCCGTGGTCACCGACATCGGCATCCAGTCCGCAAAGACCGGGATGCTGGCGTCGGCCGACATCATCGCCACGGTGGCCGACACCTGGCGGCGGCTGGAGTTGACGGTTCCGCTCATCGTCGATCCGGTCTGCGCATCCATGCACGGAGACCCGCTGCTGGAGGCGTCGGCCCTGGATTCGCTTCGCGATCAACTGTTTCCGTTGGCCACGCTGGTGACGCCGAACCTCGACGAGGTGCGGCTACTGGTAGACATCGAAGTCATCGACTCGACGTCGCAGCGCGCGGCGGCCAAGGCACTGCACGCGCTTGGCCCGCAGTGGGCGCTGGTCAAGGGCGGGCACCTGCGGTCATCTGATCGCAGCCGCGACCTGCTCTATGACGGTGCCGACTTCTACGAGTTCGACTCGCAGCGCTTGCGTACCGGCAATGACCACGGCGGTGGTGACACGCTTGCCACTGCGGTCGCTTGCGCGCTGGCACACGGATTCACCGTCCCCGATGCGGTCGCTTTCGGGAAGCGATGGGTCACCGAATGCTTGCGCGCCGCCTATCCGCTGGGTCGTGGCCACGGCCCGGTCTCCCCACTGTTTCGGTTGTCATGAATCTCGAGCACATCGCCGGAGTGGCGCACGAACCCAGCGGCCACCCAACAGGGGTGGTGGTGCTTACCCACGGCGCCGGTGGTAACCGAGATTCCCCACTGCTGCAACAGGTTTGCCACGAATGGGCGCGGCGTGGCTGGTTGGCGGTGCGCTACAACCTGCCCTACCGCCGGCGCCGGCCCACCGGTCCACCGTCCGGCTCGGTCGCCACCGACCGTGCCGGGATCGTCGAGGCGATCACGTTGTGCCGCAGCCTTGCCGACGGCCCGATGATCGCCGGCGGGCATTCCTACGGCGGCCGGCAGACATCCATGGTGGTGGCCGGCCGGGAGGCGTCCCCGATCAAGATAGACGTACTGACGCTGTTCTCCTATCCGGTCCATCCGCCGGGCAAACCGGAGCGTGCCCGCACCGAGCACCTGCCGGACATCACCGTGCCGGCGGTGTTCACCCACGGAACATCGGATCCGTTCGGCACGCTCGAGGAAGTGCGCGCCGCCGCCGCGCTGATACCGGCCCCGACCGAAGTCGTCGAGATCAGCGGCGCTCGGCACGACCTGCGCTCGAAGACGCTCGACGTGCCCGCGCTGGCGGTCGACGGGGCGCTGCGCCTGCTGCGGGGAGCCGCTGGGAGGTGACCCGGTCGTGACCGCGGCAGCATTTGCCGGTGCCGCGGGTACGGTATCGTCGGTTCGTGGACTCATCGCCCCACGACGTCATCATCGTGGGCGCCGGCTTCGGCGGCATCGGCGCCGCGATCCAGCTCAGGCGGCTCGGCTACGACAACATCGTCATCCTCGACCGCGAGGCGGACCTCGGTGGGACTTGGCATGTCAACCGCTACCCTGGTCTGGCGGTCGACATCCCTTCTACGACCTACTCGTACTGGTTCGAACCCAATCCCTACTGGTCACGGGTGTTCGCGCCGGGTTCCGAGCTCAAGCACTACGCCGAACACGTCGCCGATAAGTACGACGTGCGCCGTTACATCCGGTTCAACACCACGGTCGAAGGCGCACGCTGGGACGAGGACGCCCAGCTGTGGCGGGTGGCGCTGGCCAGCGGCGAAAACCTGACGACACGCTTTCTGATCACCGCGACCGGCTTCCTCTCCCAACCGCACACACCCGACATCCCGGGTATCGCCAGCTTCGATGGCAAGGTCATCCACACCACGGCGTGGGACGACAGTTACGATTTCGAGGGTCGTCGGGTCGGAATAATCGGCACCGGCGCCACGGCGGTGCAGCTGATTCCCGAGCTCGCCCGGCAAGTCGCCGAGCTAACCGTGTATCAGCGCACCGCGATCCATGTGGTGCCCAAGATCGACTTCGCCATCCCGGTATGGCTGCGGCACGTGTTCGCCCGGGTACCACTGGTGCACCGGACCTTCCGGCTGGTGACCGACACCCTCTTCGAGCTGATGATGGTGACCGGTGTGCTGCACTACCGGCAGTTCCGACGGCTGAACATCGCTGCCGCGGATCTGGCCAAGATCAACCGGTTCATCTTGGTGCGCGACAAGGAGCTGCGGCGCAAGCTGACTCCCGACTACGACTTCGGCTGCAAGCGGCCCACCTGGTCCAACAGCTACTACCCCGCGTTGACAAAACCTCACGTGCACCTGGAGACCAATTCGATCGAGCGGATCGTGCCCGACGGCATCGTCACCGCTGACGGGCACAAGACTGTCATCGACACCCTGGTGCTGGCCACCGGATTCGACCTGTGGGAGGCCAACTTCCCGGCCATCGAGGTCGTCGGTCGCGAAGGCCGAAACCTGGGAAAATGGTGGCGCGACAACAGGTTCCAGGCCTACCAGGGAGTGTCGATCCCGTACTTCCCCAATTACCTGAGCCTGGCCAGTCCGTACGCTTTTTCCGGGCTGTCGTTCTTCAACACAATGGAATACCAGATGCGGCACATGGACCGGCTCTTGAGCGAGGTAAAGCGCAGGGGCGCAACGATGTTCGAGGTGACCGAAGAAGCCAACACCCGCTTCCTGGACCGGATGACTCAACTGCTGGATAACTCGGTGTTCTACGCCGGCGACTGCGCCACATCGCGGTCCTACTACTTCAACGACAGCGGCGAGGCGACACTGCTACGGCCCACTTCGACCCGCAATGCGGTGGAGGAAGGCTCGACCTTCCCGTTGAGCGACTACGCAATCGCCTGAAGAAGACGCCTCGGGTGCCTGACGGCGGTGCTCAGCGGTTCCGGAAGAGGCTTAACCGAAAAACAAGGCACGAATAGGGGATATCCGCGATGGAATTAGGAGTGCATTTCATCGATTTTCTGCCAGGGGATCCAGCCAAGTTGGGCCCGACGCTGGCCGCCGCGGCCAAGGCGGCCGAGCAGGGCGGGGCCACGATGTTCACCCTGGCCGACCATTTCTTCCAGATGGAAAACGTTGGACGCGCCGACGATCCGTTCCTGGAGGGCTATACGTCTTTGGGTTTCCTGGCCGGACAGACCACCACGATCGACCTGACCTTACTGGTCACCGGGGTCACCTATCGCTATCCCGGCGTGCTGGCCAAAGCGGTGACCACGCTCGATGTGCTGTCCGGAGGCCGGTCGATGTTGGGACTCGGTGCCGCATGGTACGAACGCGAGCATGTCGCGCTTGGCATTCCGTATCCGCCGATAAGCGCGCGGTTCGAGATGCTTGAAGAGACGCTGCAGATCTGCCGGCAGATGTGGAGCGACAACGACGGGCCGTACAACGGCAAGCACTATCAGCTGGCCGAAACAATCTGTGCGCCGCAACCGATTCGGCTGCCGCCGATTCTGATCGGCGGCAGCGGCGAGAAGAAGACGCTGCGGCTGGTCGCGCAGTATGCCGACATCTGGAACAGCACGGTCTCGGGCGTCGACGAGCTGAGGCACAAGATCGACGTGCTGCATCGCCACTGCGATACATTGGGCAGAGATCCCGGCGAAATCCGCAAGACGGTCGGCGTTCTCAACGACCCGTTCGGGGACACCACCGGGTACATGAAGACCGTGGAACGCTATGCGGAGCTGGGCGTCGAGATGATCAATGTCGGTCCCCTGCCCGGAAACCCCGACCCAGTCGGCTTCGTCCGCCGCCTCGGCGATCAACTGATTCCCAGGCTCTCTGAGATCGCCTAGGCCGCCTCGCGCCCTATCCGGGATAACGCGAGTAGCACGCGTCCATGTTGCCGACCACGCCGCCACGGAACGCGGAAATGCGGGTGAAGCCGGCCGGAACGCTGGTCCCGTCGGCGTCGCTGGCGACAAGGTGGTTGGTGAGCAGTCCGGCAACGGCTTCGTCGAGGTCACCGGCAGACAGCTGAAGCTGCTTATGGGACGGCAGGTCAATGGGTTCGGCCATCTTGCGGTGCACAACGCCGGTCAGGCAGGCGGTCCGAAGCGCGGTCCACGGGCTCTGCATCGGTAGGCCGCGTTCGTGTTGCACCGCCAACGCGTACCTCGACATCACGATCGACAGGGCGGTGTCGTCACCTTGCGGGAGGGTGTCTTCCTTCTCGTCGGCGACCTTGCCCATCGTCGCCAGCGCGGGCAGGTCGATCACGATGGTGTTGGTACTCGGACAGTAGGACGCCGGCGGACTCGCTTTGGCGTCCGGGCAATCAGCTGGCTTGTAGGACAACGTCGGTGGATTCTGCGGGGAGAAGATCTTTCCCATAAGTTCCATCAGCGTCGACAAGGTGTCGTCGTCGATCGCGACCTCACCGGTCTCCGTGTCCCCGCTGGTGTCCACCCGCAAGGTCGTCGGCAGGTCACCGCGGCGCTGCTCGATCTCCCGCACGTTGATCCCCGCGCAAGCGGAGGCGCCGTCGATAAAGCCCATCTGGAAGGCACTGACCCGATCCAGGGCGGACCCATGTTCGTCATCGTTTTCGGTATCGGCGTCCATGACCGGGTCGCGGGTGGTAATGATTCCGGCCAGCACGTGGTCGAGCCCGTCGGCGGTGCTCAGCGTGAAGCGTGGCGACTTACCATCGGCCACCCAAAACAGGTAGACGCCCGCGAAGCAATCGGCCTGTTGCTCACGGACGATGGTCGGGTCTTTCCCGGTCACCAGCTTCGCCATCTGCTGCAAGGCGTGCCCGAATTCGTGAGCCACTACGGCATTGACGGACATGTCACCGAAATAGCGTTGCGCAACAGGCATGAACACCCCGCGATCCCAGGCGATCAGGTTGCAGCGCGAGGTGAAAAAGGCGTTGACGAGCTTGTAGGTGTCGGCGTGGCAGACGACCGGGCTGTTGGGATCATTGGAGTCGTAGGAAACCAGCTTGCCGACCGGAACGAAAGTTCCCTTCAGCGATTGGCTGTACACCGACTGCCAGTACTCCTCGATGTCGTTGACCGACAGCAACGACAACTTGTCGATCGCCCCGTTGTCGGTGTTGACCACCGTGCCGGTCGGACTGGGCGCGTTCGAACGGATCCCGCTGGGACCATTGGTCGCGGCCAGACCGCCCACCCGGAATGGGTCGTTGAGCATCGACAGAGCGCGGCCGTCGACGAAAGTGGCGCAGCCCGCCGCGATGAGTACTGCCCCCGCGCAGGCGATTGCCGCCTTCAGCGACGCGATCGCCGCGCGAAGGCGACCACCGGCACATTGACGTCGATTCCGCCCGCGCATACTCATGACGAACCTCATCCCGACCGGGCTGCACGGCAGCAACAAGGGGATCTCATTCTAGATCCCTTGGCTAACGGTGACAGCCCAAACCAACCCCGTAGTTGACCACCCGCGGCTACCGGCGCGGCGCTAACGCGGCACCCCTCCGATCACCAACAGCTGCAATGTGATTCGAATCGAACCACATTGTGGTAGGCGGAAATCGGCATAGGTCGCACGCGGGTCAGCCAAGCGGATGAGCAACGCGGAGTCGCGGGTGCGGCGGCTCATGCGGCTTCGCGTCCCGCGGACGCGGTAAGCGCGGGGTTCGGTGCGGTTCAGCGGGCGGCCGGTTACCCTTCGCCGCCCGGGCTTGGCGCGCTGGCTGAGAGTGGGTGGCCCGGCCCCGGTTGTTTGGTACATCGGGGGCCGGGGCGCGACTGGTGGCGTGAAAAAATCGAGTAGTGATCGAGTAGTGAACTACTCGTGTCCGCGCGCGGGCTCGCTGACACGATGGAATCACCGGCCCGGTCCGGCGCGGGATCAACAGTCGAGGTGACATCATGAACAACCTCACCATTCGGCGCCTTCGCCCAATGCTGCGACTTCTGCCGCGCAGCGCGCGAAGCCTTCGTCACCGCACGCTGTCTTGCGATCTACCGGCCGGCCAAACACTGAGCACACCGCTCGACCGCGGTTCTATCGTTCCTCTCTGCGCCGTGTGCATTGAAACCGGCCGCGCAACAGAAGCCACTTACCAAACGAGGGACCTGCTGTGTGGCTGCGACGAACACATCCGACAACTTGAGCAACACGGCCGCGCCGCGATTCGCCGATTACGAAGCCCAGAACCGGATGGATATATAGATGGAGGAGCACCGCCCGCGCGCAAAACGAATGGCGATCGACCGGCTGACTTGCCCGACCAAGGCGCTGGTTTGTGCGACGGGAGTGTTGGCCCCAGCGACGATCGCGTTGGCGGTGCACCGCTTACCGCAGCTAAGTGACGAGCTGGAACCACTGGACTAGCAAAACAGGTGCCACGATGAGCCTGAGGGGAGTTCGCCGTGGCGCCGGTGGCGGAAGAGAATGGTTTGAAAGCTATATAGTGGCTCTGAACTGCGAGAACTCTGGTGCGCGATACTGGGATTGAACCAGTCGGCTACGAGTCTCCGCTGCAGGCTGGAAAGTAACGGGCGATTATCGGCCACTTCGACCCGCTCACCGCTGCACAAACGTCGGATGCCCTGTTTAAGTCTCCTGCGAAGCGAGACCTACTAGGTGGATGAGTTGCTCGCGGCGCTCGATGCCGAGTTTGGCGAAGGTGCGATAAACGTGTCCCTCCACCGTCCGCACCGAGACAACCAGCCGATCGGCGATCTGACGGTTGGACAAACCAGCCGCAGCCAGCATCACGATCTCACGTTCACGGTCGGTAATCGGCAGCGGTTGGGCCACGGAACGGACCGCGGGCGTGCGTATTCCGGCCTGCCTGGCCACCCAGTGCGCGCGGGTCGAAGACCGTATTTCCTTGCCGCGCTGGCCGGTGCGCGCGTGTTCACCCGCCGCCTGGGCTGACGCGTCGGCGGCCAGCGCCACCGCGCCCATGGCAGCGAACCGGTCGGCCGCGGCGTCGAGCACATCGCCGTCGTGGTCGGCCAACCCCCGAGCGTGCCCCGCGATCGCCTGCGCCAACTTAGTGTCCAGTGTCTCGGCCAGCTCCGCCAGCCGCTCGGATTGCGAACGGTCATCGAACCGCACCGCGGTGTGCAGCGCGCGCATCTCCACGGCATACATCCCGGATTGTCGCGCGATCTGCGCGGCACGCACCGCGTGAGTCTGCGCGGCCACCGTCTGGCCGACCGAGGCCCGCTCCCAGGCCCGGGCCAGCTCGAGTTCCGGCAAGAACACCGCGACCTGTGGACCGTAGGCCTCCTCCGACCTGCGCAGCGCCGCGGCGGCAGCCTCAGCATCTCCCCGCGCGCCTTCGGCCTGCGCCGACCACGCCTCCACCAGCATGAACCAGCCCGACGGAAAACCACGCGACATCGCCGATATCGAATCCCGAAACGAAGAACACGCGGACGGCAACGCACCGCGGGCAGACTGCACCAGTCCGAGCATGGCGTGCAGGAACGCATCTGCACCAGGCCAGACCCTGGTCCTCGGAACATAGCGTTCCCGAACCCGTTCGGCCGCCAGATGATCACCGGCGGCCGTCAATGCCACGACCTCGGCCAAACCCATGACAAACCGGAACGGTCCCGATTGATCGAACACAACTGCCCGACCCGCATCCGCTACGCGCTGGACTTCGGCAAACCGCCCGGTGAGGGCCAACGCCCAACACGTCCACGTAGTCGCCCACATCCTCACCACCGGTTGCACATCGGATGTACACACGGCGAACCCGAGGTCCAGTGCCGTCCGGACGTCACCGGAAAAGCAGGCAAACGCCGCTTCCATGGCCGTGACGAGCGGGAGCAGCTCCTCAGAATCAACACGCGCCCTCACGTCCGCGAGTGCCAGCCGTGCCGGCTCGACCCGCCTGCAGCTGAAGAAGAGATTCGCGGCACGCAGACAGCCCCACCGCACGATCAGCCACTCATCGGCACCATCGGGGTCGACGGCATTAAGCGCCGCCTCGACCTCGGCGCTCCGTCCCTGCCAACCCATCGCCTCAGCAAGCACGATCGCGGCCTTCAGGCCACCGCCATGCTCGAATGCGTATCGGGCCAGCTCCTCACCGCAAGCGATGTCCGACATGGTCACCGCGCTCGCCGCCGCGTCGACGATCAGGCCGAGGTCTGGCGACAGATCGCTTCGCATCATCAACTGTGCCAGCTGTATCCGGGTGCGCACGTCAGGCAACCCCGACCGCTCCTCCTGTGTCTGCATCTGCTTCTGAAGTTGTTGTGCCAGTGCGCTAGTGAGCTGTCGCGAACGCACCACTCCGGCGTGTCGGATTGCCGCCTTACCCAAGATCGGGTGACACAACCGCGCCACCGTGTGTGACCCGTCGGCAACCACCTGGATTACTCCACGGCGCTCAAGGCGTCCCACCACGTCGGCATCGCAAAGCCCGCGCAGGATCTCCCAGTCCAGCACCTCGGCAGCCGCCAGAATCTCTACCGCCTCCAATTCCTGAGGCGCAAAGGACTGCAGGCGAAACTCCAGCAGATCGTGAAGTTGGCGGTCGGCACGCAGCGCACCTCGAAGTTGCCAGCCCGTATCCGTGCGCACCAACACACCACTTTCCCGACCCGCATCCAGCAAGCCACGCAACAGCAGCGGGCTGCCCGCGGTCTGGCCATGTAACTCGTTGATCAGCCTGGTATCCACGGCGCCGCCGAGCACAGCGCGGGCGAGCACCTCGGTCTGCTCCCGGGTAAATGCCTCAACGCGCAGACTCAGCAACAACCGCTCTTTCAACAGCGTCGTCACCGCGTCGGGCACCAAATCGCCGGACCGGATCGTCACGATCAATCGTGCACTGCCGCCGGCGGCAAGTTGGTGCACCAGCGTCGACGACAACGGATCGAGCAACTGCGCGTCGTCGACGACGACGACCAGGTTCTCTTCCCGCTCCAGGGCTCTTTGCGCGGCCGCGAGCATGGCGGCCGGTTCCTGCGGTGCGTCGATGGTCACCGACCGATAGAACGCGCCCAACGGCACCGTGGAGCCGGTTTGGGTGCCCAGCACATGCCGCACCGTCGCCCCGCCCGACTCGAGAGAGTCGGCAACGGCGCGAGCCAGTGTCGATTTGCCAACCCCGCTATCGCCGACCAACGCCACGCCATGGAACTCCGCACCGCCGTCGAGCGCTGCCAACGCTCGGCGCAGCTCGGTATCCCGGGCCACAATCGGCCACTCCGACCCGCTCTCCGTTTGCACCCGAAGTCGAACCTCCACCGCCAGGTTTTCGCAGACCGTACCTGAGTCCGCCCACGGTTCGCGCCAAATTTCGAACCTTCGAAAAAGGTTTTGTCAGCCGTTAACGGCCGGCACCAGGTGCGGCGAGTTGTTCACATCGACTTCAGCCCCGGACCGGGTCCTGGCTAAGTGCACGACCGACTCGCCGCGTTCGATGCCGAGCTTGGCGAAAATGCGTTCTCGCGTTCACGGTCGGTGATTGGCAGCGGCCGTGCCGCGGCATCGACCGCCGGCGTTCGTATGCCACCCTGGCTGGCGCCGCTACGGGATTCGCGTGCGATGCCTCTTGTCATGGGGCGGGACGCCGTTGACGCCCCCGATCGACTCCGCATAGCTGCCCACCGCGAACGCCACGCCAGAACCCATCACCGCCAACGCTTCCCGGTTGACCTTGTCGACCGTGTCCCGGGGGCTCTGGTAGTTGGGGTCGAACGGGACACCCGCCTGACCGCCCCATAGTCGCGCCTGCACCGTGGTTTTCGTCTGCGAGGCACCGGCGGTGATGCCCCCGATCGGCACGCCCGCGACCATGAAGGGGTGGTAGTCGGCCCTGGTGGTCAACGGCATATCGGCGGGCCGCTTTCCGGCCGTGTAGAGATAGCCGGCCAGGGTGCGCTCGATGCCGGCCGAACCTTCCGGCACGTCTCCGGACGCGACGCCGGGCCCGGGCGGACCGGACTGATCGCCATCGTCGGTGAAGAAGCCGGCGTTGGGTGAACCCAGCATGGTGAAGTTCAAATACATCGCTATGTCATTGAGTTGATCGCTGTCCATGCCGAACACGTAATCGATGGCGCCGTTGAGCCCGTCCTCCTCGGCTCCCCAGAACACGTACCGCACCGCATTGTTCACCGGAGCCAACGGGCCCAGCTGTAGCGCCGTTTCCAGCACGGCGGCCACTCCGGTCCCATCGTCGTTGATGCCCGGTCCGTCGCGGGGGCTGTCGAGATGCGCGCCCACCATGATCACCTCGTTCGGCGAGCCGGTCTCGGTCTGCGCCAGCACGTTTCGCGACGTGATCTTGACGTTCCGCGCGTCCAGCACCAGGCGTATGGGCCCGGTGTCACGTGCGAGCGCGGTGGCGCCGTAAGCACCGACAACGGCTACCGGCACGGTCAGTTGCTTGAAGTAACCGCGATTGAACAACGTGGGCGGAGCTCCCTCGCCGTTGGGCGCGCTGAGCACGATCAGCGCTACCGCGCCCTTGGCCAGCGCGCTGTTCTGCTTGTCGACCACCGAGCAGCGAGTGTCGTCGACGACGGCGATCCCACCCTTGGGCACCACGGCCGGGTAATCGCCGACCGCGCAGCCCGACGCTTGCGTCGGCCGGATCGGCTGCCCGGTCAGGCCGCCGGGCGGTGTCTGGACCAGCAACGAAGCCTGGTCGACCGGAAAGGTGCGACCGGCTACCGTCACCGCCGGCTTACCCGGCGAGACCGCGTACAGGCGGTCAAACTGTGGCGTCGACACGTTAAAACCCCTGTCGCGCAACGCCTTCGCCACATAGTCGACGCTGCCGTCATAGCCCGGTGTGCCCTCCGCCCGATTCCCGCCGTTGGCGTTGGCGATATCTTGCAGAGCGCGCAGGTGAGTGAACATCCGGTCCACGGTCACCTTTTCGACCAATCCATGTCCCAGATCCGGCGCCGCAACCGGCGGCACCGGGCGCGGCGGCGAGCACGCCGCCAGCACCCCGGTCAACACCAGCGCTGAGCCCAGCCGACGGATCACGGCTCCGATCATGGCTTACCGAGCACGTGACGCGTGCGGTCCGCCATGACCGGAACCCCATCTTTGCCCCTAACGTCCTGCGCGTACAGCCCCACCACGTAGGCGACGCCGCTGCCGTTGATGCCCAGTGAGGTTCGGTCGATGTGGTCGAGGGTATCGGTTTTCTGGTGATAGTTCGGATCGAACGGCTCGTCGGCGGTCCCGCCCCACAGTTTGGCCTGCTCGGCGGACTTCTTGGCCTCGGCGCCGGAGAACAGGCCGCCCGCGGGGATGCCTGCCAGGGTGAATCCGTCGTAGTCGGAACGACCGTCGAACGAGGTATCCTGGGCGATCTTGCCGGCCGACTTCAAGTAGGCGACCAGCGTGCGCTCAATACCGGCCGACCCTTCCGGTACCACCGGCTGGCCGCGGGCGTCTATTGGCAGTGACTGGTCTCCGTCGTAGGTGAAGTAACCGGGGTTCGGTGATGCGAGCATGTCGAAGTTCATATACAGCGCAATGTCTTTCAGCCCGTCTAGGTCCAGCGACTCCACATAGTTCCGCGACCCGATCAGTCCGAGTTCCTCCGCGCCCCAGAAGCCGAACCGCACCGCATTGTGTACCGACGGCGAATTACCCAGCTGCACTGCGGTTTCCAGAACGGCGGCCACGCCCGACCCGTTGTCGTTGATGCCCGGCCCCTCGGGCACGCTGTCCAGATGCGCGCCCGCCATCACCACGTCGGCGGGCGAGCCGGTCTTGGTCTGCGCGATGACGTTGCGGGCCTTGAAACTCTGGACGCTCGCGTCGAGCTTGATGGTGGTCGGCCCCGGCTCGGCGCGCAACTGCACCCCGACGGACTTCGTCACGCTCACCACCGGAATCTTCACAACGGTGTTCGGCCCGAGGGTACCGCCCATCTGCTGCTCGTCGACGTTGTCAGCGACGATCATCGCCACCGCACCGCGCTGCGCCGCGGCATCCTCCTTCTGAGCGAACGGGCAGGTGCCGCGGTCCACCAACACCACCGCGCCCCGCACCGGCAGGCCATCAAAGTCGGAGGCCTTGCAGCCCGGACTGTCCCCGGCGCGCGCGGCCACCAGCGGCCCGCTCACCCCGTCCGGCGGGGTGCCGAGACTGTAGTCCAGGGCACGCGCCTCCACGGCCTCCCCGCCGACCGTCACCGCCGGCTTCTCGCCGTGAAACACCCGCGCGGAGAACTCGGGTGTCTGTACGTAAAAACCGCTGTTACGCAACGTATTCACCACATAATCGACGCTGGCTTCATAGCCGGGGGTACCCACCGCACGAGTGCCATTGTTGGCATTGGCGATGTCCTGGAGCTTCGCCAGGTGCACCATCATCGCGTCGGCCGTGACCTTGTTGTGCAATGCGCTGGCGAACCCGGCCGCCGCAGGGTCGCCCTGCTGCGAATTGGGGCACCGATGAAAGCAGCCGGTCAAAAACGCGGTCAGGGCGACCACGGCGAGGACCGCCGGGATCGTCCTCGATTTGTGTACCATCCCGCCCCAGGTTAGACCGCGAATCAACCGCCGCCTATGGGATCAGACATAGAGCGCGTTGAATGGCGCAACCGGGATGTTGCGCACCACAAACCAAGCCACCACCAACGACAATGTCACCGCCGCAGACCAGCGATGGTGTTGCCAGCTGCGGATTCGTCGGCCCGTCACGCGGCCGTAGGTCCACGCCAGGTACGCCCACACCAACAGCACCAGCGCCGCCAAAGCCAGCGCGTTAAACCTGGCGGCCGCCAGCAGGTCGCCATGCATGAGCGAATACAACATCCGCGCACAGCCGCACCCGGGGCAATCGATACCCAACAGCGCCTTGGTAGGACATACCGGCAGCGGCCCATTCGGCGTGGTCGGGTCACCCACCCAGATCGCGGCGCACATCAACGTCGCGGACGCGGCCACCACCAGTGGCGCAGCCAAACCCACTGGCACCGACCCATGGCGGGTCACCATGATCGCTACCCAGGCTTAGAACATCGCGGCAAGCATCGCCGCGTTCGAGTTATTGGCCATGCCGCCTGCAATCGCGATGATCGCATAGACGATGCCGGCGACGACGCCGATGATGGCCCCCCAGGTCACCCATTTCTTGGCGCTGTCGGCGGACGCCTGCGCATCTGCATAGCGGCCCTGCGCCCACAACCCGTTGACCTGGCTGGACTTGACGATCGCCACGATCCCGAAGGGGAGACAGCAGAAAAGCGTCACCAAAATGGACCACACCAAGTAGTTATTCGGCGCTTGCCCGACGGGCTGCTGCGGCGGGTAACCGGGTGGCGGCGGTGGCGGCGGTGGCTGTGTCATGGATTCTCCAGTCGTCGGGGAGTTAACTGGCGTAAAGCGGTGCTTACCCTACCCCGAGCAGCGCCTCGACGGCAGCATCTATAGGAAATTCATGTTTCGCCGAATCACCACGGGTCGCGCGACGGGCACGCCCGTGATCGTTGGGTTACCACCTGCTGCCCACCAAGAGCACACCGCGGCAGACTGATTCGCGGCCTCCGCGCACGTTATCGAGGATTCACCAACGGCCTCAAAATGATTGTCTTCCAAGTCCTTTGCTCATCGGACATGGCCAGCTTTCGTTGCGCACCGTGGCGTCACCGCATCGGGCAGCGAAGTTGTTCGGGGTGTGGAGAATGATGCCCAGAAGACAATTTCCGGCGGAATGTGGTGCATAGTCAGGACATAGCCCTACGATCCCATGTAGCAAAAGCACTGTTTCCGGTGAGTGACGCAAATACACTCCCGGATGTCAGCGCGGCCGCACCGCCGGTTCGACAACCGTAAGGAGCTTAGGATGCCTCATCTCAGCAAGGCGCTGCGGGCCGCGACGGCTACAGTTCTCATGGGCGGTTTCGCATTCGCGGGTACGGTTGGGGCGAACGCGGACCCCACCAACACCGGTAGCTCGGCAGACGTCAACACACTGGCCGCCTCGCTGTCGAAGGGCTACGGCCTGAACAACTGCACCGACCAGGACCTCACCAGCGGCGAATTGGCCGCGCTCACTTGCGGACAAAGCCCCGACCCCAACGGGCCCGCCCAGGCGAAGTACATCCTCTTCAGCAACGGCGACAACTTAGCCAGCTCGTTCAAGGCAAGCATCAAAGACGACGTACTGACCGCTTGCGGGGACAGTGGCCAGTCACCTACTACCTGGCACCAGGGTAGTGCCACCACCAATTCGGGATCGGTGGCATGCGGGACCTATCAGAACGCCGCCGAGATCATCTGGACCACTGACAACAAAAACATATTGAGCTACATCCGTGCGACCAACACCGACGTACCGTCGCTCTACCAGTGGTGGCGAACCAACGGCTGACCTTATTGGGCTACAACCGGTTTGAGACCAACTCTGCCACGGCGCGCATCCCTGCGCCGTCGGGGTGCAGCGGGGCCGGCCGACCTGGTAGCGGCAGACCGTAGCGCGCCGGCCTGGTCGTCCAAGGCTCGGCCGACCAGGCGTGGTGGTGCCGGCTGGCCGCGGCGGCGCTTACAACCTCGCAGCCGGTTGCCAATGCCGCGTCGGCCGTAAGCCGTTCGAGTGTCGCGGCCACGTGGCGGCCCAATTCGGCATGCGTTTCCGAAAGGGGCGGCGCCGGCTCACCCGCGGGCGGCAGGATCGTCAGGTAGTCGACGAAGAAAATTCGGGCGCCCGCGGCGCGCCGACGCAGCGCGTCCCCGACCGCGCAGAGCGAACCGAACACCGCGGCCAGGGCCCGATCCCGGGTGTCGCGGTCCAGCAGTTCAGATATGCGCGCACCCAGCAGCGGCAGGCGCCGCGCGGCACGCGGCAGCGAGGCGGCCATCAACAGCGGAACGTAGCCCACGTCGTTCCCACCGATGGTGACCGTGACCAGGCTCTCCGAGCCGTCCAGCGCGGAAATCTGGGGCGGCTGGCCGTGCTGTTGGTCGGCAAGCACATGAGCGGTGGTCGCACCGGAAAAGGTGACGTCAACCAGTTCGAGGTTCAGTCGTTCGGCGACCAGATGCGGGTAGTTGCTGGCCGATCGGCCCGACCACCGAGGAGCGCCCGCGACGCGAGGCCGGATGCCGGGACCGGCGGCCATCGAACTACCCAGTGCGACGTACCGTTTCATCGTTCAGGGCTGGATGCTTGCGCCCAGAACCGCTTTGGGATCCGCCCGGCCCGGCGCGCCAGACAGCCGGCGGTGACGGCGGCCGCCATCGCGGCGGCCATGACCGGCGGATCGGCGGCCCGAGTCACCGCTGTGGCCAACAGCACCGCGTCGCAACCTAATTCCATCGCGAGCGCGGCGTCGCTGGCGGTACCGATGCCGGCGTCGAGCACCACCGGAACGCCGGCGCGGGCAACGATCATCTCGATGTTGTGCGGGTTGGTGATGCCAAGGCCGGTACCGATTGGCGAGCCCAGCGGCATCACCGCCGCGCAACCGGTGTCCTCCAGCCGACGGGCCAGCACCGGGTCGTCGTTGGTGTAGGGCAGGACGACGAACCCGTCATCGACCAATTGCTCTGCCGCCCGGACTAATTCTACCGCATCGGGCAGCAATGTGCGTTCGTCGGCGATCACTTCGAGCTTGACCCAGTTGGTGCCCAGCGCCTCGCGGGCCAGCTGTGCGGTCAGCACCGCCTCGGCCGCGCCTCGGCACCCCGCGGTGTTGGGCAGCGGCGTGATGCCGAGCCGGTTGAGCAGGTCCAGCAATCCGGTACCACCCTCAGCGTCGACGCGGCGTATTGCGACGGTGGTCAGTTCGGTGCCCGACGCGATCAGCGCCTCTTCCAGCACGGCCAGGTTGGTCGCCCCCCCGGTACCCATGATGAGCCGCGACGCGAAGCTGCGATCCGCGATCGTTAGCTTGGAATCAGCCACCCTGCACCGCCGTCACCACGTCCAGTCGTGCACCGTCGAAAAGTTCTGTGGCCCAGTCGGAACGAGGCAGCACCGCAGAGTCGATCGCCACCGCGATGCCCCGGTCCGGGAAGCCCAGCGACTCCAGCAATGCGGCGACGGTGGTCTGCTCGTCGACCTCGACCTTCCGTTCGTTGACCACGACGATCACTTCGGGGCTCCGACCGGGGCAAGTTCGGCAACGATCTGCTCGGCGGTCCACGGCGCCAGCAGAAACCCGGATCGGCCGTGGCCGGCGGCAACCAGGGTTCGTGCGTCCAGACGTTGCACCAGTGGCAGATTGTCGGGCGTCATCGGGCGCAGCCCGGCGGCGCACTCGGCCAGCTCGTACTCTCCCAGCGCGGGCACCACTGCACACGCGTCGTCAAGCAGGTCGCGCACCCCCGACACGACCGGGGCCGTGTCGCGGCCGTGCTCGTATTGGGTGGCACCGACGACCACGCCGTCCGCCCGCGGCACCAGGTATACCTGCCGCCCGTGCACGCGGGCACGAATTACCCTTTGCAGCAACGGCATACATCCCTTCCGCCACCGCAGACGCAGCACCTCGCCCTTCACCGGGCGCACCGGCAGGCCCGGCCACAGCGCGGGTGCGTCAATGCCGTTGGCAATCACCACCGCGTCGCACTCGAGCCGCGACAGGTCGTCTACCGGCGCCGCCCACCGAACTCCGAGACGCTCGCAGGCCGCGGACAGCGCGTCGAGCACCGCGCGATTGTCCACCGCCAGCTCGGTCGGCGCCCGAAACCCATGCCGGATGCCTTGCGCCAAAAGGGGTTCGACGTCGCGGGCAGCCGACTCCCAGACCACCGGATGCCCCTGGGCGGACAACCAATCGGCGACGGTATGAAGGTCTGCGACATCGGCCCGGTCGACGGCGACCACCAGCGACTCGCGGGCGGTGATCACCTGCGGTGGCAGCCCGTCGAGGAAGCCGCCGTCGCGCCACAGCCGCAGGGACTCCAGGCCCAGCCGCAACAATCGCTCCTCACCGGGCCAGCCCTCGCTGTGCGGCGCCAACATGCCGCCGGCGACCCACGACGCACCCGAGTCGCCGGTGCGATGCACCCGCACGGACCATCCGGCCTGCGCCGCCCGGCGCGCCACCGACAGCCCGATGACGCCGCCGCCGACGACCGCCAAACAGCCGGCCGATGGGTCTGTCGGCATCCCGGTCATTCTCGGGCCTCCCTTCGCCGGCATGATCCGGATCAGGTGTGACGGTAAGGGCAGGTCCAGTTCCTCTGGCTGTGCCCACTCTCAGCCCCGCACCCGGGACTCCCGCGTCGTGAGTTCTTCGTGTTCTACGCTAGCGCGCTACCGTCGCGTTGTGCACGAACGTATCGACCGTCTCGGGGTAGCGCGGCTGTATCTGTGTACCGACGCGCGCCGTGAGCGGGGCGACCTGGCCCAGTTCGTCGACGCCGCCCTGGCCGGTGGAGTGGACATCGTCCAGTTGCGCGACAAAGGATCGGTCGGTGAGCAGCGCTTCGGGCCACTCGAGGCGGGTGACGAGCTGGCCGCGTGCGAGATCCTCGAGGACGCGGCCCACCGGCACGGTGCCCTGTTCGCGGTCAACGACCGCGCTGACATCGCCCGCGCGGCCCGTGCCGATGTGCTGCACCTGGGCCAGGGCGACCTTCCGTTGGACGTGGCCCGCGAGATCGTCGGGCCGGACACGCTGATCGGCGTGTCCACCCATGACTGGGAACAAGTCGCCGCTGCCGGGGCCTGCAAAGCCGACTACTTCTGCGTCGGCCCCTGCTGGCCCACCCCCACCAAACCGGGTCGCCAGGCGCCGGGCCTAGAGCTGGTACGGCGCGCCTCTCGAATGGGCTCTGCACTCGGTGGCGACAAGCCGTGGTTCGCGATCGGCGGTATCGACGCACAGCGACTGCCCGAGGTGCTCGATGCCGGTGCCCGACGCATCGTGGTGGTGCGGGCGATCACCGCGGCCGAGGATCCACGGGCCGCGGCGCGCCAGCTCAGGTCGGCGCTTGCAGCAGCGAGCTGATCCGCCGGCTCAGCTGCGACGGCGCCTGATCGGCGTCAGCCGGCATGCACCACACGAAGACCCCGGCCTCGATCTCGATCGTGCGCGGCAGGCGCTGCCGCCGTTCGTCGCCGTGGCCGAGCGGCAACAGCGCCGGTGCGGTGCGCAACCGTTGCCAGCTGGCAGCGAAACCGGGATGCAGCGGCAGGTCGGCCACCTCGTCCTCGCCGACCCAGCGCATCTCGGCGCTTTCCCGGTTCGGCACGGTGTGCAGCAACTCGGCGGCGTCGGCGACGACGGTGGTGTAGGTCCAGTGAGCACCGCCGAGCCCCGAGACCCCGGCCGTGACCACGGTCGCCCGCACGGTCAGTAGCTCGGCCAAAAGGCCGGCCTCTTCGTGCGCTTCGCGCACCGCCGTCTCCTCCGCGGTCTCGTGGCTGTCTCGGGCACCGCCCGGCAGTGCCCAGGTGCCGCCCTGATGGCTCCACACCGCCCGATGCTGCAGCAAAACCGCGGGGCTGCCGTCAGGCCGCGGAGCTCGCAACAGTAAACCGGCCGCGCCGTACCGACCCCAGTAGTGGCCGCCGCTGTCGGATACCACCCACCCGTCACCGTCGCCCTGCACGAATTCAGGATAGGCAGGCGATCCCCGGGGTCAATTAGGTCGGCCTCCCCCATCCGTGCGAACATTCTCTTAGAATTCGCTTATACAGATTCTTTGTGCAGCGAATTCCAGTGGCCGAAAGACGAGGGCTGATCAGACGTGACGGTTGAGCTGGCGCACCCGACGACCGAGCCGCAGGGGTCGCGGTCGCCGGCCGAACCGGCCCATCCTCGCTGGTGGTTCATCTCCACGACGCCGGGCCGCATCTTGACCATTGGCATCGTGCTGGCGAGCCTCGGTGTCGCCAGCGCGTTCGCCACCTCGACGACCATCAATCACCGACAGCAAGTGCTGACCACGGTGCTCAACCACACCGAGCCGCTGTCCTTCGCCGCCGGACGGCTCTACACCACGCTGTCGGTGGCCGACGCCGCGGCAGCCACCGCGTTCATCGCCCAAGCCGAGCCGCGCCCGGTCCGGCAGCGCTACGAGCAGGCCATCACCGACGCCGCAGTGGCCGTCACCAGGGCCTCGAGCGGGCTGACGGATGAACCGTTGGTGCAGTTGCTGGGCCGGATCAACGCCGAACTGGCCGTCTATACCGGGCTGATCGAAATCGCGCGCACCAACAACCGGGAGGGCAACCCGGTCGGGTCGTCGTATTTGTCGGAGGCATCGGGACTGATGCAATCGACGATCCTGCCCGACGCGGCACAGCTGTACCAAGCGACCTCGCAGCGGGTCGACACCGAGACCACGGCCTCCACCAAGATCCCGGCGCCGGTGATCCTGGTCGTGTTGACCACCGTGGTCTTCGGTGCGTTCTCCCATCGCTGGCTGGCCCGGCACACCAGGCGCCGGATCAACCCGGGCCTGATCGTCGGCGCGCTCGCTATTCTTGTCATGGTGGTGTGGGTCGGAACCGCGCTGACCATCTCGACGGCCGCCAGTCGGAGCGCCAAGGACACCGCGGCCGACTCGCTCAAGACCGTTACCAACGTGGCGATCACCGCCCAGCAAGCGCGCGCCGACGAGACGCTGTCGCTGATCCGCCGTGGAGACGAAGAGATCCGCAAGCAGTCGTTCTATGAGCGCATCGACGCCATGCACCAGCAGCTCGACCAGTACATGTCCCGCAGCGACGCCGTCGACAAGCCCGACCTGCAAGGCGCCGATCAGCTGCTGCTCCGCTGGCGGCAGGCCAACGACCGGATCGACTCATACATCTCGGTGGGCAATTACCGGGCCGCCACCCAGGTCGCTCTGGGTAGCGGCGAGGACGATTCCACGCCGGCGTTCGACACGCTCGAAGACGAGTTGGGCAAGGCCATGGAGCAAAGCCGCGACCAACTGCGCAACGATGTCATCAGCGCGCGGGGCGGGCTGTCCGGCGCCCAGGTCGGCGGCGTGGTGCTCAGCCTCGGCGCCGCCACCGCGGTCGCCCTGGGCCTGTGGCCCCGGCTGAAAGAGTATCGATAATGACGCGGCTGCCCAGGATCCGGCGGGCGGGCTCCTGCATCGGGGTGCTCGCCGCGGTGGCGGTGCTGGCGGGTTGCGGGCGCACCGAGTCGCTGACGGTGGCCACCGTGCCGACGCTGCCGCCGCCCACACCGGTCGGCATGGACCAGATGCCGCCGGAGCCGCCGCTGCCCCCGGACGACGCCAGCCAGGACTGCAACGCGACGGCCAGCCTGCGCCCCTTCCCCACCAAGGCCGAGGCGGACGCCGCGGTCGCCGACATCCGCGCCCGCGGCAGGCTGATCGTCGGGCTCGACATCGGCAGCAACCTGTTCAGCTTCCGGGACCCGATCACCGGCGAGATCACCGGTTTCGACGTCGACATCGCCGGTGAGATCGCGCGCGACATCTTCGGCGCCCCGTCGCACGTCGAGTATCGGATCCTGTCGTCCGACGAGCGCGTCACCGCGCTGCAGCGCTCCGAGGTCGACGTCGTCGTCAAGACCATGACCATCACCTGCGAGCGGCGCAAGCTGGTGAACTTCTCCACCGTCTACCTCGACGCCAACCAGCGCATCCTCGCCCCACGGGACGCGCCGATCACCAAGGTGAGCGACCTGTCCGGCAAGCGAGTCTGCGTGGCCAGGGGCACCACGTCGCTGCACCGAATCCAGCAGATCGACCCGCCACCGGTGATCGTGTCGGTCGTGAACTGGGCCGACTGCCTGGTGGCCCTCCAGCAGCGCGAGATCGACGCCATCAGCACCGACGACTCGATCCTGGCCGGGCTGGTCGAAGAGGACCCCTACCTGCACATCGTCGGCCCGGACATGGCCACCCAGCCATACGGCATCGGGGTCACCCTCAACAACACCGGCCTTGTCCGGTTCGTCAACGGCACGCTCGAACGCATCCGCCGGGACGGCACGTGGAACACGTTGTACCGCAAGTGGTTGACGGTCTTAGGCCCGGCGCCCGCGCCGCCCGTACCGAGGTATCTGGACTGATGGCTGAGCCGGAAAAGCAAGCCGGACAGCCGGAATCCGGCTCCGAAGACGTCGCACCCGGCACCCAGCCGGCGGACACGGCCAGCGGTGCGACATCGGGGCGGATCCTGGCTACCCAGGCGCTGTTCCGTCCCGATTTCGGCGATGACGATGACGATGACGACTTCCCACATATCTCACTGGGCACCCTGGACACCGAGCCACAGGACCGGATGACGGTAGCGACGCGGGTACTGCCACCGGTCAGACAGCTCGGCGGCGGCCTGGTCGAGATCCCCCGGGTGCGGGATATCGATCCGCTCGAGGCCCTGATGACCAACCCGGTGGTGCCGGCGTCCAAGCGCTTCTGCTGGAACTGCGGCAAGCCGGTCGGCCGGTCCGGCTCGGACAACAAGGGGGACGGCAAGGGGGCGTCGGAGGGCTGGTGCCCCGCCTGCGGGAGTCCGTATTCATTCCTGCCCCAACTGAATCCGGGAGACATCGTCGCCGGCCAGTACGAGGTCAAGGGCTGCATCGCGCACGGCGGGCTGGGCTGGGTATACCTGGCGGTCGACCACAACGTCAACGACCGTCCGGTGGTGCTCAAGGGCCTGGTGCACTCCGGTGACGCCGAAGCCCAGGCGATCGCGATGGCCGAACGCCAGTTCCTCGCCGAGGTGGTTCACCCGCAGATCGTCCAGATCTTCAACTTTGTCGAGCACACCGACCGGCACGGGGCTCCCGTCGGCTACATCGTCATGGAGTACATCGGCGGGCAGTCGCTCAAGCACGGGAAAGACGAGAAGCTGCCGGTCGCCGAGGCCATCGCCTACGTGCTGGAAATCCTGCCCGCGCTGAGCTATCTGCATTCCATCGGCCTGGTCTACAACGACCTGAAGCCGGAGAACATCATGCTCACCGAGGAGCAACTCAAGCTGATCGACCTGGGCGCGGTGTCGCGGATCAATTCGTTCGGCTACCTCTACGGCACACCGGGCTTTCAGGCGCCAGAGATCGTGCGGACCGGCCCGACGATAGCCACCGACGTTTACACGGTGGGACGCACGCTGGCGGCGCTCACGCTGAACCTGCACACCCGCAATGGCCGCTACGTGGACGGACTGCCCGAAGACGACCCCGTCTTGGCCGCCTACGACTCTTTCGGCCGGTTGCTGCGTCGCGCCATCGACGCCGACCCGCGGCGCCGGTTTTCCACCGCCGAGGAGATGTCCGCCCAGTTGATGGGCGTGTTGCGCGAGGTGGTCGCCAAGGACTCCGGGGTGCCGCGGCCCGGACTGTCGACGATCTTCAGCCCCAGCCGCTCGACTTTCGGGGTGGACCTGCTGGTCGCCCACACCGATGTCTACCTGGACGGCCAGGTGCATTCGGAGCGATTGACCGGCAGGGAAATCGTCACCGCACTGTCGGTGCCGCTGGTGGATCCCGCCGACGTCGCCGCCCCGGTGTTGCAGGCGACGGTGCTTTCCCAGCCGGTGCAGACATTGGACTCGTTGCGCGCGGCCCGCCACGGTGGGTTGGACGCCGACGGCGTCGAGCTATCGGAGTCGGTCGAGCTGCCACTGATGGAAGTCCGTGCGCTGCTGGACCTGGGCGATGTGGCCAAGGCCACCCGTAAGCTCGACGACCTGGCCGAGCGGGTCGGCTGGCAGTGGCGGTTGGTGTGGTACCTGGCCGTCGCCGAGCTGCTCACCGGCGACTACGACTCCGCCACAAAACATTTCACCGAGGTGCTGGACACCTTCCCGGGTGAGCTCGCGCCCAAACTCGCGCTGGCCGCCACCGCTGAGCTGGCCGGCAACACCGACGGACACAAGTTCTACCAGACGGTGTGGAAAACCAACGACGGCGTGATCTCATCGGCGTTCGGGCTGGCCAGATCCCTTTCAGCCGAGGGCGATCGGGCCGGCGCGGTGCGCACCCTGGACGAGGTGCCGCCCACGTCCAGGCATTTCACCACCGCGCGCCTGACCAGCGCGGTGACCCTGATGTCCGGCCGCTCTGCGGGCGAAATAACCGAGGAACAGATCCGCGACGCCGCCCGGCGCGTGGAGGCGCTGCCGCCCACCGAACCACGCGTGCTACAGATCCGCGCCCTGGTACTGGGCGGCGCGATGGACTGGCTCGAGGACAACGAGGCAAGCACCAACCACATCCTCGGTTTCCCGTTCACCGAACACGGGCTGCG
>NZ_JBKQOI010000016.1:0-15302 GCF_052145595.1 Mycobacterium sp. | reverse complement strand
GTGATCAACGCACCCACCGAGGCGCTAGTGGGGCGCCCGCTGATCGGCAACGGCGCCAACGGGCAGACCGTTAACGGTGTGGGGCAGCCCGGCGGGCGCGGCGGGATCTTGTTCGGCAGCGGCGGTCGCGGTGGCGATAGCACCAACGTGGGAGCGCCCGGCGGTGCCGGCGGGTCCGCCGGCCTCATAGGCAACGGCGGCATGGGCGGGCAAGGCGGGACAGGCGCGCCCGGCGGTGCCGGCGGCCGCGGCGGGTGGCTGGTCGGTGGCGGCGGTGCCGGCGGGGCTGGCGGGACCGCGACAGCCGCCGGGGGCACCGGCGGCATCGGCGGTGTCGGCGGCAACGCCTCGTTGCTCGGCCCTGGCGGAGCCGGCGGAGCCGGCGGAAGCGATGCCAACGGTTACGGCGGTTACGGCGGTGCCGGCGGCCGTGGCGGGTGGCTGGAAGGCAATGGCGGGACCGGCGGGGCCGGCGGCGCCGGCGAAAACGCCGGCGGCATCGGCGGTGTCGGCGGCAACGCCCAATCGCTCGGCCACGGCGGCGCCGGCGGGGCTGGCGGGAGCGCCTCAGGTGTCGACGGCACAGGCGGTTCAGGCGGTGATGCCGGCAATGGCGGATCGCTGCACGGCAATGGTGGCGCCGGCGGGGCGGGCGGCGACGCTACCGGCGCTGATGGATTCGCCGGTCGCGGCGGCGATGGCGGCACCGCCCATGTGTGGGGCAACGGCGGTCTCGGCGGCCAGGGCGGCGCTGGCCTCCTTGGAACCGGCGGGGACGGCGGCCGCGGCGCCAACAGCGGGACAATCGGCAGCGGCGGCGACGGCGGCACCGGCGGGGCCGGCTCGACAGGCGGCCACGGAGGTGATGGCGGCAACGTCAAGATGTTGGGCGGCGGCGGTGCCGGCGGCATGGGCGGTGCTGGCAACGGCGCTGCCGGGGTCGGCGGTGCCGGCGGCAACGGCGGCGGCACCGGGATATTCGCCAACGGAGGTGCCGGCGGGTCGGGCGGCGCCGGATCCGGCACCGGCGCCGGCGGTGCCGGCGGCGACGGCGGCCCCGGCGGGGTGTTCGGCAACGGCGGTGACGGCGGTGAGGGCGGCCAAAACACCACCGGTGCCGCCGGCGGCGCCGGCGGGGGCGGCGGCACCAGCGGGGTGGTGTTCGGTGACGGCGGCAACGGCGGCAACGCCGGACCAGGCAGCTTGCCTGCCGACGGCGGAAACGGCGGCACCGCCGTGTTTATCGGCAACGGCGGGAACGGCGGGAACGGCACGGGCGGCGGGCAAGGCGGCAGCGCTGGCTTTGCCGGGCCGTTCGGCCACAGCGGGATGAACGGGTCGCCGTAGCCGGCGACCGCGGCACCCCCTGTGCGACGAGCGGTAGTAGAAGAAACGACTTAGCAAAAGTTGGTGGGCGCGGACGGTATCGAACCGCCGACCGCTGGTGTGTAAAACCCGGCCGGGCTGTCCACCGCGTTTCACACAGTGCGATGGCGTCCGCAAATGCCCGGCTCAGCGAGTGTTTGGTTTCCGGTGTGTCCACTGAGTGTCGCGCTGTTTCAGTCTGTCTTGGCACACTCTTGGCACAACGGGGGTTTGGTCGTCAGGCATCCAGTCGCGTTTGGCTACCTACCTTGGGGATTTCCTGTCGGTGTCAGTTCGTCAGGTACTCAATTAGCGCGCGACGGATCGTCTCCCCCCTGGTCACACCGTCAATCTCGGAACGCTCATCTGCAAGCGTGACCAGGTCATCGGGGAGCCGAACCGAATAGGTGCTTGCCGCATCAACGCCGATCGCGGGACGCCCACGACGACGCAGTTTCTCGGCGGGAATGCCTTCCTCAGCTTCGGCAACCAAACGTGCGATGGTTTCCTCGTCCACAGACCCCGGTAGCGGGCGCTGCCCTATGGTCGATGGCGAGGGGTGCGAAGGCGGTTGAAATCCCAAAGCCGACCGCGCCGCCCTCTTGTTGGACATTCTGGTGGTTCCGCGCTTGGCCGGCTGCGCCAACCCCCTCGCAGTGGTCTTCTTGTCCGCTCTGATGGTCCCCCCGCCCCGCTTGGCCGGGGGCTGTGCCAACGCCCTCGCAGCAGGCTTCTTGTCCGTCGATCTGAGGATTTTGCTCGCGGCGTTGGCCGCCTTCTTCTTCGATGTAGCCATATCAGCGCCTGCCTCCCGTGATGCGAAGGGCTTTGTCTAGTTCAGCCTTCCGTGCCTTCATGCAATGGATCACGAGGTCTTCCGTGGCCTTATGGAGCACCATCATTTCGACCAGGATTCCCTTCGGTGTGAACCCAAATACCCAGGTCCGAGGCGGATCGTCGTCGATCACATCGTAAGAAATGTGCACGTGCTTCAAGGCGTGGTGTATGTCGTCCTTGGTGTACTCGCGCTTGAGGGCCGAGTCGTGGACCTCGGGTGGTTCCACTTGATTAACGTAACACGAAATTCTCTGGTTTCGCCAAATATTTGGCGCCGCAACGAATCCGTGATCGTCGTGCTGGGGGTTCGAGCCGAGTCGGCCTGTCACCGGCTGACCATCTCGTCCACGATCGACCTACCGCGTGGAGCTAAGGGGACTTGAACCCCGCCGATTAGCTGCGCAAATGCGTCCTGACGTGCAGTGATTGTCATCTGGCGGTGTTGCGCGTGTACTCGATTTCCTGCAGTTATACGCGCGCGTGTTACGCGACGTAACAGTGCTGCCTGGCCTCCGGACCGTGGGCGGCTCCACGGGCCGTCTCGCCCCAGCGCCGACGTCCGCACGGGTCGGAGCTGATAACCATGTGTTCGGTCAGTCGACGGGGTCGCGCCGACTGGGTGTGCGCGAAGTTCATCGACCGATAACGGCGCGTTCCGTCAGACAAACGCTGCGACTGACTGCAAACTGCCAACGCGATCGATTCCGATCACCGTTGTGCAGCTCGACGCGCGTTCCAATCCATCGGGCCGCAAACAGAATCCAGCACGCCCGTCGCGGACCCGCAGCTTAGTCGGAGACGAGGACCGATCGAGCGGCGCACGTGGCCACCAGGCAGAACGATTCGAGCGGTCGTTACGTAAGCCTCGCGTTCGACCACCGCCATCTCGGGGTCAGAAACGATTGACCACGACAACTAATCGAAGTCGATCGGCTACTCGCCGGTTGCTCGCCGCGGTGTGGCCGGTCAGCGGGGCACCCAGTGCGCTGCCGGTCAGAGGGTCCCATAGCCGCACCGTGCCATCGTGGCTGCCGGTGACGGCGCCAAGAGTCATCACACCCCCCAGCTGCAGATACACCGAGTCGTGTTGCCGGCACCGACACGAAAGCAACTCGAGCTCAGCTGGGCCGGTGGAGCTGCCGTCGGTTACGGTCTGCGACTTGCCGATAGCGCTCGCCCAAGCCATCGGTACGCCCGGCAGCAGTGGCGATAGCCTGCTCGGCGGCCAAGGCAGGGCCGATGATCGCAGCAGCGCCGGCCACGTATATCGCCTTGAGGTCCTGCATGATTGGTGCGGCCACCTCGCAGATTTGCGTCGCCAACTCGACGGTCCGATCCAGCAGCTGCGTGTGTGCAACGACTTCCGTAACCAGACCCATCGTTTCGGCCCGGGCCGCATCGATGATCTCACCAGTCATCGAGAGCCGCCGTGCCATCCCGGCCCCGACAACGTGGGGCAACCGCGCGGTCATGCCTGCACCGGGCAGGATGCCCACCCGGGCATGAGTGTCGGCGAAGACCGCTTGATCGGACGCCACGAGGAAGTCGCACCCGAGTGCCATCTCCATACAGCCGGTGATCGCTGCCCCGTTGATCGCTCCCAGCACGGGCTTGCCCAGCTGGGCGACCTTGGTGATGCAGTTCTCGGCGTGAAGCCGTTCGAAATAGGCAGACCCGTCGCGCTGAGCCTGCTTGAGATCGAGGCCGGCACAGAATGCCGGATCCGCACCGGTCAGTACCACCGCACGCACCGCAGCATCGCGATCGGCCTGGATCAAAGCGGTGTGCAAGGCGCTGATCAAGTCGGTGTTCAACGCGTTTCGCGACTCGGGACGATTCATCGTCAACACCCGGACCGCGCCGCGGTCCTCGCGCAAGATAAGCGGCTGGTTCACGCCACCCATCATGCGGTCCTGGGCAATTCGTTGTCACTCACGCTGGCGTGCGCAATTTCCTAGACCCACGCAAGCTCGACCTCGTGCCAACCGTTCAGCAGCGCAGTCGGATTGCGCTCCAGCTCTCCGGCTATCCGGAGCCGGTCGAGATACGGAAGCAACCCGCCAACCGCGGCGCGCACCTCCTGGCCGGCGAGGTGGGCGCCCAGACAGAAGTGGATGCCGTGTCCGAATGCCAGGTTCTTGCCAGAGGGCCGAGTAATCAGGAAGCGGTCGGGGTCATCGAAGCGGCGCGGATCTCGGTTGGCCGCGGCCATGTGCAACGCAATGATCGCGCCCTTGGGGATTGCCGTGCCGGCGATCTCGTTGTCCTCGGTCGCCTCGCGAAAAGCGAATTGGATCGGGCAGGTTAATCGATTGGCTTCGTCAACGGCATTGGGCAGCAGTTCAGGATCGTCGAGCAACAGCTTGAGCTGGTCGGGGTTGGCCAGCAGTTCGACCACGGTGTTACCGATGAGATTCGTCGTCGTCTCGTTGCCGGCGACCATAATAGTGATCGCCACCATCAATGTTTCGACATTGCTTAGCGACTCGTTGTCGATCGCCGCGACCATCGCACTGACCAGATCATTTCTCGGCTCAACGCGCCGCGCCTCGATCAACGGCACGAAGTACGTACTGAACTCCTGGATGGTGCTCAACATCAACTCGTTGCGTTCGGCGGGGCTGCTGAACACCCCGCCGGCTGCGGCGGCGAACGCGTCCGACCAACGCTTCGCCTGGCTGTAATGGCTGCGGTCGATGCCGAGGATGTGGCAGATCATTTCGACGGGCAGCGGTACGGCGAGGCGCTCCACCACGTCGAAGGCGGGCTGGTGTTCGATTCCGGCCAAACAGCGTTCGACGATCTCCTCGATTGCGGTTGCCATCTCTTTGATACGCGGCGGCGTGAATCCCCTGCTGACGATGCGGCGCATCCGAGTGTGCTGGGGCGGGTCGGCCGCGGCAATGGTCTTCGCGGAAGCCATCTCCGCCATGTCCACCGGGATGCCCGCGGCCAGCGCAACCAGTCGTTCGAGTACCTCCGGTTTCATCTCGTCATCGGGCGGCGCGGATCCCTCGTAGGGATTGGGCCGCGAAGAGAACTGCTGCGGGTTCGACTGCACAGCCTTGACATCGTCGAACCGCGACACCACCCAGATGTCGGAGCTGGTGCGGTAAACGGGAAATCGCTCCCGCAACTCGGCGAGTACCTGCGGCAGCTGGTTTCGTGGTCCGGGCTTGAACGGATCGAACATTAAATCGGATCCATTCGCCCTCATCGTTTCTCCCGTCTTCTCCCGTCAGAGGATGCCTTAATCCCAAAACCGATAGAGCGTGCGGGCATTGAGCTCGACGATCTTTCGGGCCTCGTCGTCAGGCACATCGACGAGGTGCTCAGTGAGCAACTTGCGGGTGTGCGGCCAGTTGGAGTCCGAATGCGGATAGTCACTTTCGAACATGATGTTGTCGATCCCGATGCGGTGCCGTTGCTCGATGCCCGACTGGTCGGAGATGAAGCAGCCGTAGATGTGCTCCCGGAAGAGTTCGGAGGGGAGCTTGTCGGCGTTGATGTTGCACCAGTACTTGTGCCGGCCCCAGGAGTAGTCGATGCGCTCCAGCAGATACGGCATCCAGCCGATGCCGCCCTCGGAAAGCGCGACTTTGAGGTTGGGAAACTTGTAGAACACGTCGGACATCAACAGGTCGACGGTCGCCATCATCGAGTTCAGCCCGAACAGCGCGATGCTGATGAACATATCGCCATCTGGCGCGAGCCCCTGCGGAACGCCACCGGAGCCGAAGTGCATCGACAGCGGAAGTTCTGCTTCCTCGCAGATGCGCAGGATCGGATCCCAATGGTCGGTGTGGAACGACGGCAGGCCTAGTTTGTGCGGCGCCTCGATGAACGACACCGACTTCGCGCCTTTGGCGGCGGTTCGTTCGATCTCGGCCACCGACGCGTCGATGTCCCAGAACGGCACCATCACCAACGGGATCTGGCGCTCGGGGGCATAGGCACACCACTCATCGAGGATGAAGTCGTTGTAGGCGCTGATGCACAGCTTCGCGAAGTCCTTGTCCTCGGCTGCGTAAAAGGTGCTGCCGGCGAAACCGCCGAAGTTCGGGAAGCACAGTTGGGCCCAGACGCCTTCGGTGTCCATGTCTTTGATGCGGTCGCCGATGTCATGACATCCCGGCCGCATGTCGTCGTAGCTGCGTGGGTCCATGCCAAAGTCCCGTGGGTGCTTGCCCGCGACGGCGTTCAGGGCAAAGTTGCCGCGCTTGCCCCCTTCGTAAAGCCAGGTGTCGTTGCCGTCGGGGAGCTTCACGATGCGCGGCGCCACGTCCTCGTACTTCGAGGGCAGCCGGTCAAGCCAAACGCGGTGATGTTCGATGACGTGGTCGTCAACGGAGATGATTCTTGCGTCTTCGGGAAGCATGTGATCTCTTTCTGAAAGGCATCGCATCACAACAGTAGAACGTTACCTGCGTCAGATGCAATGACCATACTATGCTCACGCGCAGCCCAGTAACTATCATTGAGAGGCTCGGACATGGCGAACACCGACGTGCTGGTGATCACCGGCGGCGCCGGAGGAATGGGACTTGCCTGTGCCTTTGCGCTTGCCGGTCGGGGCCACCTGCTGCTTGTCGACGTCGACGAAGGGCACCTCGAAGAAGCGCGGTCCCTGCTCAGCGCACAAGGAGCGAGTGTCAACACATTGCAATGCGATGTGACCTCACCAGCCGAGGTCGCCGCTGTCGCTGATCGAGTACGAGCCTCGGGACGTTTTCGCTGTCTCGTGCACACCATGAGTGTCTCCCCCGAGATGACCGACGCGCGCACCGTAATCGAGGTGGACCTGGTCGGCAGTGTGCGCATTACTGACGCGGTGTTCCCCTTGGTGGAGCCCGGCAGTTCGGCAATCCTGTTCGGCTCGATCGCCGGCTACAGCGACGTGGACCCGGCCATCGAGAAGTTGCTCTGCGATCCGCTGGCTGACGGCCTATTCAGCACAGTTGAGCGGGCCCTCGGCCAACCCATCGACAGCGCGACGTCTTACGTGCTGGCCAAGCGCGGAGTGATGCGACTTGCCGAGCGGCTGGCCAAACCCTGGGGCGCCAAAGGTGGACGCGTCGTTGCCATCTCGCCCGGTCTGATCGACACCGCGATGGGTCGGCTGGAACTCGAGCGACAGCCCATTATTCCGCAGATGATCGAGCTGACGCCCGTCAAACGACCGGGCCCGCTGCCGGGCCGCACTGACGACATCGCCGCGCTCGTCGCCTTCCTCGAATCCGATGCCGCAGCCTTCATCTCCGGATGCGACATCCGCGTCGACGGCGGCCTCGTTGGAGCGGCCAAGCACATGCTCGGAGGCGGTTGATGGTCATGCTCGGCCGAGAAGCACTTGACCCCGAAATCCGCGAAGCCGTCCGCGATATACCCGAATTCGTCTTCTCGGCCGAGACCGTACCGATGATGCGGCAGAACGCGGTGTTCCAGCCCGTCGCGGCACCGGACATCGAACGCACCGAGCTGACGACAAAGCCGAACGGCGGAGTCGGCGTGACCGTGCTGCGACCGCGTGATGCCGTCGGCGACCTCCCCGTCCTCTACTGGATGCACGGCGGCGGGATGGTGATCGGCAACCGCTATATGGATGACTCCCGCTTGAGTGAATGGTGCCGCTCACTGTCCTGTATCTGCGTCAGTGTCGAATACCGCCTCGCGCCGGAAGCGCCATACCCGCTTCCACTCGATGATTGCGACGCGGGCCTGCGTTACGTCGTCGATCACGCGGGCGACCTGGGTATCAACCCGCGCCGCATCGGCGTAGCCGGCCGCAGCGCGGGTGGCGGACTCGCCGCCGCTCTCGCGCTCCGTCGGCGCGACAGGGGTGACGATCATGTCGCCTTCCAGTACCTGGAATACCCGATGCTCGATGACCGCATGAATACCCCCTCGAGCCTGCTGGACGGACTCCCGCTGTGGAGTCGCGAATCCAACGCTTTCGGTTGGCACGCCTATCTCGGCGACCGCTGCGGAACCGACCATGTGCCGCCGGACGCGGCGCCGGCCCAGGCGGCCGAGTTGGCAGGCCTACCACCGACATTCATCACGGTGGGCACCGCCGACTGCCTGCGCGACGAGGCGATCGACTTCGCCGCGCGACTGTGCCGGGCCGATGTCTCGACCGAGCTTCATGTCTACGCCGGCGCGGTGCACGGCTTCGATATGTTCGCTGACTGTGCGGTCGTCAGGTGTGCCGCGCGTGACAGCGCCGATTGGCTGGCCCGCCAGTTCCGCTGACACGACCCACGTTAACGCCGTGGACGACTGCGCGGCAGGCCAAGCCGGTTCTCGACGATCAAGCTGCGGAGCACTTCGCTGGAACCGCCATAGATCGTCGTCGCGACCGCGCTGCGATAGTGCGCGTCCATGCTGCCGTCGACGGGAGCCTCAGGATCAGTCCAGTCGAGCAGTCCCGACATTCCTGCTATGTCGATCGCGGCGGCCGAGGCACGGACATAACTTTCCGGGCCGAACAGGGCCGACACCGGCCCCGGTTTCTCGCCGTCGGCATCCAAGAACGCGACACGCAACCCGAGCAGGTCAGCGACCTCGGCTTCCATCGCCATTCGTGCCAGGCGCTCCCGGACGAGGTGGTCGTTGATCAAGGGGGCGCCGTCCGGCCCGGGCTGCGTGCGGGCGAACTCCAGCGCATGTGCCGCGATCGATCTTGTCCTCGCGCCCGGCGCGACGTTCTGCTCCGCTTCGAGCGCGGCCCGCATCACCGAAAAGCCCTGATGCGCCTCACCGATCCGGTTCGCGTCCGCGACCCGCACGTCGTTGTAGAACACGACGTTCGTGCGTTCATGGCCCATGGTGTGCACTGCCCGGATCTCGATGCCGGGTGAATCCAGCGGTACCAGCAGCATCGTCAGGCCGCGGGTGCCCGCCGACCCAGCCAACGACCGAGTGAGCAGGAAGCAGTAGTCAGCGACGTGGGCGAAGGTGGTGAAGATCTTCTGACCGTTGACAATCCAGTCGTCGCCGTCGCGCTCAGCGCGTGTCGCGCAGGCGAAGACGTCTGACCCGCCGGCCGGTTCGGTGTAGCCGAGGCAGATCAGAGTCTCGCCGGCTGTGACCCCGGGCAGGATTCTGCCCTTCAGTTCTTCGGAGCCGGTGGCTTTGATCGCATTCGCCGGCAGCATCGTCGTGCCGGGCCCTATCGTCGGGACGCCGCCCTTGCGCAGGGTGTCCAACAGCACCGCCGCCTCGAATGGGTCGAGGCCGGCGCCGCCTTCCTCGACCGGCCAGGTGGGCGCGACCCAGCCGCGCGCCCCGAGCTGGCGCGTCAGCGCCCGGTCGACACCGTCACCGGTTCGACGTTCATTCTCGATCACCTCACGGGTGACGTGCTCAGCAATGAATGCCTCTGCGTCACCTCGGATGCGGCCCCAGTTCGCGGGTTCGGTGAAATCCATTCGCTCAGCGACCTCCCGTGAGAGCGGGACCGAAGCATCTATCCGCGAGGACGAGAAGCTCACGTCGGGGATCGGCGAACGCCACTGCCCAAGCCTTGGCCCGTCGGTAGTAGAGCTGGATGTCGTACTCCTCGGTGAACCCGTATCCGCCGTGCACGTGGAGGCTGTGCTGACTCGCCTGATATGCCGTTTCGGCGGCGAACACAAAGGCCATCGTGGCAAGTGCCGGCCCGTCGACCTGCTCGGTGTCCAGTGCCCAACACGCCTTATGAACCAGCAGTTGGGCGCCATCAAGGGCGCTCAGGAAGTCCGCGAAAGGATGCGCGACGGCCTGATACATCCCGATCGGTTGCCCGAACGCCTTCCGTACTTTCGTGTACTCCGAACCGATATGCACGGCTTCCTCAGCCAGCCCGACCAGCGCGGCCGCCCGGAGCACACGGACCTCGTCAAGGGCCGCCGCGAACTCGGCCCGCGCCCGCTCGCCTTCGGCGAGCGAACGGCTGGTGGAGTGGACGTCCCATCGCGCCAGAGCCAGGCCGCCTAGGTTGCGGCGCGGGATCGTCAGTTGCCCGTCCGGCCTCGTCACGTAAAGCAGAGATTTGCCGTCGAAAGCCAGCACCGCGTCAGCGATCGCTCCGTCGACCAGAAGTTGGTCGCCCACAGGTCGGCTGCCCGTTGCCAGCGACACGATGTTCGATCCGGTTAACACGGGTCCCAGCAGCTCTTTTTCGCCGAGGCGACCAAGCAGCCGGGCCGCGGCCGCGGTCTCTGCAACCGGAATCGGGGCCAGACGACGGCCTGCCTCCTCCGCCACCAACGCCAATTCCAGCAGGCCGCCGTCCGCGCCGCCATAATCCGATGGGATCCCGATCCCCAACGCCTCGAGCTGGGCGTAGCTCCGCCACAAGGCCATATCCAAGCCGGTCGACTCGGCATTCCGGACTCGCTGCGGTGTCGACTCCTTGCGGAATAAGGCGGCAAACGTCTCGCGAACCGCACGCTGCTCATCGCTCAGACGCAGATCCACGTCAGGCTCCTCCCATGTCTCGCGCCGTCGGCGAGAACATTACCTCCTATGGAATTGTCACATGCAAAAAAGTAGCGACATGTTCTCTTCATACGCACTCGATGTTAGAGTCCGATGCATACGAGTGGGACACCCCGAGGAGGATTTCTATGACACCGAGGCTGGGATTTCCGGTCTTCGATGGTGATAACCACATGTACGAGACGCGCGATGCGCTCACCAAGTTCCTGCCGCCGGAGTACCACGGCGCCATCCGCTACGTCGAAGTAGACGGACGGACCAAGATCGCCACCCTGGGACAGATCAGCGAGTACATCCCCAACCCGACCTTCGATAAGGTCGCCGCGCCGGGCGCTCAAGAGGACTACTTCCACAACGGCAACCCGCAAGGCAAATCGCATCGCGAGATCCTGGGCAAGGCGATCGACGCGACACCCGCGATGCGTGAACCTGCGCCCCGGCTGGCGCTGATGGACGAACAGGGCATCGACAAGTCGATGATGTACCCGACGCTGGCGAGCCTGGTGGAGGAACGTTTCCGTGACTACCCCGAGGCGACCCACACGATCATTCACGGCCTGAACCGGTGGTTGCACGAGACGTGGAGTTTCGACTACAAGGGCCGCATCTTCACTACACCCATCATCACCTTGCCCATCGTGGAGAAGGCGATCGACGAATTGAATTGGGTGGTCGAGCGCGGGGCGCGCGCCATTCTCATCCGGCCGGCGCCGGTACCCGGGCTGCACGGCCCGCGGTCATTCGCGCTGCCCGAATTCGACCCGTTCTGGAAGCGGGTCGTCGAAACCGGCGTGCTGGTCATCATGCACGCCTCCGACAGCGGGTATTCCCGATATGCCAACGACTGGGAGGGTTCCGGCGAGTTCCGGCCGTTCCAGCCTTCGCCGTTCCGCTCCTACTACAGCCTGGCCCGCAATCCGGCCGAGGACGCGGTCGCGGCGCTGGCCTGCCACGGACTCCCGACGCGGTTTCCCGAGCTTCGGATCGGCATGGTGGAGAACGGAACGACCTGGCTGCCCCGGCTGCTGGAGAACCTCAGCGACACCCGCAAGAAGATGCCCCAGCTCTACAGCGAGGATCCCCTGGAGGCCATCTGCCGCTGCGTCTACTTCAATCCCTTCTGGGAGGAGAACGTGGCCCAACTCGCGAAGCTGGTGCCGATTGAGCACCTGTTCTTCGGCTCGGACTATCCCCATCCCGAGGGCCTGGCGGATCCCGTCAGCTACGCCGCGCGTCACCCTGAGCTAAGCGACAACGAGATCGCCACGGTGATGGGCGGCACGCTGTCGAGCATGATGCGGGTGGACGCCTGAGATGTCGACGGATCAGGGTGCGCCGTCCGCCACGAAAGCGCGTGAAGACGGCGTCCCGGCGGAGTTCAACCCGTACTCGGATGTCTTCTTCGACGATCCCTATGAGACCTACCGGTGGATGCGCGATGAGGCGCCTGTCTACTACAGCCAGCGGTGGGATTTCTACGCCCTGACCCGCCACGAGGATGTTGTTGCCGCGCACCGGGATTGGGAGACGTTCAGCAGTGCCTACGGGGTGACATTGGACGCGCTGTCGTTGCGGCAGCGATTCAACACCAACATGTTGATCATCATGGACCCCCCGGAGCATGAGCGGCTGCGCAAGCTGGTGCGGCAGGTGTTCACCAAGGCGGCGATCGCCAATTTGGAACCGCTCGTGGTGGAGGTGGTGACGTCCTACATTGACGCGCTGAAGGATAGGCAGAACTTCGATGTGGTGGCCGACTTCGCGGCCCTCTTCCCCGTGGAGATCATCTCCTCGATGCTCGGCGTCCCAGCCGGTGAACGACAGCAGATCCGTTTGTGGACCGACGGATTCCTGCACCGCGAGGAAAACAACCCGTTCGCCACGGAAAGTGGCGTGGCCGCTTCGATGGCGATGGGCGAGTACTTTCTGGCGCTGGCCCGCGAGAAGCGCCGTAACCCCGACGACCTGATCATCAGCAGACTGGTCACCGCCACCTATGAGGATGAAGCGGGGGTGACGCACCGGCTCAGCGACGAGGACATCGCAACGTTCGCAGTACTTCTGGCCGCGGCCGGTAGTGAGACCGTCACCAAGCTGGTGGGCAACGGTGTGATGGCCTTTCACCGCAATCCCGACCAGTGGGAGTTGGTGCTCGCTGACCCCACACTGATTCCCGGCGCAATCGAGGAGATGCTGCGACTTAACCCGCCGTCGCAATATCAGGGACGTTTCGCCACCTGCGACGTCACCCTGCACGGCGAGACGATTCCCGCGGGCTCTCCCACGCTGTTGGTGACGGGGGCCGCTACCCGTGACCCGCGGGCGTACAACGAGCCCGACGCGTTCGACATTCGGCGAGGCGGAGCCACCACGCTGGCGTTCGGGTACGGCGCGCACAGTTGCCTGGGCTCCTGGCTCGCCCGACTCGAGAGCCGGGTCGCCTTCCATCACCTCCAGCAAAATTGGCCGCGGTTCGATGTTGACACGCACGGTCTGCGCCGGGTCACCATGTCCAATGTCGCCGGCTATTCCCACATCCCCGTCCACGTCGGCTGATGGCCGGCGCCCCAGGGGCGGCCGACGATTCGACGCCGGACGGCATGCCTGCCAGCATCCCCGAGCTCCTCAGAATGAGGCGCGCCGAACCCGACGGCGAGTTCCTCGTCACCGACAATGAGCGACTGACTTTCGCCGAGGCGGACACCGCCTCGCTGGAGTTGGCCGACGCCCTGCTGGCCTCCGGCGCCGGCAAAGGGAGCAGGGTCGGCATCTTATTCCCGAACTGCGCCCAGTGGCTCATCTCGTGGTTGGCAGCCGCTCGAATCGGCGCGCTCACCGTTCCCCTGTCGACTTTCGCACCAGGCGGGGAACTCGGGCGGCTGTTGCGGCACACCGATGTGCAGGTGGTGCTCATGGGCCAGACGATCGCCGGCCACGACCTCGTCGAGCGCGTACAGGACGCGGTGCCAGGCCTCACCGACAGCGGAGCCGTCATCACCGTGCCGGTGGCGCCCTACCTATGGCGGATACACGTCTGGCCGGACTGCGACCGCTCCTGGGCGACGCCCTGGCCGCGCGCGGAATCGGCTGAGTCACTGGTATCTTCGGCCGAAGACGAGGTGCGGCCCGCGGATGACCTCGTCGTGGTCACCACATCCGGCACAACGGCCGAGCCGAAGTCCGTCGTGCACACCCACGGCAGCCTGGTGCGCCACGCCTACATTCTGGCGCGCCATCGCGGCGTTACCTCGACTGACCGCATCTATTCGCCGATGCCGTTCTTCTGGGTGGGCGGCCTGACGATGGTTGTGCTGCAGGCACTCTCGACCGGCGCGACAATACTGGCGCAGGATGTATTCGAGGCGGGCAGCACGCTCGCGCTGTTGGAGCGGGAACGGGCGACATTCATCTCATGCTGGGCACAGGCAAGCCAGGCCATGGCCGACCATCCCGACTTCGCCAAGCGCGACCTGTCGAGTGTGCGAGGCGGCACCATGCTCGAGGCGCTCCCGCCAGACCGACGACCGCGCGAACCAGACCTGACTCCAAATCTGCTGGGCATGACCGAGACCGGTGGCCCGCACACGATGGTCGAGGTGCCCGACACCCCGTTGCCGCCGGACCTGCGCGGATCCTTCGGAATTCCGTTACCTGGTGTGGTACAGCACCGGATTGTCGACCCCGCCTCGGGCGTCGAGGCGCCCGCGGGCCAAGAGGGCGAGATCCAGGTTCGCGGTCAGATCGTGATGGACGGTATCTACAAGCACGAACGCCACGAGGTTTTCGGCCCCGACGGCTGGTACGCCACCGGGGACCGGGGGTGGTTCGATGACGCCGGCCACCTGCACTTCACCGGCCGCGCAAGCACTCTCATCAAGACCGCGGGATCCAACGTGTCGCCGGCGGAGGTCGAGTCCGTGTTGGATTCAATGCCTGAAGTCCTCCACAGCTTCGTCATCGCCCTGCCGCACCCGGTCCGCGGACAGGTGGTTGGGGCCGCTGTCGTGCCTGCCTACGGGGCGCGGTTGTCGGTCGAGACCGTCGTTGCCCACGCTCGCCGCAGCCTGTCAACGTTCAAAGTTCCCACCGTCATTCGCCTCATGCCCGAGGACGAGCTGCCCATGCTTCCCACCGGCAAAGTCGACCGCCAAGGACTCGTGCGGGTCCTGACCGGCGATTGACCCGTCGTGATTGACCGCGATCTGATCGGAGCGAGCGTGACACACAAAGTCGTCCAGTGGGGTACCGGCAATCTCGGAAGGTCGGCGGTGCATAGCATCCTCAAGCCTCCAACTCTGGCTACTGTAGGAGTGCGCGCGGGCACCCGAACACAATGCACACTGCGGGGGAAGGCATGAGCGCCAGCGATATTGATAATTCGGAGATCGCCAAGTGGGATCCCGCCTTCAGTGAGCTGTTCACGAAAGTGGTCGGGTCGATTGTCAAGCGGTGGTTCCGGGCGGAGGTGCGGGGCTTGCAATCCTTCCCGCCGGCCGGCGGCGCGTTGGTGGTGCACAACCACTCCGGCGGCGCGCTGACGCCCGATCCGCTCATCTTCGCCCCTGCCTTCTACAACGAGTTCGGATACGACCGCCCGGTCTACACCCTTGCCCACTACG
>NZ_JBKQOI010000015.1:0-4103 GCF_052145595.1 Mycobacterium sp. | reverse complement strand
CCAACGATCCGTTCTCTCTGCCGAGCGGGCAGGGTACTCGCACCAAATCAGCGGACCGGGAATTGAAGACCGGACTGATCGTGCGCCTCTACGACGACCTCGATGACGGCATGGCCGTTGTTCTCGGCAAATTGCCACTAGGAGCACTTCGGCGAGGCGTTCGGGTTGTCAACTCATGACTGTGAAGTCGCGCAAAGCGCATGCGTCGGATTCGGAATGGAGCGAATTGTGTTGGGCCTCATCCGGTCGCACGGTTTCGAGCCCGCGATGTGGCCGACGCGAGTACGGTCGGACCGAATGATTAAGATGAGCAAAATAACATCAAGAGCACGGCTATCCGCTAACGGCGGAAGCCGACCGTGGAGCCAGCGCAACATGCCGTTGACGACGACAGAGGTGCCGACATTTTTCGGACCGTCTGAGTCGCCATTGTTCGGCGTGGTTCATCTGCCGGTCGATAACCAGATCAGGGGCGGGGTACTGATCTGTGGTTCGCTCGGAAAGGAGGGGATGGAGAGTGTCCGACTACACCGGATCCTCGCCGACAGCCTGGCGCGCCGCGGTTTCGGCGTGCTGCGTTTTGACTATCTGGGCTTGGGTGATTCTGCATACGCTCAGGTCCGTGATGACGCGGTGGCCAACTGGGTGGCAAGCGTGGGCCACGCGCTCGACTACCTCACGCTGATCGGCGCGGAGTCGGCGACCGCCATCGGCATACGTGCCGGGTGCCTGATCCTCAACGAGTACCTGGCCCGATCCGACATGGTCAACCACATGGTCAACCGCGTGGTCTACCTCGATCCCGCTGGAACGGGCAGGCGTTACCTTCGGGAACACACCGCGCTGTTCCGGTTGTCGGTGGGCGAGGACGCTCCTACGCCCGGCGAAGTGTCAATCATCGGCGGGCGGTTGAGCGACCGCGCCGCCGCAGAATTCGCCGCGCTGCGGATGGGTGCCAATCCGGTCAGCGCCCATGGCGTCGACAACGTACTTCTGGTGGGACGACCAGCCGAGACCGACAAGCGCGTCACCTCCCTGGCGTCGGCCGAGGGAGTTGATTCGATCACGACCGGCGGTCTGCCGGAATGCGCCCGGTCGGGGGAGCTGGTGTTACCGATCCCTTTCCACGCGGTCGATTCGATCATCGAGTGGATCGACGGAAACGTTCCCACTCGCACCCATCGCGCCGTACCCCAATACCTGACAACGGTGACGATGCCGGCCGAAGGGCCCGACGGGGTCGACGTTTTCGAGAGCATCGAACGAATCGAGCCGAACGGCCTATTCGCCATCCGCACGCGGCCCCGACGCCGTAGTCCCGCGCCCGCAAAGACCGTGTTGTTCTTCGTGACGGCCAACGACTTGCACGTAGGACCCGCCCGCGAGTGGGTAGAATTGTCACGTCGCATTGCAGCGGCCGGGTCACAGGCGTTGCGCTGGGACCCGGCAGGACGGGGCTTGTCGGGCCAGATCAGCCGGGACCCTTGGCGCAGGGTGTATGCCAAGGCTGACATCACCGAATCGATAGCGGTGGCCAGACATGCGTGCCATGACGCCGGCGAACTCGAGCTTGTCGGTATCTGCTCCGGCGCGTGGTACGCCGCTCATGCCGCCCGCAATATCGGTGTGCAGTCGGCGATCCTGGTCAACCTGGTGGTGTGGAATTGGCGCGTCACCTCCACCTTGCTGACGCAATGGGATCTCCGGAACAAAGCGCTACACCGCAACGCGGCTAGTGACACGGGCGGCGACCCCTCCGAATCCAGGACAACAAAGCGCCTCAAAGCACTTCTCAACCCGGCTCGGGAGTTGACGAAGAGCTTTATGCACAACCACCTCCCGCGATACCTCCTGCGGGTGTTGAGCTGGGTCGGACTCGTGTGGCTGCCGGAGGATGTTCTGACAACGCTTGCCCACCGTGGAACCGACGTGACGCTGATTGCCTCGCCCGAGGACGCGGAGCAGTTCACTGCCAAAGGCGGTCGGGCAGCCCTTGACCGGCTGCAATGGACGTCGCAGCCGCCCCGCCTGATCGCCCCACCCACCGGCGATCATGCCGCCCATCACCCGGCGATGTTGGCGGCGATCCGCAACGCGGTGTTGCCGGCAGCTGCCGTTTCTCCTCCGAGCACATCCCCGTATCGCATATCACGTCGATTGAGAGTCGTCGAATCCGCTAGCAACCGCGCCGGAAATGCGTGAGATCTATATGGCCATTACTGGACGAATCGAACGCGCCTTGAACGGGGCACGCGCGCGATGACGCGCAGACATGATCCGGCATGGGTCTGGATGATCAGCGCGTTCGGCGGCGCGCTCGCGCTTGCCGTGGCCGTTCTGGCCGGTTACGGCACCGGTCCCGATGGCCTCAGGCTGGGGGTGCGCGTCACGGCGCGCTGGTCGTTCCTTTTTTTCTGGCTTTCCTATGCCGGCGGCGCGATGGCCATCCTGTTCGGCCCAGCCTTTGCCGGGCTGGCGCGCCAGGCGCGAGCCTTGGGCCTGGCCTTCGCCACCGCGCTTCAGGTCCATATCGGATTGGTCGTCTGGCTGGGCGTCGTCATCGGCCAGATTCCGCTGCAGGGCCGCGTGTTGTGGTTCTTCGTGGTCGCACTGTTCTTCGCCTATCTGCTGGTGCTGCTGTCCTTCGGAATCGGAATGCGCAACCTGGGACGTCTGTGGCGGCCACTGCTCTTCCTGGGCACGACTTACATTCTGATCGCCTTCGGCAAGGATTTTGTGCCGGGCGCACTCGACCAGAAGACACAGCATTGGCTCTACGCCGCCGCATATGTGCCGTTCGCCCTGTTGAGCCTTATTGCAATCCCGCTGCGCCTTGCCGCGTTTCTTCGCCAGCGCTTCGGCTTGCGTTCCGCCACGGCCTGACGCACGTCGCCAAACTGTTTCATAACGGAACGAAATTTCGGCGTTTTGCCGCCTGTGATCGTGCCGCATGAGGGCGAATCGACGTCAACGGCCGGCGCGACCCAGTCTTGCTGTGCTTGGACGTGGACATGCTCAGAACCCCTTTTTGAAACAACGCTGCCGACTGAGGCCGGGAAATGGGTTGCGTTGCTGAGCGATCCTTCTGCTCGAACATGTCAGCCGTGAGCTCGGTCCCACAAAAACAAAAGCAGTAGCAGAGACATATGCTACCCAGCACCGAGCTGGGTCATCAGAAAACGGAACATCGCACAGGAGGCTCGCAGGGGATCCTGATCCTCGATGCCATTGACACCCCGAAGCATCGGTACATCAACATCGCGATCGTGGCGATCATGGTTGGCGCGATTGCCTTTGACTGGCTCAGGGCTCGGTCCCGCCGATGAGTGGTCGTGTCAGATCGACTCCAAACCCGTAGAAGATAGGTCCACCGCATTACCGCCCGGTCATCCCGGCGTACGAAAACCGAGCAGCTCCATGTCCGGGACAGCAGCGCCGCAGCGATGGTCGGCGACGAGCCCTGTGCGAACCGGAACAAGGATGCGGTCTGGCGGTTCGACACGCTGAGGCGAAGTCCGTCGGCGTACTGTTCGAATCCGACGAGCCGGTCCCGTCGAAACTCCAATGTCTTCTTGGTTCCTAGGAGAACCGCGCGGCGGGCGACTGGCCGATGGACTGCACCTGCGAGCCGGGGTCAACGGGCGCGAGCCTAAGCCGCGGCCGGCTTCCCGTCGTGCAATATACCCATAGGGGGTATAGTCGCAATGCAGGTACAGACGATGGCCGGCTACTCAGACCACAAGGAAGATGTGCAGAAGCGCCTGCGGCGGGTCGAGGGACAGGTTCGAGGATTGCAGCGGATGGTCGGCGAGGACGCCTAATGCACCGATGTGCTCACGCGGATCTCAGCCGCCACCAAAGCTCTGCAGTCCGTCGCTCTCGAGCTTCTGGGAGAGCACCTGTCGCACTGTGTCCAAGACGCCATTCAGGCCGACGGACCAGAGGCGGACTCGAAGCGCATCAAGTTTCCTACTCGGACTCGGCCGGACTACAGACCACGAGAACGACGGCCATTGCGTGGCAATCGGCGTGCGAAAGCGACAAAGACGAGCTGAGCCAGCCTTGGTGTTGTGCCCGCTCGGCGACCGCTCCGCTCAGGCGAA
>NZ_JBKQOI010000014.1:0-5031 GCF_052145595.1 Mycobacterium sp. | reverse complement strand
TCGCAGTTCCTGCACGGCGAGCAGGGTGCGATGGTGTGCGCGGCCAAGATCGTCGAGGTCGTCCCGGACCTGGACGCGAAGTTCTACGCGGCCACCCAGACCATGGACGAGGCCCGGCACGTCGAGGCGTTCTCGCGGTTCCTGCAGGAGAAGGTCGACGTGGTCTACCCGATCAACAAGCACCTGACCGCACTGCTGGACGACACCCTGCGCGACTCGCGCTGGGACATGCCCTACCTCGGCATGCAGGTCCTCATCGAAGGGCTCGCACTCGCCGCCTTCGGGGTGCTGCGGGACATGTCGGCGCAGGACTCGCTGGCCAAGCAGGTGCTGGCCTACGTCATGCAGGACGAGGCCCGGCATGTCGCCTTCGGCCGAATCTCGCTAAAGGACTACTACTCCGCGCTGACCGAGGCCGAGCGGGACGAGCGTGAAGAGTTCGTCGTGGACGCCTGTTACCTGATGCGCGACCGGTTCCGCGGCGAGGAGGTCTTCGAGACCCTCGGCATGGACGTCCAAGCGTGTGCTGAGTGGGTCGACACGTCGCCGCTGATGATCCAGTTCCGCTCGCACCTGTTCAGCCGCATCGTGCCGATCGTCAAGGACATCGGGTTGTGGGGCGACAAGGTGCAGAAGGCCTTCAGGGACATGGGTGTGCTCGACATGGCCGGCTGCGACATCGAGGCGCTGATGAAGGCCGATGAGGATCAGGCCGACGCGCTGGACAAGGCACACGCCGAGATGGCCGGCCGGGCCCTCGAGGTGGACGAGGTGATCGCGGCGGGCGCGAGCTAACCCAAACATCGAACGCACCATCGAGGGTGCCGACGAGCCAATCGCGAGCCTGTACCAAAACGGCCAGCTCGTTTCGGTCTAAGAGCGACGACGCATCTGAACCACGTTCGGCGCGTCAACCAGTCGGCTCATCGCTTCTAGCGCGGCCATCGTCTCGGCCGTCGATCGGGAGCCGGGTCAGCTGCCGAACGCCTTCGGCGGCGGAGGTCCATCGGGCAACACTCCCGGGTAGGGCAGCTCCAGTGCCTCACGCTGAGCGGCGAACAACTTGTCGCAGCCGAGCAGCGCCATGTCGAGCAGTTTGTCCAGCGTCGAACGCGGGAAGGTCGCGCCCTCGCCGGTCCCCTGGACCTCCACCAGGGTCCCGGTGTCGGTGGCGACGACGTTCATGTCGACCTCGGCGCGCGAGTCTTCCTCGTAGGGCAGGTCCACCCGAATCCTGCCGTCGACCACGCCGACGCTGACCGCCGCGATGGCGCACGACAGCGGCCGCGGATCCGACAGCCTGCCGGCCGCCGACAGGTAGGTCACCGCGTCGGCCAACGCCACATAGGCGCCCGTGACGGCCGCGGTGCGGGTGCCGCCGTCGGCCTGCAACACGTCGCAGTCGACGGCGATTGTGTTCTCCCCCAGCGCCGCCAGGTCGATGCACGCCCGCAGCGATCGGCCGATCAGCCGGCTGATTTCCTGGGTGCGTCCGCTGAGCCGGCCCTTCACCGATTCGCGGTCCGAGCGGGTGTGGGTGGCCGACGGCAGCATCGCGTACTCCGCGGTCAGCCACCCCAGGCCCGTTCCCTTGCGCCAGCGTGGCACTCCTTCGGTGACGCTGGCGGTGCACATGACCTTGGTGTGACCGAATTCGATCAGTACCGAACCCGCCGGGTGCTCGGTGAACCCGCGGGTGATGACCACGGGGCGAAGCTCGTCGTCGAGGCGACCGTCTTCTCGTTTGGACACCCAATAACCCTAGCCAACCCCAGCGAGGCCTCCGTCAGGCCGCGTCAGGACGTGTGCGCGCCGGGCGCCGGTGTGTTGCCAAACGCAGCGAACACCGCCAACGGGTCCAGGTAGTCGCGCCAGTGCACGATCTTGCGGTCGCTGACCGTGATCACCGAGATGAATCGGTTGACGTACGGCGCACCGGTGCGCACTACCGTGCCGTGCATGGTGTACTCCAGAACCACCACGGACTTCTGGGGGTCGTAATAGCGGTGCACGTCGCTGCTGCCGCTCTGAACGATGGATTCCCCGTAATCGGAGTACAACTCCGCCAGCGCTTCGCGCCCGACGATTCTGCGCGGGTAATCCGGGACGGTGATGATGTACTCGACCACCACATCCTCGGCGTGCATGTCGAAGAAGTCGTCGCCGTCGACCAAGCCCTTCAAAGCCTCGGCGACAACCTCGAAGTAGGGCCGCATCGCGGCGTACTTGGCCATGTCTCGCGACGTCATGGACGCCTCCCATCTACTCGCCTTGCGCGTCGACTCTAGGACGTGACGCAACGCGGGGCGGTTCAGGAACGCGTGACCTCAAAAGTCTCACCGCACACCACCGCGTGCACGGGGCCGTCGAACTCGGCCTTGGCCTCGGTGATCACGTCCTCGCGCGAGGTCCACGGCGGAATGTGCGTAAGCAGCAGCTCACGAACGCCGGCCTGGGTGGCAGCCCTGCCGGCCTCCGTGCCGGACAGGTGCAGATCTCGGGGACGATCCGGCGCGTGCGTCCAGGAGGCCTCGCACAGGAAAACGTCGGCGCCGCGGGCCAGCTCGACGAGCTGATCGCAGATGCCGGTGTCACCGCTGTAGACAAACGAGGCACCGGTGGGATCGGTGATCCTCAAGCCGTAGGACTCGGTCGGGTGCGCCACCACCCGGGGCACTACCGTGACCGCGCCCAACGTCACCGGCTCCCCGTCGACCCAATGGCGAACATCGAAGATGTCCGAGCAATCGTCGATCTCCGCGCCATAGGGTGACGACGCGGCACCCAAGCGCGACCAGGTGTCGCTCGGGCCGTACAAGAGCGCCTTGCCGTCGGGGCGCGACGGGTGATAGCGACGCCACACGAACAGGCCGGGCATATCCAGACAGTGGTCGGCGTGCAGATGAGTCAACAGCACGTGCACCGAACTGGGATCGGCGTACCGCTGCAGGGCGCCGAGCACGCCCCCACCGAAGTCGAGGACCAGCGGCGGAGTGTCCGGCGCCCGGAGCAAATAACCCGACGCAGGCGAATCCGGACCCACCACGCTGCCCGAGCAGCCGAGTACGGTTATTCGCACGGACACTACTGTGCCATGCCCGATACCACGATGGAGAAAACATCACCGCATTGGTGTGATCAGAATCATCTCTCCGCGTGTCAGTGGATACGCGAGTGGTGAACGGGCTGAACACCGGTCACCGCGGGACCCAGGAATCGCGCCGCAAGTTTGGTGAACGCCTCCGGGTCGCCGGTGGCTTCGAACACCCGGGTCGCCGGCGGCGCGTCATGCGGACGCAACAGGTCCCGCTCGGTGAGCACCCGAAGCACCTCCTTGGCGGTTTCCTCGGCGCTCGAAACCAGCGTCACGTTGTCGCCCATCGCCAGTTGGATCAGCCCCGACAGCAGCGGATAGTGCGTGCATCCCAGCACCAGCGTGTCGACCTGCGCGCGCTGCAACGGCTCGAGATAGCCCTCGGCCAGTCCGAGCACCTGACGGCCGCTGGTCACGCCGCGCTCGACGAAGTCGACGAAACGCGGGCAGGCCACCGCGGTGATCTCGGTATCACGGGCGGCGGCGAACGCATCCTGGTAGGCATGCGAGTTGATGGTCGCCCGCGTGCCGATCACGCCGATGCGGCCGTTGCGGGTGGTGGCGACCGCACGGCGCACCGCGGGCAAGATCACCTCGACGACGGGCACGTCGTAGCGCTCGCGAGCATCCCGCAGGCACGCCGCCGACGCCGTGTTGCATGCGATCACCACCGCCTTGACGCCGCGGTCGACGAGGTCGTCGCCGATGGCCAACGCGTGCGCGCGGACCTCCGGGATGGTCAGCGGGCCGTAGGGACCATTGGCGGTGTCGCCGACGTAGATGATGTCCTCGTCGGGCAGTTGGTCGATGATGGCCCGCGCCACGGTCAGTCCCCCGACGCCGGAGTCGAAAACCCCGACGGGTGCCAGTCGCGAGTTCATGTCTTGGCGCGCCGGGGACCCGTGCCGGCTTTCCTCGATGCGCGGGCCTTACGTTCCGGAGCCGACAACAGATAGGCGGCCACGACGCCGGCGATCGCACCGCACAGGTGGCCCTGCCATGAGACCCCACCGCAGGTGCCGAGCACCGGCATGGCGCCGAGCAGGACGCCGCCGTAGGCGAGCAACACCAGCAGCCCGATGACGATGTCCCAGAATCGGCGCACGAAGATGCCGAACACCAGCAGGAACGCCAACCATCCGAAGATCAGGCCGGAGGCCCCGATGTGGTCGGTCGGGCCGCAGTTGCTGCCGAGGTTGCCGATGAGCCAGGTGCCGAAGCCACCGAGGACCCACACGATCACGGTGGCCCACACGAACCGGGACACACCGGCCAGCGTCATCAGGAACCCGAGCACCAGCAGCGGCACCGTATTGGCCATCAGATGCTGCCAGTTGGCGTGCAGAACGGGAGCGAATATGACTCCCCACAGGCCGTCGGCCTCCAGCGGCCTGATGCCGTTGGCGTCCAGGGAGTGGCCGGTCAACTGGTCGATCAGCTCGATGAGGTAAAGCAGCGCCACGAAGGTGAGGATGGTGGCCCCGCCGAAGATCCACGTGGGCCGCTTGTTGGTCTGGGGCGCCCGTTTACCCGAATGCCCGACGGGTTGGTTCATGAGCGCCGCTCCTCCTCATCGCTTCGCTCTGCATCGTTGCCGACGCGGTCATCAGACTTGCGGCGTGGAAAACCCCCGGCTTTAGCCGGGGGGCGAAACGCCGTTTCCTTCGTTTTGAGGGGTTGTCGGTGGTGGTGCCTAGGCTCTTGGTGTGTGCAGATTTCGGTTGCTTCCCAGCCCTGAGCAGGCGACGCTGTTGGGCGAACACTGTCGCCATGCCCGGTTTGTGTGGAATTTGGCCGTCGAGCAGCAGCGGCACTGGCAGCCGGGCCGCCGCGCGCCCGGGTACCACGAGCAGTGTGCCCAGTTGACGGCGGCCCGGGCCGAATACGATTGGCTGGCAGCCGGGTCGCACACGGTGCAGCAGCAGGCGTTGCGCGAT
>NZ_JBKQOI010000013.1:0-28289 GCF_052145595.1 Mycobacterium sp. | reverse complement strand
ACGCGTCGACACGACACGCTCGACGCCACCAAGGACTCATCCGGTCAACGAAGCGGCGGCCACGACGACGGTTGCGGCCGCCGCTTCACCCTGCCCCTTGACAAAGTCCCCTCCATATCAGTCGCGGTACAGGGGTACGACACCTTGTCCAACGTCGGAGTCGAGGCGCTGACTGGTTTTTTGTCGGCGTTCTTCAACGTCCGGATGATCGCGCCGTGCACGGCCGGGGTGGCATTGGCCGCCACGATCGGTGCCGGCGCGACCGCCCAGCTGGGCGCGATGCGGATCAACGAGGAGATCGACGCGCTCGAAGTCATGGGCATCCGTTCGATCACGTATCTCGCGTCGACGCGGATTATCGCCGGCGTCCTGGTCGTCATCCCGCTCTACGCCGTCGCCGTGCTGATGTCGTTCTTCGCGTCCAAGTTCGGCACGTTATATATCTACGGCCAGTCACGTGGCGTGTACGAGCATTATTTCTCCACGTTTTTGCGTCCTACAGATTTGTTGTGGTCGTTTTTCGCGGTGCTGGCGATGGCGACCGGTGTGATGGTCGTGCACACCTACTACGGTTTCACCGCGACAGGTGGTCCCGCCGGCGTGGGGGAGGCGGTCGGTCGTTCAGTGCGGTCATCGATGATCGTCACGGCCTTCGTGGCCCTGATGATTTCGCTGTCCGTCTACGGGCAGTCCGGCAACTTCAACCTGTCGGGATAACCGTATGAGCAACCACAGCAGCAGCGGACCCAGCAGGAGAAATAGTGTCCGCACGAGCAAGATCGACCCGATCTGGTGGGCGCCAACGTTGTTCATCCTCGTCGCGGGTCTGGTCGCGCTGACCGCAGCGTCGTTCTCCGGCAAATTCCAAGAATTCATCCCGCTCACGTTGGTGTCGGACAGGGCGGGACTGGTGATGGAACAGGGCGCCAAGGTCAAGTTGCGCGGTGTGCAGATCGGCCAGGTCGCTTCGATCGGCACCGACGTTAAGGCCGCTCAGCTGCAGTTGAAGATGGACCCGGGACCATTCAAATACCTGCCGAGCAATCTTGAGGCCGAGATCAAATCGACTACTGCGTTCGGGTCCAAGTACGTCGACCTGATCGTGCCCGACCATCCTAGCCCCACAACGCTGAAGTCCGGCGCGGTGCTGCACTCCCGCAATGTCACCGTCGAAGTCAACACGGTTTTCGAGAATCTGCAGTCGGTGGTCCAAGCCCTCGACCCCGCGAAGCTGAACGCGATCTTGTCGGCCTTCGCACAATCAGTGCGTGGCAAGGGCGATCGGCTCGGACAGGCGATCACCGATGCGAACAACCTGCTGCTGACCGTCAACCCCCGGATGGGAACGATTCACAAAGACTGGCGGTTGTTCGGCAAAACGACGGCCGCCTATTCCGATGCGGCGCAAGACATTCTGTCGATCCTCGACTCCGCGGCGACCACCAGCACCACCCTGACCGAAAACCAGCGGTCGCTCGACACGCTGCTGTTGTCGGCCGTGGGCTTCAGCCAGACCGGCATCAGCGTCATCGGCACCAACGAATCGAACATCGTGCGGTCCGTTAACCTGCTCGATCCAACCACGGCACTGCTGCAGAAGTACTCCCCGACCTACACGTGCTTGTTCCAGGGTGCGCAATGGTACGTCGACCACGGCGGCCGAGACGCATTGGGCGGCAACGGTTATTCCGTGATCCTGGACGCCGCCCTGCTGTTCGGCGATGACCCGTACCGATACCCGAACCACCTGCCAAAGGTCAATGCCACCGGCGGCCCGGGGGGCAGGCCCAGCTGTGGTTCGTTGCCGGACCCGAGCGCGAACTTCCCAGTGCGTGCGCTGGTCACCGACACCGGCTGGGGCGCCGCTCCGGATGAGATCCGAACCACCCCGTGGGTCGGCAATCCATGGTGGGCCAACTACTTCCCGACCACCAAGAACCCTCCGGAACCGCCGCGCTACTTCTACCGCGGGGGGCAGCCACCACCATGAGAAGGAAGCTGTCTGGCACCATCACCCGTGTCGCGCTGTTCACGGCCGTCTGCCTGGTATTCACGTTTTCGCTGATAGCGGTGTTCGGGCAGCTGCGCTTCGAGGACCGCACCGGCTATCAAGCAGTTTTCACGAACATCTCCGGCCTGAAATCCGGCAACTTTGTCCGCATCGCCGGGGTCGAGGTCGGCAAGGTGGGCGACCTCACCCTCCATCGCGACGGCACGGTCACCGTCGGCTTCGCGGTGGACAAGGGCGTGCGGCTCACCGAGGGCACCAAAGCCGTCGTCCGCTACGAAAACCTGATCGGCGACCGTTATCTCGCGCTCGAAGAGAGCCCCGGCCCACCACGCCGGCTGCCGCCGGGCGCGACTATTCCGCTGGCACGAACGTCGCCCGCACTGGACATCGATGCCCTGATCGGGGGATTCCGCCCGCTGTTCCGGGCGCTGGATCCCGATCAGGTCAACGCCCTGTCCGGTGAATTGCTGCGGATTTTCCAGGGGCAAGGCGGCACCCTCGCCTCGGTGCTGGCGCAGACCTCGATGCTGACCTCGACCTTGGCCGGGCGCAGCGAGCTGATCGGCGAGCTGATCACCAACTTGAACACCGTGCTGCACACCTTCGCCGCGCGCGACCACGAGTTCTCTGACGGCTTGGACAAGCTATCCCAACTCGTGGATGGCTTGGCGCAGCGCAAGAATGACATCTCCACCGGGCTGGCCTACATCAACGCGGCCGCCGGGTCGGTCGCCGATCTGCTTGTCCAGGCACGCCAGCCGATCAAGGACGTGGTGCGCGAGACCGACCGCATGTCTGCGCAGGTGCTGTCCGACCGCGACTATGTCGACAAACTGCTCAAGGATCTCCCCGACATCTATCAGGTCTTGGCCCGGCAGGGCCTGAATGGCGATTACTTCGGCTTCTACATGTGCGAAGTGTTGCTGAAACTCAACGGCAAGGGGGGCAACCCGATTTTCGTCAAGCTATTCGGCCAGCCCAGCGGGCGGTGCACGCCGCAGTGAAGCGAATCAACATCAAACCGCTCAGCCAGCGCAGCCCCGTCCTGATAGGGCTGATGGGTACCGTGATCGTGACCTGCGTGGTCGTTGCCGCCTTCGAGTACAACAAGCTGCCGTTTATCAAGGACACCAACGACTACTCGGCGTACTTCTCCGAAGCCGGTGGTATCAAATCCGGCAGTACGGTCCGGGTTTCCGGCATGGGTGTCGGCAGGGTCTCAGACGTTCGCCTGGAGGGCACCAAGGTCCGGGTGGGTTTTAGCGTCCGCAAGAGCATTGCGCTGGGCGACCGCACCGAAGCGGCGATCAAGACGGAGACAGTACTTGGCGCGAAGATGCTCGAGCTCACCTCGCGTGGCGACGGGCGATTGACGGGCACGATTCCGCTGGAACGTACCACCTCACCGTATGACCTTCCCGACGCGCTGGGCGACCTGACAACCACCATCAGTGGTCTGGATACCGCCCAATTGTCTTCGGCGTTGACCACTTTGGCCAACACCTTCAAGGAAACACCGCCCGATCTCAAACCCGCGCTGCAGGGCGTCGCGCGGTTCTCGGAGACCCTCAACAGCCGCGACGCGCAGCTGCGAGGTCTGTTGGGGAATGCCAACAAGGTCTCGGCGGTACTGGGCCGACGCAGCCAGCAGATCGCCGGCCTGGTCGCAAACTCCAACGCGTTGCTCGCAGCGTTGCTGGACGAACGAGATTCACTCGACGCCCTGATGAACAACCTCACTGCGGTTTCTCATCAGATCTCGGGGCTGGTCAATGACAATCGGACCCAACTCAAGCCGGCGCTCGACAAGCTCAACGGGGTGCTCGAGGTCCTCGACAACCGCAAGGAAGATCTGCAGAGAACCCTGCCCAAGTTCAAACGATATGCGATGTCGTTTGGCGAATGCCTGGGCTCCGGACCATTTTTCAAAGCCTACGTGGCTAACCTGATCCCCGGCCAGATAAGCGGGCCGACGATCGACGCGCGAATGTATGACCGTTTCTTGGACCCCAACCAGAGGCTGCCATCGGAGTCGGTGGACCCGCCGACCGGAACCCCGCCCGTGCCGCCGGAAAACGCGCCGGTCCCAATCTGGTCCCAGCCGCCCTCGCCGGGACCCGCGCCGGGCCCACCCCCTGAGCCCAGTCCCGCGCCCGTCGAAAACGGTGGGCAGTGAACATGAGTCGGCGCACTCTTCGCGGAGTGACCGCCGTCAGCTTGGTCGTGACCCTCGCTGCGGCCTCGTTTCTGGTCGGCAAGAAGCTATGGAACGATGTCGAAAAGAACACGTACTCAGCGTATTTTGCGGAGGCCAACGGCCTATTCGTCGGTGACGAGATTCGGATCCTGGGCGTCGCCGTCGGCGTGGTGGACAAGATTGAGCCGCAGCCCACCAGCTCCAAGGTGACATTCTCCGTCGACAAGCAGTACCCGGTCCCGGCCGATGCCCGGGCGGCAATCCTGTCGCCGTCCCTCGTGACTTCTCGGGCAATCCAGCTCGTCCCTGCCTACTCCGGTGGGCCCAAGTTGAGCCCCGGCGCGTCGATCCCGCTGGGCCGCACCGCGGTTCCCGTCGAATGGGACGACTTCCGCAAGCAGCTGGAAAAGCTGACCGACGCGCTGCAGCCAACCAGCCCGGGCGGCGTGAACTCGGTCGGCGAGTTCATCAACTCGGCCGCGGACAACTTGCGTGGCGAGGGAGACACCGCCCGTGACGCCATAATCAAGCTGTCGGAAGCGATCTCAGCACTCGGTGATCACGTCGACGACATTTTCAGCACGGTGCGCAATCTGCAGCTGCTGGTGTCGGCGCTGTACTCCAGCAGTGATCTGCTGGCCTCGTTCAACCAGAACTTGGCCAGCGTGACGACGCTGTTCTCGAACACACCCAACGAGGTCGCCAACGCGGTGAAGGGCCTGGATCAGGCGCTGGCGGATGTGCGCGACTTTCTTTCCGAAAACCGCGAAGCAATGGGTGTGACGTTCGACCGGCTGAGTTCCATCACGACCGCGCTGAATGACAGCCGCGGTGATATCAAACAGATTCTGCATGTCGCCCCGACGGTGTTCCAGAATTTTCTGAACATCTACCAGCCGGCGCAGAGCGCGATGACCGGCATCATAGCGTTGAACAACTTCGCCGACATCCCGCAGTGGATCTGCAGCTCGATCGAAGCGGCCTCCCGCCTGCGCTTGGACCGAGTGTCGAAGCTGTGCCTGCAGTACATCATTCCGATCATCAAGAACCGCATCTACAACTACATTCCGGTGGGGATCAACCCGTTCGTCGGGACCCAGGCCCGGCCTAACGAGATCACCTACAGCGAGGACTGGCTTCGGCCCGGCTATACGCCCCCTGAAACAACCCCGCCGCCCGAGACACCCCCACCCGCGGATGGGTCGCAGCCGTCTCCTGCCGAGCAGCCGGGACTGGCCGAGGCGGCGCAACCCGTGGCGCCTCAGGCGCCGTCTCAGCCGCCGAACACCTTGATGAACGCGACCCAAGTGCTGCAGAATTTGATGCTCCCGGTGGGTCCGTCATGAGACGCGCGATAGCCGCGGCGCTCGGCATAGTGTGCATTGCCGCGCTTCCGGCATGTGGATGGCGGGGCCTGAATTCGTTCACACTGCCCGGCACCGCCGGCGGGGGGCCGGGCTCCTACGTCGTCCGGGCGCAGATGCCAGACGTGGTAACCATTCAGGAAAACACCTGCGGTCGGGTCGACGACGTCAACGTCGGCAACGTCACCAAGATCGAGCTGCAAGACTGGCACGCGCTAGTCACCATGCGTATCAACGGCGATGTCCACCTGCCGGCCAATTCGACCGCCAAGCTCGGACAGACCAGCCTGCTCGGCTCGATGCACATCGAACTCGCGCCGCCCAAGGACGAGCCGCCGGTCGGTGAACTCAAGAACGGGTCGGTCATCCCGTTGTCGCACGCGAGCATGTATCCGACCACCGAGCAGACCTTGGCCTCGGTGTCGATCCTGCTCAACGGCGGCGGGATGGCGCAATTGCAGGAAATCAACCAGGCGGTCGCCAAGGCATTCGCCGGCCGCGAAAACGACATGCGCAGCCTGCTTGGCCAGCTCGATGAGTTCATCGCCGGCACCAACGCCCAGACCGACGACATCATTGCCGCCGCCGAGAACCTCAACTCGCTGGCGGGCCAGGTCGCCGCCAAAGATCCGGTCGTCGACAAGGCTTTGATGACCGTGCCCAAAGCGCTGGCGATCTTGGCTGAAGAACGCGCCAAGATCGCCGATGCGATCGATCAGGTCGGCAAGTTCAGCGCGATCGCGGCCGATACCGTCAACCAGAGCAAGGAATCTCTGGTCAACAACCTGCGCAACATCGCGCCGGTGCTGCGGTCGCTCGCCGACGCCGGGCCATCGCTCACCAAGGGCCTGGACGGCCTGGTGGCCTATCCCTGGCCGGCGTCCACCGCGAGGAATTGGTTCCGCGGTGACTACGCCAACCTCACCCTAATCGTCGATTTGACGTTGAGCCGCATAGACCAAGGGCTCTTCACCCGCTCACGGTGGGAGGGTAATCTCACTCAACTCGAACTGCAGTGGGGACGCACAATCGGCATGCAGCCGAGCCCGGTGACGGGGGGTAACCCGCTGACCTTTCCGTACCACTTCGGGGGATACTGAATGCTGCGCCTGAATCGCCGGACGTGGATCCAGTTGTCGATCTTGACTCTGGTGACGGTAGTTTCCTGTGGCGCAATGGCGTTCAACTTCATGAAGCTGCCCGCGACACTGTTCGGGGTCGGGGAGTACAACGTCACCGTCGACCTGCCGCAGTCGGGCGGGCTCTACCAGACCTCGGTCGTCACCTATCGCGGCACCGACGTGGGCCAGGTCAAGTCGGTCGAAGTCACCGCCACCGGGGTGCGTGCGGTGCTCGCCATGAGATCCGGCGTCAAGGTGCCCTCCGACGTCCAGGCTTCGGTGCACAGCCGCTCGGCGATCGGCGAGCAATACATCGAACTGACCCCCCAGCCCGAGAAGGACGGAGGACCTTCCCGACCGCTACGCGCCGGCGACGTCATTCCCGCCGGCCGCGTCGATGTGCCCGTCGATATTGGACATCTGCTCGACCTGACAAACCGTGCGCTACAGGCGATTCCGCGTGACAACTTGCATACCGTGATTGACGAGACCAACTGGGCGGTCGGTGGCCTCGGGCCCGAGTTGTCCCGGATCGTCGACGGGTCAACTGCACTGGCCATTGCTGGAGGACGGACCGTCGACCCGCTCGCCGCCCTGATCGACCAGTCACCGGCGGTGCTCAACTCCCAGGTGCAGACATCGGACGCGATCGCTACGTGGGCTGATCGAACCGCGGCGATCATGGCGCAGTTCAAGGCGCAGGATGCGGCCGTGCGAGATCTGCTGACGCAGGGCAGTTCCGGGCTGGAGGAAGGTCGCGCGCTGTTCGATCGGGTGGCGCCCGCGGTTCCGGTGCTGTTCGCCAACCTTGTGAGCCTCGGTGACATCGCCGTCGTCTACCGCCACGACATCGAGCAGCTTCTGGTGCTGTTACCGCAAGGGATCGCCGCGATGGCCGCGATCGTCGTGGCGAGCTCTAATACCAAACAGGAGTACCGGGGCGCCCAGTTGGACTTCAACCTAAATATCAACCTGCCGCCACCGTGCACGACCGGATACCTGCCGCCAACGCAGCGCCGCTCGCCGGCCAGCGTCGACGCTCCAGACCGGCCGGCGGCGGAGATGTATTGCCGGGTGCCGCAAGACTCGGAGTTCAATGTCCGTGGGGCGCGGAATATTCCGTGCGAGAGCAAGCCGTGGAAGCGTGCCCCGACGGTCGAGCTGTGTGAAAGCGACGAGGAGTACGTGCCGCTCAACAATGGCTACAACTGGAAGGGCGACCCTAACGCCACCTACAGCGGTCAGGGTGTGCCGCAGTATCCGCCGGGACAGGATCCGCGACTGCCACCGCCGCGGGGCACCGCGCCACCGCCCGCGGCGGTAGCGGTTGCAACCTACGACCCCGCAACCGGTGACTACATCGGGCCTGACGGGCGCCGCTACACCGAGTCCGATTTGGCGCACCCGCGTGCCAAGGACTGGCAGTCACTTCTTGTCCCGCAACCGTAAGCAATTCCAGGACCTTTCGTGAGTGAGGAGCAAAATGGCCGACGCGCCTGAAACCCCCGATACCCCTGAGACCCCTGACACTGAGGAGACACTCGGCGAGCCGACGGCAGCCGACGTCCCGCAAGTAGAGCACGAAAGCCGGCCCAAAGGTTGGCTCGGGCGCTGGCGACACCGGGCCACCCGTCGGCGGCTTTCGTGCGTCGGATCGGCGCTGGTGGCCGGCGCTGTCGTCGTTGCGGCGCTGGCCGGATTGGCCGGCTGGCTCGGATACAGCACCTACCAAAGGCATGAGGCCCAGGCCCGCCGCGATCTATTCGTTCAGACTGCTCGCCAGGGCGCTGTAAACCTCACAACGATCAACTACACCGAGGTCGATGCCGACGTGCAGCGGGTCCTCGATTTGGCCACCGGGGCATTCCGTGACGATTTCGAGCAGCGGTCCAAGCCGTTCATCGAAGTCGTCAAAGCGGCCCAGTCGAAATCGGAAGGCACGGTGACCGAGGCCGGACTGGAATCCCAGCGGGGCGACTCGGCTCAGGTGCTGGTGGCGGTCGCGGTGAAATCGCGGACCGCCGGCGGCGAGGAGGCGCCGCGGGAATGGCGCATGCGAATTGAGGTTCGGTCGGTTGGCGACGACGCCAAGGTGTCCAATGTGGTGTTCGTGCCATGACGACTCTGCGCGACAACACCGAAACCACCGCCGCCACGGGCGACGAGGAGATAGTCAATGCTGACGCGGAAGTATCCGAGGCGATGTCGGAAGATATAGGTCCGGCGGCCGAAGACGCTACGACGCAAGAAGAATCGGCAGCCGACGAGGTCGACCCGGGGTCCGACGACGAACCCGACACCACGCGGGAAAGGCGCCGGATCAACTGGTCGCGTGTCCTCGCTTATGGTGCGTTGCCCGCATTGGCGTTGCTGCTGGCGCTGGCGTCGGGCTACTTCAAATGGGTGGTTGGCTCGGCCGATGACCTCGCGCTCGCCCGCACCGAGTCGGTGCGGGTCGCCGGCGAAGACGCGGTCGCCCTGTTGTCGTACAAGCCGGACTCGGTGGACAAGGATCTCGGTGCGGCGCGGGAACGGCTGACCGGCGATTTCAAAGACGCGTACACCACACTTACCCGCGAGGTCGTAATTCCGGGTGCGAAAGAAAAGCACATATCGGCGGTGGCAAAAGTAAATGCGGCAGCACCGGTTTCGGTATCCGCCAACCACGCAGTGGTCCTGTTGTTCGTCAACCAGACAGTGACCATCGGCGACGGCGCTCCCACGGATACCCAGCCCGTCATTCGGGTGGCGTTGGACAAGGTCAACGGCCGATGGCTGGTTTCACGTTTCGACCCGGTGTGATTCGAGGGGTCCCATGATCGCGTCGATAGGCCGCAGCGCACGTGTGCTGCCGGTTGCCGTACTTCTTTCGGGGACAGGAGTGTTGGCGGCCCCTACCGCACATGCCGACAATAAGCGGCTCAACAGCGCTGTCGTCTCCGCCGTCTACACCTTGCAACACCAGGCAGGCTGCACAAATGACGTCATCAGGGACAACGCGCTGACACTGGCCGCCGAATGGCACGCGGAAGACATGATCAACAACCGGAATATCAACGACGACATAGGATCCGACGGTTCGAGTCCGCAGGACCGCGCCAACGCCGCCGGCTTCCGCGGCAAAGCAGCCGAGACGGTGGCTATCAACCCAGCCATAGCCATCAGCAGCCTAGAATTAGTCAACCAGTGGTACTACAACCCCGACGACATGGCGATCATCCGCGACTGCGCCAACACCGCTATCGGCGTGTGGTCAGACAACAGCCTCGACCGCACCGTCGTGGTGGCCGTGTACGGGCAACCGGCGCCGCGTAACCGGTGACACGGCTTGAGGGGGAAAACCAGATGATCTTCACACAGCACTATCTGGGCTGTTTATCGCATGCGTCCTATCTGATAGGAGATGAGACCACCGGTCGCGCAGTCGTTGTCGATCCACGTCGCGACATCGACGACTACCTCGATGAAGCGGCTGAGCATGGGTTGCGAATCGAGCGGGTGATCGAGACACATATCCACGCCGACTTTTTGAGCGGTCACCTGGAGCTGGCGGCGGCCACCGGGGCGCTGGTCTCCTTCGGTGAAGGCGCCGATGTCGAGTTCCCCATCGAGCCGTTGCGGGACGGCCAGCGGATCTCGTTGGGAGAAGTGACCCTCGAGGTTCTCGCGACGCCCGGTCACACTCCCGAGTCGATCTGCATCGTGGTTTACGAGCATGCCCACGACGAGGTGCCCTACGGCGTGCTCACCGGTGACACGCTGTTCGTCGGTGACGTGGGGCGCCCAGATCTTTTCGTGACCTCGGGCTTCTCGGCGGGTGCGCTCGCTGCGAAACTCTTTGGGTCTCTGCATGGCAAACTCTTGAAGCTGCCCGATACCGCGCGAGTGTTTCCCGCGCATGGTGCCGGATCCGTGTGCGGCAAGCAGCTATCGAGTGAGACCAGTTCGACGATCGGTGAGCAGCGGCAGACCAACTACGCGCTCCAGACGATCGATGTGGACCAATTCGTCGCCGCGGTGACCAAGGGGCAATCGGTGCGGCCGCGGTACTTCGAGTTCGCCGCACACCGCAATCGCCAGCTGCGCCCACTCCTTGACGAAAATCCACCGTCGTTACTGGATATCGACGACGTGTGCAAGCGGGCCGAAGCCGGCGCCATCCTCCTGGACAGCAGGGAGCCGGATGATTATGCGTCGAGGCATCTCCGCGGTGCGGTCAATGTTGGCCTGCAGGGACGGTTCGCCGAATGGGCCGGCAATGTGTTATCACCGGACCGCGACATCGTGTTGGTCGGCGATGCCGTGCTGGCGCGTGAATCGAAAATCCGCCTGTCGCGGGTGGGCTTCGATCGGGTCGTAGGCCAATTACGCGACCTCGCAGAGGTTTTCGCACGAAGACCAGATCTCGCTGAGGCGACGTCACGGTTGACCATCGAGCAGCTCGCCGAATTCCGCGGCTTGGAGCCCCGCCTGCAACTCGTGGACGTTCGCGGGCCGCAGGAGGCGGCTGAGGGCACCATCCCAGGTGCGCGCGAAATCCCGCTGCCGGCCTTGACGGATTCATTGGCTGTTCTTGATCCTAGAGCCCCGGTGGTCGTCTACTGCGCCAGCGGCTACCGGTCGATGGTGGCCGCCAGCGTGCTTCGGGCATCGGGCTTCGACGACGTGTCGGACGTGCTTGGGGGATTTGGGGCCTGGCAGAGTGCTGGTCTGCCTTCGTCGTGTGGCGCCGAAGCCGACATCATCGCCGACACACCGCAGATTGGCCCCCGAGCCGCCAAGGCATTAGTCGACGGTGGGGCACTGCTGCTTGACGTGCGTGAGCCCGATGAGTGGTGTATCGAGCACGCGCCGACCGCGATACTGCTGCCGGTCGGTCGCGTGCTTGCCCAAAAAGATGAATTGCCTTGCGACCGACGGATCGTGGTGATGTGCAGGTCGGGTGGGCGCTCCGCGGCGGTGACCGCTTCGCTTCGCCGGTCGGGCTTCGACGCCGTCAACCTGGCGGGCGGCATGTGCGCGTGGGCGGCCGCCGGATTGCCGGTCGTCAGGCATGGTGGGGACTCCGGTCTCATTGTGCAACGGGAAGAGCCGCTGAACTGTGAGACCTCGCTCCCCGCGCTGATCGGCGGTGTTGTGACGCCGGCCACGCACTTTTACGTCCGCAACCACTTCACAACGCCGGTGCTGGATCCAGAGCCGTACGAGTTGGCGGTCACCGGCCTGGTTACGCGGCCGTTGCGCCTTCGCTTGCGTGATCTGCGGAACATGCCGTCACAGTCGATCATCGTCACGCTGGAGTGCGCCGGCAACGGACGGGCTCATTTCGAACCGCCAGTCGCGGGCGAGCAGTGGAACTTTGGAGCGGCAAGCACCGCCGAATGGACGGGTGTTCCGCTGGTGGAAATCCTGGACCGGGCCCACCTGACGGTCGGCGCCCACGACGTCGTATTTCGTGGTGCTGATGCGGGATTGGTCGACGGCGCAACGGCACCCGTGCGGTTCGAGCGTGCCCTGTCGGTGGACGACGCGGTCAGCACAGGTGCGCTCGTCGCGTACGCGATGAACGGTGAAGAACTGCCGCTCCAGCATGGCCGTCCCGTCCGGCTGATCGTGCCTGGCTGGTATTCGGTGGCGTCGGTCAAGTGGCTGACGGAGATCGAGGTGATCGGCCATCCGTTCGAGGCTTTTTTCCAGACGAAGCGGTACCACTACGAATGGGAGCGTGGCGGTGCCGTTGTCCGCGAGCCCGTCCGCATGCAGCGCGTTCGCGCGTTGATCGCCGAGCCCACCGACGGCGCCTCGGTGCCGGCCGGGGAATTTGTAGTGCGAGGCGTTGCGTGGTCGGGCGCGGCGCCAATCGAACGGGTCGACGTCTCCATTGGCGAAGGTCCATGGCAGCCCGCACGACTTATCGGTGAACGCCGCCGACACAGCTGGCAGTGGTGGGAGTTGTTGACGTACTGCGACGTCGGTGGACCCAGCACTGTGCGGGCACGGGCGACCGACCTGGCCGGCCGCACTCAGCCCGAGCAACCCGAATGGAATCGCCTTGGGTACGGTGGCAACGCAATCCAGACGATTTCGATTGTGGTCGAGTGAACCCGCGGGTGTGCACCGCAGGCGCACAGTTCGTTTCAATGCTTAGTCATACTTTGGGCGTGGCGATTGCCTAGATAAGACGGGTCCTACAGCAGCTGTTGTTGTCGGTGCCGACATCAAATGACATGCTTGCCGATCGCGGGCAGGCGCAGGATCGCTATCGACTGGACATGGACTCGGCCGCGTTCGGGTCGAGGCGCTCATGGTCGGTCGCGATCTCGCAGGCGCACGGCGGCGCGCCGTCGTGCAACCATCGCCACAGCCGGGTCTCGCGCTTGCGCAGCAGGTGCTGCACGTAGACCTTGTCACACTTCTCCTGGGAGAAGACCAGGTCCAGGTTGACGGGTAACCCCGCCCAGTCGACCTGCTCGCGCTCCGGCGCCTGGTCACCGCGTGGGTCGTCGATCGCAGTGCCATTCCGCGCCCGACCGTGCAGTGGGCAGTCGGTGTTCACGGCGTCCCCATCGGGTCCATCACCCTGCCGAGCCACGAGTGCGTCCTCCCTCGAGCGCAACCAAGTCCTAGCGGAATGGTGCGCCAGGGATGTTTCGGCGCCGGGTGCGCGATGTTTCGGCCGCATTACGGGTTTTGGTAAGCGGCAGGAGGTGCTAGTAGACGTCGCGGTGGTAGCGCTTGTCAGCGGTCAACGACTGGACATAGGTCTTCGCTTCGTCCTGGTCAAGGTTGCCGTGTTCGGCCGCAATGTCGCAGAGCGCGCGATCGACGTCTTTGGCCATGGGGTCGGCGTTGCCGCAGACGTACAGTTGCGCGTCTTCCTGCAGCCAACGCCACAGCTCGGCCCCGCGTCTGCGCATCAGGTGCTGCACGTACACCTTGTCACGCTGGTCCCGGGAGAATGCCAGATCCAGTTCGGTGAGCAACCCGTCGGTATGCATCTGTTCGATCTCATCGCGGTAGTAATAGTCGGTGGCGGCGTGCCGTTCGCCGAAGAACAGCCAGTTGGGCCCGGTGTGGCCGAGCGCGCGGCGTTCCTGCAGGAAACCGCGGAAGGGCGCGATCCCGGTGCCCGGTCCGACCATGATCATCGGGGTGTGCGGATCGCTGGGCGGCCGGAAGTTGCTCGACGGTCGCACATAGATGGCGACGCGGTCGCCGGGGGAGCGGTCCGCAAGGTACGCCGAGCACACCCCGCGGCGTGGGACGCCCTGGAAGTTGTAGCGTACCGGCGAGACGGTCAGCTGGACTTCCCCTGGATTCTCTTTGGGACTCGACGAGATCGAATACAGCGGCGGCTGAAGCGGTTTGAGTACGCTGAGCCACTCGTCGACGGGCGCGGTGACTTTCAGCTGAGCAAGTAGGTCAACCGACTGGCGGCCCCATGCCCAATCGGACAGCGCTCGCTTGTTTTCCGGCTTCATCAACTCGGCGAGACGGGAGTTCCCGGTGCGTTGCTGCACGAACCGGAGTAGGTCCGGGCTGATGTGGGCGATCTCGAGCCGCTCGGTAAGCGCGGAACGCAACGACATCAACCCGTGCTCAGCGACTTCTACGGGGGTCTCGGCGTCCAGGCCTGTGACCGAAAGCCATTCGTCGACCAGCCGGTCGCTGTTGCGCGGCCACACCCCGAGCGCATCGCCGGCCTCATAGCTGACCGTGTCGTCGGGCAGACGGAATACCAGCTGTCGCGAGTCCTTTGCCGATCTCGGCCGACTGAGCTGGATGTTGTGGGCCATGCCGGTGATCAGTGGGTGCTTTTTGGTGTATGTCTGCGTTCGGGGTCGGCTCGCGGGACGAGGTGAGGCCGCAGGTTCGGAAGCGGCTTGCGTCGCGGGTGCGCTGCCATCGCGGCCGATTGGCGCGGGTGCGCGGGTCAGCGCTTGTATGACCTCGTTCAACCACCTGGCCGCGGCATCTTCGTAGTCGGGTTCGCAGTCGACCCGGTCGACGATGCGGGTCCCTCCCAGCTCGGCGAGGCGCACGTCGAGTTTGCGTCCGTGACCGCAGAAGTCGTCGTAATTGGAGTCACCCAGCGCCAGAACGGCATAGCGGGTGTCGGCGAATTGTGGTGCGCCGTCGTCAGCCAGCGATCGCCACAGGCCTGTCCCGTTGTCGGGTGGTTCGCCGTCACCGGTGGTGCTGGTGATCAGCAGCAATTCCCGCGTTGCCGGCAGCTGTGCCACCGGGAAGTCGCCCATGCTATGCAACGCGACCGGCAACCCGGCCTCGCCCAGTTGCGCGGCGACGTCGGCGGCGAGCTCTTCCGCATTCCCGGTCTGTGAGGCCCACAACACCACGATCGGCGCTCTTTCGGGCGCCGGGCTGGCGTCGGGCATCGTGGTCGCCGGTTCCTTGACGGCCGGCGTCGATACGGGCGGCTCAGTGCGCGCGAACAGCCCCGCGAGCAGACCGTCCACCCAGAGCCGGGTGTTGGGATCGAACGGGGCGCTCTCGGGCAGGGTTGGCACCCCGGTGGTGCGGCGGCCGGCTTCCGAACGCAGTCCGGTTACCAGTCCCGCGAGATAGGACCGGCCGAGCGGACCGAACTGCGGCACCGGTTCGGTTGCTATGCCGATGAGTTCGGCGAGTGCGTCGACCCTGGCGGGGCTGATCGCGTCGGCGTCGTCGTGGCCGCGGTTTGGCGTGTCGGCTGAAGGATCGGTGGTCGACTCAGGCGCGGCGGCGACCTTCGTCAAGGTGACTGCGCATGCCTTGAATTCGGGCTGACGCGAGACCGGGTCGACGGCGTCGTTGGTGACGGCATTGATCGACAGGTATTCGCCGAACACGTCGTTCCAGTGGAAAGCGGCAAAGCAGTCGCCCGGGCGCACCCGGTCGGTGACGACAGCGGGCAGCACGGCTCGGCCGCGGCGGGAAGCAATTTCGACCGGGTCGTCGTCGGAGATCTGCAGCCGGGCGGCGTCGTCGGGGTGGATTTCGACGAACGGTCCGGGGTTGAGCTTGGTGAGTTTGGCGACCTTACCGGTCTTGGTCATGGTGTGCCACTGGTGCGGCAGGCGGCCGGTGTTGAGCAGGAACGGGAAGTCGTCGTCGGGCATCTCCTCGGGCAAGAGGTGCGGGCGGGGGAAGAACACCGCACGACCACTTGGTGTCGGGAAGGCCAGCCGGGGCACGCTGCCATCCTCGCCGACCAACCGAGTCTGGCTGATGCCGTCGTTCAGGTAGCGGATCGGGTTGCGGTCGCCGGTGCGCTCGGGTGGGCATGGCCACTGCAGCGGGGTCTGCCGCAATCGGTCGTAGCTGGCCCCGCGCAGGTCGTAGCCCGTCGCGGGGTTCCAGAATCGCTTGATCTCTTCGAATACTTCCTCCGCGGAGTCGTAGCTGAACGACTCCGAAAACCCCATCTCGCAGGCGATCCGGGCGATGATCTGCCAGTCCGGCAGAGCTTGACCGGGCGCCCTGACGGCTGGCTGAAACAACGTCAGGTTCCGCTCGGAATTGACCATCACCCCGTCGGATTCCGTCCAGAGGGCGGCCGGCAGCACCGCGTCGGCGTACTCGTTGGTCTCGTTCTCCAAGAACGCGTCCTGGGTGATCACCAGTTCGGCTTTCTCCAGACCGGCGAGCACGGTCTTCCGATTAGCCACGGTGGCAACGGGATTGGTGCAGATGATCCAGCACGCCTTGATCTGTCCGTCGGCCATGCGGGAAAACACGTCGATCACGCCGTCGCTGACGTCGGTGCGCAGCGAGCCACGGGGGATGCCCCACCTGTCCTCCACGAATGCGCGGTCATCTGCGGACGTCACCGACCGCTGGCCCGGCAGACCCGGTCCCATGTAACCCATTTCGCGTCCGCCCATCGCGTTGGGCTGTCCGGTGAGCGAGAACGGGCCGCTGCCGGGCTTGCAGATGGCGCCGGTGGCCAGGTGCAGGTTGCAGATCGCGTTGGTGTTCCAGGTGCCGTGGGTGCTCTGGTTGAGCCCCATCGTCCAAATGCTCATCCAGTTGCCGGCTTCGCCGATCCAGCGCGCCGCCGTGCGGATGTCTTCGGCGGGGATGCCGGTTATTTCGCTGACCGTGCCGAGGGTGAATTGCTCCAGGAAACTCGGCATCACCTCCCAGCCCTCGGTGAATTCGGAGATGAACTCGTCGTCGGTGTGCCCGCCTTCGACGATCAGCTGCAGCAGCCCGTTGAGCAGCGCGAGATCGGTGCCGGGGGAGATCTGCAGGAAGAGGTCGGCCTTGTCCGCGGTTGCGGTACGGCGCGGGTCGACGACGATCAGTTTCGCGCCCGCCTTGACGCGTTCCATCATGCGCAGGAACAGGATCGGGTGGCAGTCGGCCATATTGGCGCCGATGACGAAGAAAACGTCGGCGGCCTCGAAGTCCTGGTACGAGCCGGGTGGTCCGTCCGCGCCGAGGGACAGCTTGTAGCCCGAACTGGCACCGGCCATGCACAGTCGCGAGTTCGACTCGATCTGGTTGGTGCCGATGAACCCTTTGGTCAGCTTGTTCGCCAAGTACTGGGCTTCAATGGACATCTGGCCCGACACGTACATGGCAAAGGCATCCGGGCCGTGCTGCTCGATGATCGCCCGTAACCGCTTCGCGCACTGGGCGATCGCGCTGTCCATGTCGATCGGCTCGAAGGGTTCACCCCGGTCGGCCCGCGCGTGCGCCGATTCCATCCGGCCCGGTGCGGCGAGCAGGTCCGCGGTGGTCGCGCCCTTGGTGCACAACCGGCCGAAGTTGGCCGGATGCTGTTTGTCCCCAATCGACTTGGTGACATGACGGCGATCGCTTTTGGGGTCGGTTGTGACTTGCATCACCATGCCGCAGCCGACACCGCAGTACGCGCACATGGTGTTCACGGCATTCGTACCGGGCGTCGACTGGCTAGCCACGCCTGTGTCCCTCCTCGAGTCCGCATGGGGTATCCGGCAATCGTGGCGCAAGGATGTTTCCGTACCCGGTGCCTGGTGTTTCCGCCGATTTACGGCTTCCTCTCAACAGACACGGTGCGTTTGTGAAGTGTCCGGAAATCCCGCTGCCGGCCGGGTTATCGCAGGTCATCGTCGACCAGGCGACCTCGGTCAACGTTACTCGCGGCACTGCCCGTCCCACGCCTCACGACAGGGTTTCCGACGAAACAAACGGGACATTCACAGTCATCGCTAAGCTCACGGTGTGCGCCGTCGGCTGGTTGTGGTACTGCTGCTTCTGCTGGCCTCGGGCTGCGGCTCGAAGCAGCCGGCACCGCCGGCGGCGCAGCCCGACTCCTGTAAAGACTCCGACGGGCCGACGGCCGACACGGTGCGACAGGCCATCGCCGCGGTCCCGGTCGATGTCGCGGGCTCGACGTGGGTCGAAATCGCACGGGGACATGCCAAGAAATGCCGGCTGTACTGGGTGCAGATCATCCCGACCATCGCCACCGAGTCGACTCCCCAGCAGCTGCTTTTCTTTGACCACAACATTCCGCTGGGGACACCCACGCCCAACCCGAAGCCATACATAACCGTGCTGCCGCCCTCTGATGACACGATCACGGTTCAGTATCGATGGCAGGTCGGCAACGATCAGCCGTGCTGTCCCTCGGGCATGGGCACGGTGAAGTTCCAGATCGGATCAGACGGCAAGTTGCAGGCGCTCGGCAAGATTCCACATCAGTAGCGCTGGGGCACAATCACTTCCGACAACATCCGATGGCTAGCCGCAAACATGTCGGAGCTATGTGCCCGCCGCGTAGCGGCCTTTAGGAGGCCGAGATTGCCTGCTCCACGGGCCGATTCCCCTCGTTGAGCCCGTGCGCCGATGCGGGTGAGCCGGTGGTGCTGGAAGCTCAGCCGGACAGATTCTCGGGGTGCAGCATCTCGGCGTAACGCAGCGGCTCCGGAATCCCGAACCCGTCGACAAGCGTTTTCGCGTGCGTGCGAAGCGCTCGGCAGCGATCGTTGATGCCGCGCGTGACGGCCTTGGCCCGCTCGGTGGACAGGTAGCGGTGCTCGACGTACCACGCCTTGTCGTCCTCGATCACCGACAGCGCATACAGATCGCAGACGATCCCCAGCAGATCGCGGGCCTCCTCGTTCGGGCACGCGTCGATTCCGGCGACGAACGCTTCGAGCACAATCCGGTCGATGTGCGCGCTCGCCGCGTGCAGCACGTGATCTTGTACCGCGTTGAACGCGTCGAACGCCGACATCTCTTTGGATTTGGCCTGCAGCCGGCGCGCGACGGACGCCAGCAGATACTCTTCGCGGTCCTCGAACATCTTGATCTGCGTGCCGCGGTTGAACAGGCTGCCCTCTTCCTCGCTGTCTTGCCGGGCGTCCACGATGGTTTGGATAATCGTCTCGGCCGCAGTGCGTTTGAGGACGCGATCACTGACGGTGCCGGCCGCGAAGCGGACCCATTCGACCGGGCTCATGCTGCGGATGTCGTCGGCGTAAGCCGTCAGTAGCTCCTTGGCCACCAATTGCGTCAGCACGTGGTTGTCGCCCTCGAACGTGGTGAACACGTCGGTGTCGCCCCGTAGCGCGATCAGCCGGTTCTCCGCCATATAGCCCGCGCCGCCGCAGGCCTCACGGGCCTCCTGAATGGCGCGGCTCGCGTGCCAGGTGTTGGCCGCCTTCAGGCCGGCGGCGCGGGACTCCAGTTCGCGTTGTTCCTCGGCGTCGGAGGCGTCCGCGGTCTGAACGTCGTGGCACTTACTGACCAGCTCGTTCTGGGCGAACTGCAGCGCGTATGACTTTGCGATCAACGGAAACAGCCGGCGCTGATGCACCAGGTAGTCCATGATCAGCACCTCGGTGTCCTCATCGGGTGCGCTGAATTGCCTGCGCTGCAACGCATATCGGGTCGCGATGTCCAGCGCGACCAGAGCGGCGGCGCCCGCGCTGCCGCCCACGGTGATCCGGCCGCGAACCAGTGTGCCCAGCATGGTGAAGAACCGGCGGTTGGGGTTTTCGATCGGGGAACTGTAGGTGCCGTCCGGTGCGACGTCGCCATACTTGTTCAGCAGGTTGACCCGCGGGATGCGGACGTGGTCGAACATGATGCGGCCGTTGTCGACGCCGGGCAGACCGCCCTTGTATTCGCAGTCCGACGTGGTCACTCCGGGCAGGTCGTTGCCGTCGGCGTCGCGGATCGGGACCATCAGGCAGTGCACGCCGTGGTTAACCCGCTCGCCGTCTTCGGTGGTGATCAGTTGCGCGAAAACCGTTGCCATGGTCGCGGTTTGGGCGGCACCGCCGATGTAATCCTTGCGGGCCGTCGGGGTGGGGGAGTCGATGATGAACTCCTCGGTCTCGGGGTCGTACGTCGCGGTGGTCTCCAGAGACTGAACGTCGCTGCCATGTCCGGTCTCGGTCATCGCGAAACAACCGGGCAATTCGAGGTTGATGATCTTCTTGACGTAGGCCTCGTGGTGCCGCTCGGTGCCCAGGTTCTCGACGGCACCGCCGAACAGGCCCCACTGCACCCCGGCCTTCACCATCAGCGACAGATCCGACATCGCGAGCATCTCGATCATCGTGATCGCGGCACCGACGTCGCCGGTTCCGCCATGCTCCTTGCGGAAACTGTCGGCGGCGGCGCCGGACGAGGCCATGATCCTCATTTGCTCGGCGACCTTGGTGCGGGCGATCACGGTGTTCGGCGTGTAGTGCGGGCGGAACAGGTCCTCGGTCAGCGTGGCCCGCATCTGGTTCTTCGTGTCACGCCAACGGCCGTCCAGGGCGTTGCGCAGATGTTCGGCAATGCTCGTCGTTTCTGGCGCCATAATCCGACGGTAACCCGCCGCTCGTGTAGCGGGAAACAACGTGATGCCAACTGGTGGCTCCGAAACTGTCATGCGGGTGTCATGATCGAACGGTGTTTGTGAACCGCTGACCTAGGACTGCGATGCCGCGATACCTCGCCGCCTTCACGGTTGTGCTCCTGATCGGAGCAGTTGTGAGCAGAGTTTTGCTGCTGCGCAGAACCGGCACTCGAGCAATGCATTTCGGAGAACTCGACAAGACGGACTTCCTGATTCCGCCGGTGGCGCTGTTCTACTTCTATATTCCGCCGGTGGCGCTGTTCTACTTCTATACGGTGTTCGCCGCCGCCTTCGGTTGGCCCCTGGGCAGCGGTCAGCGGTTCTTTCAGTCGACGGTCGTCGCCTGGCTGGGGGTGGCGCTCTGTCTGGTCGGGGTCCTGATCTTGGTGCTCAGCCTGGTGTCATTCGGCAACAGCTTCCGGGTCGGCATCGACGTCGACCAACCCGGTCGGTTGGTGACGACCGGCGTGTTCGCGGTGAGCCGCAACCCGATCTATGTCGGCTTCTTCGTCTTCCTGGTGGGCCAGCTGCTGGTGTTTCCCGATTGGGTTCCGCTGGCCTACCTGGTCGGCGCCACCGCGCTGTTTCACCGGCAAGTGTTGCGCGAAGAAGGATTCATGCGGCAGCGCTACGGCCGGGAATACGCCGAGTACTGCAAGCGCGTCAGACGGTATGTGTAGCGCTGCGGCGGCGACCGTCGCTTAGATGGCGTCATGGCCCAGCCAGACAACCCCTCCCAGCAACCCGATCCGGCGTACGACGTCGGGCACACCCATCCCAATATCAGCGGAGGCTGGTTACGTGCAGCCACCTTCGGTGCCATGGACGGCCTGGTCAGCAACACCGCGCTGATAGCCGGTGTGGCCGCCGGTGAAAGCGCCCATGCCGTCACGGTTGCAGGCATCGCCGGCCTCCTGGCCGGGGCGTTCTCCATGGCACTCGGCGAGTACACCTCGGTGACCACGTCCAACGAGCAGATCGAATCCGAGGTCTACGTGGAACGCCGAGCCCAGCGCACCCGTCCGCAAGCCGAGCGGGCCGAACTTGTCAGCACGCTCGTCGGCATGGGCATGACCGAGGAAACCGCACGGATCGCGACGGACGAGATCCACCGCGACGAGAGCCGCGCCGTCAGCTTCCACATCGTGCAGGAGATCGGGTTGGATCCGTCCGCGAAGCCGTCGGCCCGGCTGGCCGCGATCTCGTCGTTTGTGATGTTCGCCATCGGTGCGGTAATTCCGCTCATCCCTTACCTTCTCGGGTATGGGTCATTGGCGAGGGGCCTGGCGTGCGGTGCGGTCGGCCTGCTGATCGCCGGTGGCCTGACCGCCCGGTTCACGCGCAAACCGCTGTGGTGGGCCGCGTTCCGGCAGTTGCTCTTCGGCACCGTCGCCGTCGCCGCCACCTACCTGCTCGGTTTGCTTTTCGCGGAACTTCTGTGACCCGTGCGCCGGCCCGCGTGCTGGCGGTGGGCTCTTTATGCCTCGGCCCGGCCGCCAATCGGTGGTGCTGGTCAGTGACAACAACTTTTCACCCAGTCAGGTGACTCAGTTCCTGCTCGCGATGTAGTGACCGCTCTCGGATTTGGCGGGTGGGCGACCGCAGTCGATACAAGACGAACCCGGCGCCCACCGCGCCGAACAGGACAAGCATGACCATGTCGAATACCCACCAGCCCGAATAGTGCGTCCACATCTCGGCGTTGGCGGCCAGCGCGTCGACCCTGCGCAGATCGACGGTGGACGCCGACGCCGCGAAGCCCCACTGGGCCGGGACAAACCAAGAGATCTGCTGGAAACCCCACTTGCTCACCAGCTGAACCAGGCTCCCATCGAACAGTAGCGAGGCCAGGAGCACCGGCACCAGCAGCGGCACGACCTCCCGCGGCCGGCTACCCAGCGTCGATAGTGCGAGCCCGACGAGCGCCGAGACGATGGCCGTAACGGCCACGCTCACGTAGAGCTCGAACGTGCCATTGCGCAATAAGACGGCACCGTGCACTGGCCCGCCTTTGACGCCGATGACCATGGCGAACATGATCGCCGTCAGGATGGCCGCGGCCAGGCCGAAGACAATGATCTTGGCGGCAACGTAGGCCGGCGTCGACAGCCCGATAGCCTGCTCGCGCCGAAAGATACGACGCTCCTCGACCAGTGCGCGGATGGTCAGCGCTATGCCCAGGATCACCGCGGCGATGTTGAGCGCGGCCAGGATCTCGATGGCTTCATGGAGGTTGGAACTGCTCGGGTTGGGCCGGTCCAGGCCGGAATCGCCGGGAATCAGCAGTGTCAGCGCGGCCAGTACGAACGGCAGGACGGCCAAGAACAGGAGGTAGACCCAATCGGCGAAGAGCAGGCGTACCTGGCGACGGGCCACCAACCAGATTTGCCGCTCGGTGGTGAGGTCGGCGGGCAGCGGCCACGGGGCGGCCACCTCTGGCGGCGTGGCCGCTGCGTGTGCCCGGGCCCGAAACGCGCGGTTAGCACCGTCGGGATCCGCGCGCGCCTGTGCGAGCACCTGCAACCAGTCGGTGCTGCCCATCGAGGACTCGATCTGCAGGGGCGTCCCCAGGAACGCCATGGTGCCGCCCGAGGTGAGCACCAAAACCTGGTCGCACATGTTGAGGTCGCTCAGCGACGCCTGTGATGACATGGCCACCACGACGGCGCAGCCGATGTCGGCCTGGCGCCGCAGGATTGCCATCACGTGGTTTTGTTGCGCCGCATCGAGCCCGGCGGTCGGCTCGTCAACCACGAGCAGTGTCGGTCTGGTGAGTAGTTCGGTCGCCACCGAGGCGCACCGGCGCATCTCGGGCGAGAGTTTGCTGATCCGGGTTGCGCGGTATGGCGCCAGCTCGAGCTCTTCGAGGACCTGGTTCACCACACGGCGGCGTTGCTCGGGTGAGGTGTCCGGTGGCAGGCGCAGTTCGGCGGCGTACGCCAAGGCCTGTTCGACGGTGAGCCGCGGGTGAACGCGCTCGTCGCGATCCACTAGCCCGATGTGGGCGCGCATCGGCCCGGGCTCGGCGTGCACGTCGTGGCCGTCGACGGTGGTTCGGCCGGAGCTGGGTCCCCTGGTGCCGGCGAGCAGCCCCAGCAGTGCGGAGTTGCGCGCCGCCGACGGTCCGATTACGGCGGTCATTGTGCCGGGACGGGCCGTGAACGAGATATCGGTGAGCACCTCGCGGCCGTCGACGGTAAGTCCCAGGTGGTATGCGGCCACCCCGGTAGTGCGTGCGCCGGGTTTTAGCGGCAATCGATTGGTGGAGTTGGCCTCTTGGGTGCGGAAGGAGGGGCGCGGGGTGCGCAGCTTCCCCGTGACCATCCGCTCGATCAAACCCTGGCTCTTTGGATCCTCGTCCGCTGCGAGCGGCGGCTGCGCCGGCTGGGGGGGCGGCGGGGACGGCGGAACGGGCGGCGGCGGCGCCGGACCTGTCCGGGGAGGTTGGGGCGGGGCTATCCGCATCCGCTGCGTCTCTCGCTCCGTGGGGACCTGAAGCCCGGGGTCGTTGGGGCGGTTCGGTCGATTGGGCTGTGCCGCGACAGGCGGCGGGGACCGCGGCGGAGGCGGAGGAGGCGGTCGGAATTGCGGGGGCGGCGGGTAGGCCGGGCGTTGCGGTGGGCCGGGCGGTCGCGCGGGCGGCCCGGCTGGGGGACCGATCTGGAAAACCAGCCGCGGACCCCGCTGCGGATCACCGATCGTGACCGCCTGACCGTCGCGGATGTCGACCGTCGACACCCGGGAGCCGTCGACGAAGATGCCGCGGGGGCTGCGATCGATGGCCACCCACTGGGTGCCGGTGAACCGCAGCACCACGTCCGGGCGAGGTGCCGCCGGTGGTGGCGCGGCGTTTCCCAGCCGCTCCAACGGGATGTCGACCCCTCGGCCATAACCCACCAGCACGTCGCGGCCCGGGGCAAAGACGTACCTCATCGATCCGACCCACACCGTTAACGGGGAGGCTGGGAGGGCCGAAGCTGCGGGCCGCATCACCGCCACCTTTCAACACCGGTCAGGCCCCAATCAGACACGATTAAGTGTCTACCCGCCGCGGCGGTCTATCCACCAGGGAGGGCGCTGATCACCGGGTATTGCGGCGTGCAGAGATCGCGGCGTTCTCGAGGAGCCTGCGCAGCACCTCCACCGCCTCCGTCAGCACCCGGCGGTCCGCCGGCTCGAGCAGGGCCAATTGCGGTTCGATCGCAGCGGCGCGGTCGGCCCGAACCGCGTTGAGCGTGCGTATCCCCTCGGGCGTGATGCGGATCCGGACCGCCCGGGCATCGCCGGGGTCGACGGTCCGCGTGACCAGCCCGGCGTCCTCGAGTCGGCGCACCTGGGTGGTCATCGTCGGTTGCGAACAATGATCGACGGCGGCCAGGTCACCGATTCGGGCTTCTCCGTGGGCTTCGATGGTGGCCAGCAGCCTGGCCTGGGCCGCGGGCAAGGGCATCTGGATGCGCTGGGTGGCCAGCCGGTTGAGCCGCGCGACGACGGCGAGTAGATCGGCTCCCAGACGCGGCTGCGGCTCGGCGTTTGCGGCGTCAACGACTTCGGTGTGGTTGGCGGCGGATGCATTCATGCATCCATGCTTGCATAGCTTTGCTATGGGAGACGAACAGCACGCGCGTTGACCTAAAATTGCAGATGGTGCGGTGTGCTTCGGCGCCATGGTGCCGCGGCCTGGCAGAATCGGTGAAGTGATCCCGTCCGCCCCCCTCCCGTCGCGTCATCGGGGTGGATCGCTGCAACCGAGCGAATTGGCACAGGCCTCGGTCATGGCAGCGCTTTGCGCGGTCACCGCGATCATCTCCGTCGTCGTTCCCTTTGCCGCGGGCCTGGCGCTGCTCGGCACCGTGCCGATGGGGCTGCTGGCCTACCGCTACCGCTTCCGTGTGCTGATCGCCGCGACGGTTGCCGCGGGGATGATCGCCTTCCTGATCGCTGGCGTGGGCGGCTTCATGGGGGTCGTCACCAGCGCCTATATCGGTGGGTTGACTGGAACGGTCAAACGCAAGAACCGTGGCAAACCCACGGTGATCGTCTCGGCCTTAATCGCCGGTTTCGCGTTCGGCTGCGTCAATGTGGGCATCCTGGTCGCGTTAACCCGGCTGCGGCACCTGATCTTCGCCGCGCTAACCGCCAACGTAGATGGGGTCGCGACCGCCCTGAACCACGCGCACATGCACGGGGCCGCCGCCCAATTGCAACGGTATTTCGCCATCGGACTGCATTACTGGCAGTGGGTGCTGCTTGGCCATTTCGTCATTTCGGTCCTGGTGGTGTCGTTGATCGGCTGGTGGGCGTTGTCTCGCGTGCTGGAACGGATGCGCGGTATCCCCGACGTCCACCAACTGGACACTCCGCCCGATGACGCGGACTGCCCGGTCGGTCCGGTTCCAGTGCGGCTGGATCAGGTGCGTTACCGGTACCCGCGCGCGGGTCAGGATGCGCTGCGCGAGGTCAGCCTGGACCTGCGGGCCGGCGACCACGTGGCGATCACCGGCTCCAACGGTTCCGGGAAGACCACGCTGATGCTGATCCTGGCGGGCCGGGAACCGACCTCGGGCACCGTGCAGCGTCCGGGCGCGGTGGGGCTGGGCAAGCTGGGCGGCACCGCCGTCGTGCTGCAACACCCGGAAAGCCAGGTGCTGGGCACCCGGGTCGCCGACGATGTGGTGTGGGGCCTGCCGCCGGGCACGAACGTCGATGTGGGGCAGCTACTTCGAGAGGTCGGTCTCGAGGAACTTGCCGAACGCGACACCGGAAGCTTGTCCGGCGGCGAACTGCAGCGGCTTGCGCTCGCAGCGGCGCTGGCCCGTGAACCGGCGCTGCTGATCGCCGACGAGGTCACCAGCATGGTCGACCAGCAGGGCCGCGACGCGCTACTGGGTGTGCTGTCCGGTCTGACCAAACGGCACCGAACCGCCCTGGTGCACATCACGCACTACAACAACGAGGCCGACTCCGCGGAGCGGACGATCAACCTCAGCGACTCACCCGATAACACCGACATGGTCGAGATCGTGAGCACGCCGGCGCCGACCGTTGGGATCGGGCGCGGCTCGCACGCGCCGGTGCTGGAACTCGTCGGCGTCGGCCACGAGTACGGCAGTGGCACTCCCTGGGCCAAGACCGCGCTGCGGGATATCAGCTTTGTGGTGGAGCAGGGCGACGGGATGCTGATCCACGGGGGCAACGGTTCGGGAAAGTCGACGCTGGCATGGATCATGGCCGGACTCACGATTCCCACGACCGGCGCCTGCTTGATCGACGGCCAGCCCACCTACGAGCATGTCGGCGCGGTGGCGTTGTCGTTCCAGGCGGCCAGGCTGCAGTTGATGCGCAGCCGTGTCGACCTGGAAGTGGCTTCGGCGGCGGGCTTTTCGCCCCGCGAAGAGGATCGGGTGGCCGCGGCGCTCGGCGTCGTCGGGCTGGATCCCACGCTGGCCAAGCGGCGCATCGACCAGCTCAGCGGTGGTCAGATGCGCCGGGTCGTGCTGGCCGGACTCTTGGCGCGTTCGCCGCGGGCGTTGATCCTCGACGAGCCGCTGGCGGGGTTGGACGCCGCCAGCCAGCGCGGTCTGCTGCGGCTGCTGGAAGACCTGCGCCGCGAGCGAGGTCTGACGGTGGTGGTCATTTCGCACGACTTCGCCGGGCTGGAGGACCTGTGCCCGCGCATCCTGAACTTGAGCAACGGCACGCTGGAACCGGTGCCGACTGCGGCAGGGGGTATGGCGTGACCACCACGTCGGCCCCGGGGCGCGGTTCGACCCGGCGCCCCTCGCGTGCGGTAGTTCTGCTGATTCCGGTACCCGGGACCTCGACCATCCACGATCTGTGGGCGGGCACCAAACTACTGGTGGTCTTTGGTGTTTCGGTGCTGCTCACCTTCTACCCGGGGTGGGTGACGATCGGGTTGGTGGCAGCCCTGGTGCTGACGGCGGCCTGGATCGCGCGCATTCCGCGTGGCGCCCTGCCGTCGGTTCCGAGTTGGCTGTGGGTCCTCATCGCGCTGGGCGGCTTCACGGCCGCGCTGGCCGGCGGTAGTCCGGTGATCTCCATGGGCGGGCTGCACGTCGGGCTCGGTGGGCTGCTGAACTTCCTGCGGATCACCACGCTGTCGATCGTCCTGCTCGGGCTCGGAGGGATGGTCTCCTGGACCACCAACGTCGCCGAAATCGGGCCCGCCTTGGCGACTTTGGGCCGTCCCCTGCGATTGATACGGATCCCGGTCGACGAATGGGCGGTGGCTCTGGCGCTCGCGCTGCGCGCCTTCCCGATGCTGATCGACGAATTCCAGGTGCTCTACGCCGCCCGTCGGCTACGGCCCAAACGGATACCGCGAAGCCGCAAGGCTCGCCGCCGGCGGCACGCGCTGGAGCTGATCGACTTGCTGTCCGCGGCCATCACCGTGACTTTGCGGCGCGCTGATGAGATGGGCGACGCGATCACCGCGCGCGGCGGAACCGGGCAGCTTTCTGCGAATCCGGCCCGGCCCAAACTGGCGGACTGGGTGACGCTCGTGATCGTGATCGCGGTCAGCGGCGCAGCGGTGTGGCTCGAGACGATCTTGCTCACCACCCACTAGGCCTTCTCGGCGGCGTCAAAAGACCGTGTGCTCAAGGGCTAGACGGTATGGGGGGCTGGGGCCTCGCTCACATGTGAACGTGGGTTGCCGACAGGGTGGTCCTGGTCGGTAGAGCCACAGATGTGGGAGGCCCCAGTGGAGATTTATCGTACGAGTGTCGGG
>NZ_JBKQOI010000012.1:0-9673 GCF_052145595.1 Mycobacterium sp. | reverse complement strand
GCATCAAGGCGCTGGGAACCAATCCCCGCAAGAGCACCAAGACTGGCGCCGGAGCGCGCGACGTCGAGGTCAGTCTGGGCGGGGTGACGTTCGTGCCCGGCGAGATCGCCTACAGCGACGACGACGGCATTGTTGTTGTCTAGGTCGTCGTCTAGCTAAACCGCCACCGGGGCGCGCTTTTTCGCGAACCTCAGGCCCTCGTCGGCGATCTTGCCGCGTCGAATCGTTCGCATGTCGAAGAAATAGTTCTGTCTGAGCCGCCACGGGGCGCGCGAGCCCGACTTGGGCAGCGAGTCTATCGAACGCTGGAAGTAGCCGGGGTTGAAGTCCATGAACGGCAACTCCTCGACGGCATCGCCCGGATGCTGCGGCTCCACTGTGTCAAAACCCTTGGCGTCCATGTATTTCAATAACCGGCAGACGAATTCGGAGACCAGGTCGGCCTTCAGCGTCCATGACGCATTCGTGTACCCGAAGGTGATCGCGAAATTCGGGACTCCGGAAAACATCAAGCCTTTATAGGTCATCAACGATGTCAGGTCTAAGGGCTCACCGTTCCTGGACGGCTGCACCCCGCCCAGTAACTGCATATTCAATCCCGTTGCGGTGATGATGATGTCGGCCTGCAACTCCTCACCCGAGGTGAGCTTGATTCCGGTTTTGGTGAATCGGTCAATGGTGTCGGTGACGACGTCGGCCTTGCCGTGCCGGATGGTCCGGAAGAAATCCCCGTCGGGGGCCAGGCACAGCCGCTGGTCCCATACGTTATACCGCGGCCCGAAGTGCTTTTCGATGTCGTAGCCTTCAGGCAGCCGCCGCTGAGCCATCGTCAGCAGCGCCTTACGCATGTAGGCGGGGGCTTTCCGCGACAGCTGGTACTGGAAGGTGCTGAACGCGATGGCTTTCCAGCGGTTCGCGATGTGCGCAACGCGGTCGGGCAGCAGCCGGTTGGCCCGCTCGGCGAAGGGATCGACCCCGGGCAGCGATCCGATGTAGGTCGGTGAACGCTGCAACATCGTCACGTGGCCGGAACCCGAGTTCACCAGGGCCGGGATCAAAGTGATCGCGGTAGCGCCCGACCCGATGACGATGATGTTCTTGCCCGCATAGTCAAGGTCCTCCGGCCAATGCTGCGGATGGACGATCGTGCCCTCGAAATCTTCGGAGCCGGCGAACTTCGGCGAATATCCCTCGTCGTAGTTGTAGTAGCCGGTGCAGGCGAACAGGAAGGAGCAGCTGAGGTCGTGCTGTTGACCGTTGTGCTCCACGGTGAGGGTCCACCGGTTGTCGGCGTCGGACCAATCGGCGGCCACCACCCGGTGGCGGTAGCGGATGTGCCGGTCGATCCGATTCTCGACCGCAGCCTCGTTGATGTAGGCCTTGATCGAGGCGCCGTCGGCGATCGACTTCGCCGAGTGCCATGGCTTGAACCGGAACCCGAGGGTGAACATGTCCGAGTCGGACCGGATGCCGGGGTATTTGAACAGGTCCCACGTGCCGCCCAGATCGTCGCGGCGTTCAAGAATCGCGTAGCTCTTGGTCGGGCAGCGGTCCTGCAAGTGCCAAGCCGCGCTCACGCCGGAGATACCGGCGCCGACGATGACGACGTCCAAGTGCTCAGTCACCTCAGTCATGGGGGCACGCTATCAACGCCGTGTCGAGTCCGTCAACGCCATGTCGAAACTTTCAACACAGAGTAAGCTGCCCGTCGTGACCACCTCCGCCGCCGGCCAGACCTCTCGGGGTCGGCGCAGCGCCCGCCCGTCCGGTGATGATCGTGAGCTGGCGATTCTCGCCACCGCCGAGCAGCTTCTCGAGGATCGTCCGCTGACCGACGTCTCGGTCGATGACCTGGCTAAAGGCGCCGGCATCTCCCGGCCGACCTTCTACTTCTATTTTTCGTCCAAGGAAGCTGTGCTGCTAACCCTGCTGGATCGGGTGGTTCATGAGGCGGACAGCGCGCTGGAAAACCTCGCCGAGAAACCCGGCGGCGACCGCGACGACATGTGGCGCACCGGGATCAACGTGTTCTTCGAGACGTTCGGATCCCACAAGGCGGTTACCCGGGCCGGTCAGGCCGCCAGAGACACCAGCGCCGAAGTCCGCGAATTGTGGTCGACGTTCATGCAGAAATGGATCGCCTACACCGCCGCGGCCATTGAAGCCGAGCGGCAGCGCGGCGCCGCCCCGGGCACGTTGCCCGCCCTCGAGTTGGCCACCGCGCTCAACCTGATGAACGAGCGGACGCTGTTTGCATCGTTTGCCGCCGAACAGCCTTCCGTCCCGGAGGCTCGCGTGCTGGACACGCTCGTACACATCTGGGTTAGCAGCATCTACGGCGAGGCGCTCTAACGTAAGTCTTGTCGCACTCGCATGCGAACATATGTTCGTGCGGTGTGATGCTTCCATCCTGCACGCGGACCTGGATTCGTTCTATGCGTCCGTCGAACAGCGCGACGACCCGACGTTGCGCGGCCGCCCAGTGATCGTCGGCGGCGGCGTGGTGCTGGCGGCGAGCTACGAGGCCAAGGCCTATGGTGTGCGCACCGCGATGGGCGGGGCGCAGGCGCGACGCCTGTGTCCGCACGCGGTGGTGGTGCCGCCCCGGATGACCGCCTATTCGCGCGCCAGCGACGCCGTGTTCGAGGTGTTTCGAGACTGCACACCTATCGTGGAGCCACTCTCGGTGGACGAGGCATTTCTCGATGTCGGCGGGCTGCGCCGGGTTTCCGGCCCGCCGGTCCAGATCGCGGAGCGGCTGCGCGCCGACGTGCGCGTCCGCGTCGGTCTGCCCATCACCGTGGGAATTGCCCGCACAAAGTTTCTCGCGAAGGTCGCCAGCCAGGAAGCCAAGCCCGATGGCTTATTGCTGGTGCCGCCCGATCAGGAGTTGGCATTTCTGCACCCTTTGCCGGTGCGCCGATTGTGGGGCGTGGGCGCGGTGACCGCCGACAAGCTGCACGCCCACGGCATATCCACCGTCGCCGACGTCGCCGAGCTCAGCGAGTCGACGCTGGCGTCACTGCTGGGCCCTGCCATGGGCCGACAACTTTATGCGCTGTCCCGCAATATCGACCGCCGGCGGATGACCACCGGTGTGCGTCGCCGGTCTGTCGGTGCCCAGCGCGCGCTGGGCCGGGCCGGCAACCGGATGTCGGCCGCCGAGATCGACGCGGTGGTGGTGAACCTGATAGACCGGATCACCGCCCGCATGCGTACCGCCGGGCGCACCGGGCGCACGGTGGTGCTGCGGCTGCGGTTCGACGACTTCAGCCGGGCGACCCGTTCACACACGTTGCCGTGGGCCACCTCGTCGACACAGCCCATCCTGGCCACCGCCCGGCAGCTGGTCGCATCGGCGGCGCCTCTGTTCGCACAGCGCGGACTGACGCTGGTTGGCTTCGCGGTGTCGGGCATCGACCGCAGCGGCGCCCAGCAGCTGATGCTGCCGTTCGGCGAGGGCGAGCCGGTGGCCCTCGATGCCATAGACGAGGCGATCGATCGGATACGCCGTCGCTACGGCAGATCCGCGCTCACGCCCGCGGTGTTGGTCGGGCGCGATCCGGGCCTCGAAATGCCCCACCTACCCGACTGATCCGCGTGTGTTACTTGATCCCGTCCATTGCAGCAGCCGTTCGGCCGGCCAGGTGTTGACGATCCGGTCGACCGGAACGCCCGCATCCAACGCGCGCTGGGCGCCATAGCCGAGGAAGTCGAGCTGGCCGGGCGCGTGCGCGTCGGTGTCGATGCTGAACACGCAGCCGATCTCCAATGCCAGGTTCAGTAGACGGGTCGGTGGGTCGCGCCGCTCGGGACGGGAATTGATTTCCACCGCGGTCCCATGGTCACGACAGGCGGTGAACACCGCTTCCGCGTCGAACTTCGATTCGGGCCGGATGCCGCGGTTTCCGGCAACCAGGCGGCCCGTGCAGTGGCCCAGCACATCGGCGTGGCCGTTGCAGACGGCGCGCACCATGCGCCGGGTCATCGCCGCCGAATCCATCGACAACTTGGAATGAACGCTGGCCACCACGACGTCGAGGCGCTCCAGCAGTTGCGGTTCCTGGTCGAGGCTGCCGTCTTCGAGGATGTCGACCTCGATCCCGGTGAGAATGCGCATCGGCACGAACTTGTCGCGCAACTCCTCGATGGCGTCGAGCTGTTTGCGCAATCGCTCTGCCGACAGCCCGTTGGCTATGGTCAGCCGCGGCGAGTGGTCGGTCAACGCACAGTACTCGTGCCCCAGCGTGGCAGCGGTAGCCATCATCTCCTCGATCGGCGCCGACCCGTCCGACCAGTTCGAATGCAGGTGCAGATCCCCGCGCAGCGCGGCACGAACGTCGCCGCCGCCGAGGTCCTCGGCAGCAGAACGCAATTCGGCCAACAGATCCGGTTCGCGACCGGACCACGCCTGGTCGATGACCTTCGCCGTCTTGGGACCGATGCCCGGCAGCGACTGCCAGCTGTTGGCCTGGCCGTGCCGCTCCCGCGCGGCGTCGTCGAGACCTTCGATGATGTCGGCGGCGTTGCGATAAGCCATCACGCGCCGGGGGTCTTGGCGGCTCCGGTCCTTGTAGTAGGCGATCTGCCGCAGCGCGGTTACCGGGTCCATGACTCCAGTCTGCCTCGCCGCCAAATCGTCGCCGGATCGAGTCGAATTGCGCGCCAACCTGCTTCGACGTCACGCGGGCCGAAGCTCGACTACCGTCGTGCTCATGCGATTCGCGTTCAAAACCTCACCGCAAAACACCACCTGGGCACAGATGCTGGCCGTATGGCAGGCGGCCGACGATATCGACGTCTATGAGTCCGGTTGGACTTTCGACCACTTCTACCCGATCTTCTCCGACAGCGACGGGCCCTGTCTGGAGGGCTGGACAACGCTGACCGCGCTGGCGCAGGCCACCAAGCGGCTGCGGCTGGGCACCCTGGTCACCGGCATCCACTACCGTCATCCCGCGGTGCTTGCGAACATGGCCGCAGCGCTCGACATCATCTCCAACGGACGTCTCGAGCTAGGGATCGGCGCCGGGTGGAACGAGGAGGAGTCCGGCGCCTATGGCATCGAGCTGGGCACCATCAAAGAACGCTTCGACCGGTTCGAAGAGGCCTGTCAGGTACTGACCAGCCTGCTAAGCGAAGAGACCACCGACTTCGACGGGAAGTACTACCAGCTCAAGGGTGCCCGCAACGAGCCCAAGGGCCCACAGCGCCCGCACCCGCCGATCTGCATCGGCGGCAGCGGAGAAAAGCGGACACTGCCGATAACCGCGCGTTACGCCCAGCACTGGAACTTCGTCGGCGGGCCGCCCGACTTGTTCGCGCGCAAGCGCGACGTGCTGGTCGCGCAGTGCGAGCAGATCGGGCGCGATCCGAAGGAGATCACCCTGTCGGCCCACCTGCGCCTGGACGCCGAGCGCAATTACGGGCACGTCATGGAGGACGCGGCCGCGCTGGCCGCCGAGGGGTTGGACTTGGGCATCGTGTACATCAACCCGCCGCACGACCCCGCCGTGCTGGAACCGCTGGCCGAGACGATCCGGGATTCGGGGCTGTGGGACGGCTGATAGCCGGTTTCACGCGGTTTGCCGGCCGGTTGTCCCGGCAGTACAAAATGCCGCAGTTACACCATTCTGCGCGACGTCTATGAGCGACTTCGGCGCCTCAACACCGGCGGCAAATCTGGCAGTTGGAATGGTGCATATCTAGCGCGCTGCTCGAACCCTTGGCAGGAGCAGTCCAGGATTGCAGATTGCGGGGTGGACGAGAGCCTGATTCTCACTCGGCAAACTCGTGCAAATCAGGCGCCGGCTCCCGGCCAGCAGAGTCGGGGGCTTACACCCCGAAGAGCAGTAGTTCTTCGGCGGTGATCAGGCGTTCGTGCTTGGCGGGAAATTCGCGGCTTTTCAACGGATGACGTAGCCATGACCAGGCCTTTCGCCCCACCCGCGATCGAGATACTGGGTTGATATGCACAGTGATCACTCCTGCGATCGGTCCGTTCAACCGGGACTCCCATGTGACGTTTATGTGATGGGGCCCACAACGGGTTATTAGACAACAGCCCTCTGGCAAACGGCGGGAGAAACGCCGAGCAATTATGCGCGTGTTTCAGGTGTGACTGGTGTGACTACTGAAGCGGTGCGGCCGTCGGCTTGATGGGCGCCGGCAGCGCCGTGGAACCCATCAAGTACCGGTCCGCACCCGCCGCCGCAGCCCGGCCCTCAGCTATCGCCCAAACTATCAATGACTGGCCGCGACCCATGTCACCGGCGACGAAAACACCGGGCACCGAGGTGTCGAAATCGGCATCTCGCGCGACGTTGCCGCGGTCGGTGAGCTTGACTCCCAGGTCGGTGAGCAGGCCCGGCTTCTCCGGGCCGACGAATCCCATAGCCAGCAACACCAGGTCGACCTCGATGTCGAAATCGGAACCCTCGACCTTGACGAACTTGCCGTCCTGCATGGCTACCTCGTGTGCCCTGAGCGCCGTCACGTGCCCGTCTTCGCCGACGAACTCCTCGGTGTTAACCGAGAACACCCGCTCGCCGCCCTCTTCGTGCGCCGATGACACCCGGTACATCAGTGGGTAGGTCGGCCACGGGGTGGAGGCGGCGCGGGTCTCCGGGGGACGGGGCATGATCTCGAACTGGTGGATGTTGGCCGCACCTTGCCGGTGTGCGGTACCCAGGCAGTCGGCGCCGGTGTCGCCGCCACCGATGATCACCACCCTTTTGCCCTTGGCGGTGATCGGCGGCTCCCCGTCAGGCCCCAGCACGTCATCCCCCTCCTGCACCCGGTTACCCCACGGCAGGTATTCCATCGCCTGATGGATGCCGTCCAGGTCCCGACCGGGAATTGGCAGGTCGCGCCAGGCGGTGGCGCCGCCGGCCAGCACCACCGCATCGAAGTCGGCGAGCAGCTGTTCGGCGGTGATGTCGATCCCCACGTTGACGCCGGCCCGGAACTCGGTTCCCTCGGCCCGCATCTGGTCGAGCCGCCGGTCGAGGAAGCGCTTTTCCATCTTGAATTCCGGGATGCCGTAGCGGAGCAGCCCACCGATGCGGTCGTCGCGCTCGAAGACGGTCACGCTGTGCCCGGCGCGAGTCAGTTGCTGAGCGGCCGCCAGACCGGCTGGGCCCGAACCCACCACGGCGACGGTCTTTCCGGTCAGCTTGTCCGGCGGCAGGGGCACGACGAAGCCCTCCTCGAAGGCCCTGTCGATGATCTCCAGCTCAATCTGCTTGATCGTCACCGGATCCTGGTTGATTCCCAGCACGCACGCCGGCTCGCACGGCGCCGGACATAGCCGGCCGGTGAAGTCCGGGAAATTGTTGGTGGCGTGCAGCCGTTCGATCGCGTCGCGCCAACGGCCCTTGCGTACCAGGTCATTCCATTCGGGGATCAAGTTACCCAGTGGACATCCGTTGTGGCAGAAGGGAATACCGCAGTCCATGCAACGGGTTGCCTGATGACGCAAGGTCTCGTCGTCGAAGTCCTCGTAGACCTCTTTCCAGTCGCGCAGTCGCACCGGGACAGGCCGGCGCTGCGGCAATTCCCGATGAGTGTATTTCAGGAAGCCGGTGGGATCAGCCATGCGCGGCCGCCATGATCGCCTTGTCGACATCGACGCCGTCGCGCTCCGCTTCGGCGATGGCCTGCAGCACCCGCTTGTAGTCGCGCGGCATCACCTTGGCGAAATGCCGCTGCTGAGCAGGCCAGTCGGCGAGGATCCGCTGGCCGACCGCGGAATCGGTGGCGTCGACGTGGGCCTGGATGCTGCCGTGCAGCCACTCTGTGTCGTCTTCATCGATGGTTTCGAGCTCGACCATTTCGGCGTTGAGGTTCTTGGGCAATTCGCCATCCGGGTCGTACACATAGGCCACGCCGCCGGACATGCCCGCCGCGAAGTTACGGCCGGTGGGGCCCAGGATGACCACCTTGCCGCCGGTCATGTACTCGCACCCGTGATCGCCGACGCCCTCCACCACGGCGTGCGCCCCGGAGTTGCGGACCGCGAACCGTTCGCCGACCAAGCCGCGCAGGTAGACCTCCCCACTGGTGGCGCCGAACAGGATTACGTTTCCACCGATGATGTTGTCCTCGGCAACGTATTCCGGCGGCGCGTTGTCCGACGGCCGCACCACAATCCGGCCCCCGGACAGGCCCTTGCCGACGTAGTCGTTGGCGTCGCCGTAGATGCGCAACGTAATCCCCCTGGGCACAAAGGCGCCCAGGCTGTTGCCAGCGGATCCTTCGAAGGTGATGTCGATGGTTCCGTCCGGCAGCCCCTGGCCGCCATAGGCTTTCGTCAACTCGTGGCCGAGCATGGTGCCCACCGTGCGGTTGACGTTGCTGATGGTGGTGGAGAATCGCACCGGCTTGCCGGAATCCAACGCCTCGCGGCTCATCACGATCAATTGCTGATCGAGCGCCTTGTCCAGGCCATGATCCTGACGGGAGCTGCAATACAGGTCTTGGTTCATGAACGCCGACTCCGGCTCGTGCAGCACCGGCGTCAGATCCAGCCTGTGCGCCTTCCAATGCGCGCGTGCCAGCGTGGTGTCCAGCGATCCCGCCTGCCCGACGGCCTCGTTGAACGTCCGGAAGCCCAACTGCGCCATGTATTCCCGGACTTCTTCCGCGATGAACATGAAGAAGTTCTCGACAAACTCGGGCTTGCCGGTGAACCGCTCCCGCAGCACCGGGTTCTGGGTGGCAACGCCAACCGGGCAGGTGTCCAGGTGGCACACCCGCATCATGATGCAGCCGGAAACCACCAGCGGGGCGGTGGCGAAGCCGAATTCCTCGGCGCCCAGCAGCGCACCGATCATCACGTCGCGACCCGTCTTGAGCTGACCATCCACCTGGACCACGATCCGGTCGCGTAATCCGTTAAGCAGCAACGTCTGCTGCGTCTCGGCCAAGCCCAGTTCCCAGGGGGCGCCCGCATGCTTCATCGACGTCAACGGGGTCGCACCCGTGCCGCCGTCGTGGCCCGAGATCAGGACCACGTCGGCATGTGCTTTAGAAACACCAGCCGCGACCGTCCCTACCCCGTTTTCGGAGACCAGCTTGACGTGCACCCGCGCGGACGGGTTGGCGTTCTTCAGATCGTGGATGAGCTGGGCCAGGTCCTCAATGGAGTAGATGTCGTGGTGCGGCGGCGGCGAGATCAGGCCCACGCCGGGGGTGGAGTGCCGGGTCCTGGCGATCCACGGGTACACCTTGTTCCCCGGCAGCTGGCCGCCTTCGCCGGGCTTGGCGCCCTGGGCCATCTTGATCTGGAGGTCGTCGGCGTTCACCAGGTACTCGCTGGTGACCCCGAACCTGCCGCTGGCGACCTGCTTGACCGACGACCGGCGTAGGTCGCCGTTCTCATCCGGCACGTACCTGCGGGCGTCCTCGCCGCCCTCGCCGGTGTTGGACCGGCCGCCCAGCCGGTTCATCGCGATCGCGAGGGTCTGGTGGGCCTCGGCCGAGATCGAGCCGTAAGACATGGCCCCGGTGGCGAACCGCCGCAGGATGCTGGAGGCCGGTTCCACGTCGTCGACCCGAACGGGCCGCGGTGCCTCTGGAGGCTCCGCTGCGCCAGTCCCCTCGTCGACGCCCCGGATGCGGAGCAGCCCGCGCAGCGTCATCAGCCGCCGTGACTGGTCGTTGACCAGCGTGG
>NZ_JBKQOI010000011.1:0-5614 GCF_052145595.1 Mycobacterium sp. | reverse complement strand
CCGTTCGGCCTGAACGTGGCGATCCCACTCAACCTGCCGCTACCCACCAAGATCGTCACCCAAGTGCTGAAGCCGATCGACATTGCCGACCAGTTCGGTGAGAATCCTGATGTCGACGAGGTCGATGCACACGTGCGCTCGGTGATGCAGATGGCTCTCGACCGGCTGGCGCGTGAGCGTCGGTTTCCCGTGGTCGGTTAGGTGATGGCGATGCCGGAGCGCATGAAACAGACCCGAGAGCTGTTCGGCACGATGCGGCGGGCGCGGATGATCGCCCCGCTCAGGCCGGACAAGTACTTTCGGATCGGCGCCGCAGGGCGACGCGAGGGCATGACGGAGACAATCGGTTTCGCGATCGCGGCGCGGCGGTGCCCGGATCGTGCGGGCTTGATCGACGAGCTCGGCACCCTGACGTGGCGCCAGCTCGATGAGCGGTCCGACGCACTTGGCGCCGCGTTGCAGGCGCTATCGGGTGGAGCGGCTCCCAAGACCGTTGGCATCATGTGCCGCAATCACCGCGGCTTCGTCGAGGCGCTGGTCGCGGCCACTCGAAGCGGTGCCGATGTGGTGTTGCTGAACACGTCATTCGCGGGGCCGGCGCTGGCCGAGGTGGTCAAGCGGGAGGGTGTGGACACCGTCATCTACGACGAAGAGTTCACCGCCGCGGTCGACCAAGCGCTCGTCGGCAATCCCGCCGCCGCGCGGATCGTCGCATGGACCGATGACCCGTCAATCCGTGACGTCACGGTCGAGAAGCTGATCGCCGCGCACGTCGGCCAGCGGCCCAAGCGTCTCGGCAAGGGCAAGCTGATCCTGTTGACCGCGGGCACCACCGGCACACCGAAGGGCGCCAAGCGCTCCGGCGGCGGGCCGGAGGCGCTACTGGCGATCCTGAGGGGGGTGCCGTGGCGTGCCGAGGAGACCACGGTGGTGGTGGCGCCGATGTTTCACGCGTGGGGCTTTGGTCAGCTGGTTTTCTCGGCGATGATGGCGTGCACGGTGGTCACCCGCCGCAAGTTCGACCCCGAGGCCACCCTGGAGTTGATCGACCGGTATCGGGCCACCGGGCTCGGGATGGTGCCGGTGATGTTCGACCGCATCATGGACCTGCCAGAGGCGGTCCGCAATCGTTACGACTGCCGGTCGTTGCGCTTTGCCGCGGCCTCGGGATCGCGGATGCGGCCCGACGTCGTGACCGCGTTCATGGACCAGTTCGGCGACGTGATCTACAACAACTACAACGCCACCGAGGTCGGCATGGTTGCCACGGCCACGCCGGCAGACCTGCGCGCGGCGCCCGACACCGCCGGGAAGCCGGTCGAGGGCGCACATATTCGCATCCTCGACGACAAATTCCGCGACCTCCCCACCGGGGAGGTCGGTCAGATCTTCGTGCGCAACACCACCCAATTCGATGGCTACACCTCCGGCACGACCAAAGATTTCCATGACGGCTTCATGGCCTCGGGTGATATGGGCTATCTCGACGAGGCCGGGCGGCTATTTGTAGTGGGCCGCGATGACGAGATGATCGTCTCCGGCGGCGAGAACGTCTACCCGACCGAGGTGGAGACGATCCTGGCGGCGCATCCCGACGTCGCGGAGGCGGCGGTGATCGGCGTGGACGACCAACAGTTCGGCCAGCGGCTGGCGGCGTTCGTCGTGCTCGAGCACCGGGGATCAGTCACCCCTGAGCTGCTCAAGCAGCATGTGCGGGAGAACCTCGCCAACTACAAGGTGCCTCGCGAGATCATGATGCTCGACGAGCTGCCCCGTAGCAGCACCGGCAAGATCGTGCGTCGTGAACTACGGGCACTGGTCGGCGCCGCGGCCAGCGATCGGGGTTAGCGCGCGGCCGTGGGGCGCTACCCGGGTTTATGCTGAGCCGATCGCAGGGAAGCGGTGAATGGTCAGCGATCCGTTGAAGACGCAGCGCGACGTGGGTTACGCCGTCGCCTCGGAGTTGCGTGCCGTCGGGCTAGATGACGCCGAGGAAATCGGGCGTGGCGGTTTCGGCATTGTGTATCGGTGCACCGAGTCCGCTCTGGACCGGGTCGTCGCAGTAAAGGTCCTTACCGGCGAGCTGGACGAGGATCGGCAGCGTTTTCTTCGCGAGCAACGTGCTATGGGCCGGCTTGGCGACCACCCGAATATCGTCGCCGTGCTGCGGGTCGGCGAAACCGAGAGCGGCTACCCCTACCTGGTCATGAAGTATCACAAACGAGGTTCGCTCGATGCCCGGATCCGTCGACATGGTCCGCTGCCATTGCACGAGGTGCTGCGGCTGGGGGTGAAGATGGCCGGCGCGCTGGAGACGGCGCATCAAATCGGCGTTCTGCACCGGGATGTCAAGCCCGGAAATATTTTGTTCACCGACTACGGCGAGCCGGCGTTGACCGATTTCGGCATCGCGCACATTCCCGGCGGGTTCACAACCGCCAGCGGCACCTTCACCGGCTCGCCGGCGTTCACCGCTCCGGAGGTTCTCAGCGGCGAGCCACCGACCACCGCATCGGACGTGTACGGCCTTGGGGCCACCCTGTTTTCCGCACTTACCGGGCACGCCGCCTTCGAACGCCGTAGTGGCGAACAGGTAGTGACGCAGTTCCTGCGGATCGCCACCGAGTCGGCCCCCGATCTGAGAGATCGCGGCATCCCAGAGGACGTCTCCATAGCCGTCGAACGTGCGATGTCGCGTGATCCCCGGGACCGGCCATCCGTGTTGGCGTTAGGGCAAGAGCTCCAGCAGATTCAACGGAATCACGGCTTCGCCGTTGACCAGATGGCGTTGCGTGCCGAATCCGATGCGGAACCGTCAGTGCAGCAGTCAGCGGCGAGCGCCGACAGCGGCCGGACTAGGGGCAATCTGCCGCTTGAGCTGACCAGTTTCGTGGGTCGCAGCACCGACTTGGAAGACCTGAAGCGTCTGTTGGCGCAGTCGCGTCTGGCGACGCTGACCGGGATCGGCGGTGTCGGCAAGACCCGCTTGGCGCTGAGAGCCGTAGCGGACATGCAGACGGATTTCCCCGACGGGGTATGGCTGGTGGAATTGGACGAGTTGCGCGACCCGTCATTGCTGGTGGACGTGGTAGCCGCGGCATTGGGTCTACGAGATCAGCCGGCCCGACCGTTGCAGGACGTGGTGATGGACTTCTTGTCCGCGCGTGAATTGCTGCTCGTGCTTGACAACTGCGAGCAGGTGATCGATGCGGTCGCGCAGTTCGTCGAATCGCTCTTGCGGGTCTGTGCAAAGGTGCGGATCCTGGCAACCAGCCGCGAACCCCTTGGCGTGGCAGGGGAACGCGTGCTGCCGTTATTGCCCCTTGCGTGTCCGGATGTGGACTCCGAGCCTACGCTCCGCGGGCTTTCCGGATTCGACGCGGTGGCGTTGTTCGCCGAGCGCGCTGCTGCCGCGGTACCGGGTTTTGAACTCAGCGACGAGAACAAGGAGACCGTGGCGCGGATCTGCTCTCGGCTGGACGGCCTGCCTCTGGCGATCGAGCTGGCGACGGCGCGGCTAAAGGCGATGACGCCCAAACAGATCCTGGAGCGGTTGTCGTCCAGATACACGCTATTGAGCCGAGGGCACCGTGGTGCACCGGCCCGGCAACAGAACCTGGGTTGGAGCATCGGGTGGAGTTACGACCTGTGCACGCCCGCGGAACAGCAGCTGTGGAGAAGGCTGTCGGTTTTTGCGGGAAGCTTCGAACTTGATGCTGCGGAAGACATCTGCGGCGACGGGCTCGACCCCAACGAGCTTGTCGATCTGTTGTCCTCGCTGGTGGACAAGTCGATTCTCGTCCGAGCCGAAGCACGCGGCGTGATTCGTTTCCGGTTACTCGAAACACTGCGCGCCTTCGGCCGAGAGAAGATCGAGCAAACCGGCGAATACCACGAACTGCGCAGACGGCACCACGACTGGTACCACCGGTTAGTCGTTGAGGCGGAGGCCGGGTGGTTTAGTCCGCGCCAGCTGTGGTGGTTCAAACGCGTGGAGGCAGAGCTGCCGAATCTGCGTGAAGCGCTCGACTTCAGCCTTTCGCAGGGCGACGTGACGGCGATCCAAACGGCCGCCGCTCTGGTCCCGTTCTGGACGACCCGTGGTCTGTTCAGCGAAGGGCGCCGGTTGCTCGACCGCACACTTCAGGATGCGCCGCCGGACGCAAGCACAGACCGCGCCAAGGCGCTGTACGCGGCTACCATCCTGGCCGCGGTGCTGGGCGATATGTCGGCGGCAAGGGCTCGGGTGACGGAGGCTCGAGCTCTGGCCGAACAGTTGACCGATCCCTGTGCCCGTGCCTTCGTTTCCGTCGCGGATGGATTCACTGCGCTGCTCACCGGTGACCTCGAACGTTCACTGACCACTTTGGAGCCGGCAATCGACGCGACGAGTGATCTCAATGTGCTCTCAGTGGGGTTGATGAATCTCGGCTGGGCCCACGAGCTGCGCGGCGAACCGGCGCAGGCGCTGCCCTGGTACGAGAAGGCCCTTGCGCTTTCGGTATCACACGGTGAGTCGGTTTATCAGGCAAATGCGCTGTGGTCGATCGGAGTTGCGAAATGGCGACTGAACGAACGCGATAACGCAGTCCAACGGCTCAGGGAGGGCCTGCAGCTGGCGCAGGTGACGAATGATGCTCGGGTGGCGGCAGCATGCCTGGAGGCGTTGGCATGGATCGCCATGGAAGAGGACAACGCACGGTTTGCCGTCGTATTGACGAGTGCCGCGGAGTCCATGTTCCGTGCCGTTGGCACTGCGATGTTGAAGTTCCCTGACTTGATAGACCACCACCGCCGATGCGAACAACATGCCCGCGAAGCGCTCGGCGAGAGCGAATTCGAAGCAGCCCGTCGAGAAGGCGGCTCGCTGACGTTCGGCGAGGCCGTCGACTACGCGCTTGGCGACCAGGGCTCCTGACGATGGGTCTCTGCGAAGCTGACCGCATTGTGAACCCGTCCCAGTCCTAGTCAGTGAAACACCTGTCCGTCTGGTCGTCGCCGCGGTGCTACAACAGAGTGTCCGGACATGCGGTTGTGACCTGACACCGATAAATGGTTCAGGAAAGGGATTTTCGTGCAGATTGCCGTGACGGGAGGAACCGGATACGTCGGCGCTCATATTGTGCGTGCCTTGCTAGCAGCCCACCACAGCGTCCGCCTGCAGTTCCGGGCAAAAAGGGGGCACGACGAGCTGCTGCGGAGGCTGTCCGACCTGGGCGATGTGACGCCCATAGAGGGCGATGTCCGCGACGCTGTGGCCGTAGCGGAATTGCTCGACGGCTGTGACGCGTTGGTGCATGGCGCCGGCGTCGTCGGTACCGACAATCGGCAAGAAGAGCTGATGTGGGAGATAAACGCTTACGCCACCGAATCGGGAATGCGGCTTGCAAATGACCGGGGCCTGGACCCGATCGTGTCGGTCAGCAGTTACACGGCGTTGTTTCCGCCACCGGGCCCCGTGATCGGTCCGGACACTCTACCGGCAAAGGGCCGCTCGGCCTACGCGAAAACGAAGGCCTACGGGGATCGGGTCGCCCGCAGGATGCAGAGCGATGGAGCTCCAGTCGTAGTCACCTATCCGTCCAGTGTGGTGGGCCCGGCGTTTTTCACAGTG
>NZ_JBKQOI010000010.1:0-36221 GCF_052145595.1 Mycobacterium sp. | reverse complement strand
GTCCCGGCGGCCTCGGCGTCGATTTCGGGCTCTTCGCCTTCGGCTTCTTCGACTTCGGGCTCCGCAACCTCCGCAGCGTTTTCAGGTGCAGCTTCACGCTCTTGGGCTTGGGCCTCGTCGACGGCTGTCCCGGCGGCCTCGGCGTCGATTTCGGGCTCTTCGCCTTCGGCTTCTTCGACTTCGGGCTCCGCAACCTCCGCAGCGTTTTCAGGTGCAGCTTCACGCTCTTGGGCTTGGGCCTCGTCGACTTCGGGCTCCGCAACCTCCGCAGCGGTTTCAGGTTCTTCGCCCGTCGACTCGGCGGCCTCCGCCTCCGCCACTTCCGGCTCCGCAACCCCGCCCGCAGCCGCTTCAAGCTCTTCGCCCGCCGACTTGGCGGCCTCCGCCTCCGCCACTTCCGGCTCCGCAACCCCGCCCTCGGCCGTCTCGGGCTCTTCGGCTTCGGCCTCGTCGACTTCGGGCTCCGCAACCTCCGCCGCAGCGGTTTCAGGTTCTTCGCCCGTCGACTCGGCGGCCTCCGCCTCCGCCACTTCCGGCTCCGCAACCCCGCCCTCGACGGTCTCAGGCTCTTCGGCCTCCGCGTCTGGGACCTCGGCCCCCGCTTTCACGGTCTCGGCCTCCGCGGCTTCCGCCACGGCTAACTTCACCGGACTCGACCGCGTTCGCGGAATCAGCCTTTTCGGCGTCTTCCCCGCCGCCAAAACCCCAGCCACCCCGGCCGCCGCCGTGACCGAAGCGCCGGTTAGCGGCTCGGGTTCCGGCTCCGGTTCTGGCGCTTCTTCGGCCTCGCGATCGGTGCCACGCAGGCTCTCGGGATCCTCGCGACCCTTCGGCGCCAGGATGATGTAAACCACGGCCCCGATGAACACGAAGGTCGATGTGAACATATTGATCCGGATTCCGGCGATGTGCGTGGCGGTGTCGTCGCGCAGCAACTCGACGCAGAAGCGCCCGACGCAGTAGGCGGCCACATAGAGGGCAAACAGCCGCCCGTGGCCGAACTTGAACCGCCGGTCCACGTAGATCAGCATTACGAAAACCAGTACGTTCCAAATCAATTCGTAGAGGAACGTCGGTTGCACGACGAACGCGAGCTGCCCCGTCGAGACGCCGTCGAGCGAATGCGGGTCGACGTATCCGGAAGGATCTCGACGGTAGAAGATCTCCAAACCCCACGGCATCGCGGTCTCGCGGCCGTAGAGCTCCTGGTTGAAATAGTTCCCCAGGCGACCGATGGCCTGGGCCAAGATGAGTCCCGGGGCGAGCGCGTCGGCGAAGGCCGCTAGCGGAATTCCGCGACGCCGACAGGCGATCCACGCGCCGACGCCGCCGAGGGCTATCGCGCCCCAGATGCCCAAGCCGCCGTCCCAGATCCGCAGTGCCGCGAAGAATCCGGCGCCGCCCGGACCCCAATAGGTCCGCCAGTCCGTGGCCAAGTGATAGAGCCTGCCGCCAACCAGTCCGAACGGCACAGCCCACAGCGCGATGTCGTAGATCACGCCGCGCTGGCCGCCACGTGCCTGCCAGCGCCGGTCACCGATCACCAGCGCGGCCACGATACCGGTAATGATGAACAGCGCGTAAGCGCGAATGGGCAACGGCCCGAGGTGCCAGACACCTTGCGGCGGGCTGGGGAAATACGTGGGCAGCATCGTCATGAGTCGGCGGTCCTTTGACGCACGCCAATCGCCAGTTCCTCGGTCAGCGCGCGCAACGCAGGCAACCCGCCGTCACCCAGCGCCGACACCAGCGCGGAACCGACAATGACACCGTCGGCGTAGCTGCCGATCTGCGCCGCCTGCTCCCGGGAGCGCACCCCCAGACCGACGCCGACGGGTATGTCGGACAGCGCCCTCACCCTGCTCACCAATTCGGGCGCAGCTTTCGACACCGCGTCACGCGCCCCGGTCACACCCATCGTCGATGCCGCGTAGACGAAGCCGCGCGATGCCTCGACCGTCATCGCCAGCCGCTGCGGCGTCGAGGACGGCGCGACAAGAAATATGCGATCCAACCGATGCTCCTCGGATGCCGCCAACCACCGTTGCGCTTCGTCGGGAATCAGGTCGGGAGTGATAAGCCCATGCCCGCCCGCCGCCGCGAGATCCCGCGCGAACGCGTCAACCCCGTAGCGCAGCACCGGATTCCAGTACGTCATCACCACAGCTCGTCCGCCGGCCGAACTGATCGCCTCGACCGCGGCCAGCGTGTCCCGGACTCGCACTCCCCCATGCAGCGCCGCCTCAGTGGCCCTGGCAATGGTCGGCCCGTCCATGCCCGGGTCGGAGTACGGAACGCCGACTTCGACGATGTCGCAACCGGATTCGACCAGGGCGATCATCGCCTTCACAGACGTCGGCACGTCGGGGTAACCGGTGGGCAGGTAACCGATGAGTGCCGCGCGAGTGTCTTTGCGGCACGAGTCAAAGGTCGGCCCGAGCCGGCTTGCTTTGCTCTGCTCCACCGTCATTGCTTGTCGGGCTCCAGCATGCCGAACCACTTCGCGGCCGTTTCGACGTCCTTGTCGCCGCGGCCCGACAGGTTCACCACAATGACCGCGCCCCCGCCCAACTGTTCGCTCAATTCGGGGCCCAGCTTGAGGGCGCCGGCCACCGCGTGCGCGGATTCGATGGCCGGGATGATGCCTTCCGTACGGCAGAGCAGGCGGAACGCATCCATCGCCTCGGCGTCGGTGATGGGCTGGTATTCGGCACGCCCGGTTTCTTTGAGCCTGGCGTGTTCGGGACCCACGCCCGGATAATCGAGACCCGCTGAGATCGAATGGGATTCGATGGTCTGGCCGTCCTCGTCCTGCAGCAGGTAGGAATACGACCCCTGGAAGGCCCCGGGTGAACCGCCGGTGAATGTCGCCGCATGCCTGCCGGTCTCGACGCCGTCGCCCGCCGCCTCGTAGCCGACCAGCCGCACGCCGGGATCGTCGAGGAAGGCATGGAAGATCCCGATGGCGTTGGATCCGCCACCGACGCAGGCGACGACGGCATCAGGCAACCGGCCGGCCTGAGCCTGGATCTGAGCGCGGGTCTCCAGGCCGATGATTCGCTGAAAATCGCGGACCATAGTCGGAAAGGGGTGTGGCCCGGCCGCGGTGCCGAAGCAGTAGTACGTGTTATCGGCGTTGGTCACCCAATCCCGGAACGCCTCGTTGATGGCATCCTTGAGCGTTTGCGAGCCGCTCTCGACCGAGACTACCTCGGCACCCAGCAGCCGCATCCGCGCCACGTTGAGCGCCTGGCGCGCGGTGTCGACGGCGCCCATGTAGACCACGCAATCCAGGCCGAGCAACGCGCATGCGGTGGCCGTGGCCACGCCGTGCTGACCGGCTCCCGTCTCGGCGATCACCCGAGTCTTGCCCATTCTCCGGGCCAGCAGGGCCTGACCGAGCACGTTGTTGATCTTGTGAGAACCGGTGTGGTTCAGGTCTTCTCGCTTCAAAAAGATGCGCGCCGAGCCAGCGTGCTCGCTGAGCCGAGTGGCCTCGTAGAGTGGCGACGGCCGACCAGAGTAGTGCGCCTGCAAGTTATCCAGCGTGTCGAGGAAATCCTGATTGACGCGTTCCTTCTCGTAGGCGGTAGTGACCTCCTCGATCACCGCCATCAACGCCTCGGCGACGTAGCGACCGCCGTAGACGCCGAAATGACCACCCGAATCGGGATCGTGGCGTGTGGGTTTGGCGATGGCCGCACTCGAAAGCGGAAGCTCCGGGCGGGACAGCTCTACCATCACCAATGCTCGACGCGGGGGCGGCTCATCGGCGGCTAGCGAGACGGTTTCGGACAAGACGGATGGGTGCCCGCGGTGACCAGATCGGCAACCGCAGCACGCGGGTCACCGCTTTTGACCAGACCTTCACCGACCAATACGGCATCGGCTCCGGCACCGGCATAAGCCAGCAGGTCTCCGGTGCCACGCACGCCGGACTCGGCGATCCTGATCACCTTGCTGGGCAGCCCGGGGGCGATGCGCGCGAAGCAATCCCGGTCCACCTCAAGCGTCGCGAGGTCGCGCGCGTTGACGCCGATCACGTTGGCCCCGGCCTTCAGCGCCCGATCGGCTTCTTCCTCGGTGTGCACTTCGACAAGGGCGGTCATACCGAGTGACTCGGTGCGGTCCAGCATCGACACCAACGCCGACTGTTCCAACGCGGCAACGATGAGCAACAACATATCGGCGCCGTGCGCGCGTGCCTCATGGATCTGATATGGCTGCACCACAAAGTCTTTGCGCAATATCGGAACCGAGACCGCGGCCCGCACCGCATCAAGGTCGTCGAGCGAGCCGTTAAAACGTCGCTCCTCGGTCAAAACGCTGATGATCCGGGCGCCGCCATCTTCGTAAGCCCGGGCCAACTTTGCCGGATCGGCAATGGGCGCCAGTGAACCCGCCGAGGGACTGGCGCGCTTGACCTCGGCGATAACGCCGATGCCGGGCTCGCGCAAGGCCGCCATCACGTCCAGCGGTGGCGGCGCCGCCGCGGCGGCGGCTTTGATCTCGGACAGGCTGATGAGGGCTTCGCGCGCGGCAACGTCGGCCCGGACTCCCTCGAGGATGGAGTCAAGCACGGATGCCGGACTCATGCCTGTCATTTCCTTCCCACTGTCGTTCCACGGTCACCACGGTCACTCAGCCGATTTCGATGACGTCAATGAAGGGTAGCGACTGTCGGCACGCGGCCCGTCACCGACCCTCGGTGTCAGACCCTCGGGGCTGATCGGTCAGGTCGCGGCCCTCGTCAAGCGCATCCCAGATGGTCCGCTCCGACAGCTCCGGCTGCTCCGGCATCGCCTCGTTGGCGTCGTCGCGTCGGACATTCGACCGGCGGGTCGCGGGCGCCGCATATTTCGTTGCACTCTCGCGGGCCGACCTTGAGTCCGAGGCGGACCGCATTAGTAGAACGGCTGCGATCAGCGTGCACACGGAAGCGGCCACAGCGACCCCCGCACCCCAGTATCGCCGCTCGCTTCCCACCAGCGACAGCAGCGAGACGTGCGCGAGGTCCGCGCCGCGCGCCGCCACGTCCGGGATCACCCACAGGCTGATTCCCAGATAGCCGACCGCAAGGCTGACGATTGCCAGCAGCACCGCGAGCGCCCGCAGCGGCCAGCCGCGCACCGCCAGTGCCGCGACGGCCGTGGCCAGCATCAGCAGCGCCAAGGGCAGCAGCGCCGACGACCACGACGCGCCTGACAGGGTCACCTCCTTCGGGGGTCCCAGCCCGTCAAACGACCGGATCACGACCCACGGCAGCCGCGACGCCGTCCACAGCGCCCCGGCGGCAACCACGAGCAACAACTGGGCTATCCCGATCGTCAGCCGGCCGCTGCGTCGGCGGGATCGGCCCTCAGCCATTGCCGTTGACGTCCGGGGCGGTCAGCGTCTCGGCGGCAGCTATCGCATTGAGCACCGCGCGCGCCTTGTTGGTCGCCTCGGTGTATTCGTAAGGGCCGTTGGAGTCGGCCACTACCCCACCACCGGCCTGGACGTAGGCGACGCCGTCACGCATCAACGCGGTGCGGATGGCGATCGCGAAGTCGGCGTTGCCGGCGAAGTCGAGGTAGCCGACCACACCCCCGTAGAGACCGCGGCGCGTCTTCTCCACCTCTTCGATCAACTCCATGGCCCGCACCTTGGGTGCGCCCGAGAGCGTGCCGGCGGGGAAGCAGGCGGTCACCGCGTCCAAGGCGGTCCGGCCCTCGGCGAGCAGCCCGGTCACCGTCGACACCAGGTGCATCACGTGGCTGTAGCGTTCGATGTGGCTGTAATCCTCGACGCGAACGGTGCCCGGCGTGCAGACCCGGCCGAGGTCGTTGCGGCCGAGGTCGACCAGCATCAGGTGCTCGGCGCGTTCTTTGTCGTCGGACAACAGTTCCTTTTCCAGCAGCTGATCCTCTTCCTCGGTCTGCCCTCGCCACCGAGTTCCGGCGATCGGATGCGTCTTCGCCCAGCCGTCGGCGACGGTGACCAGCGCCTCCGGACTCGATCCGACGATCGAAAAGTCATTTCCCCCAACGCTATTCGGTACGTGCAAAAGATACATGTAGGGGCTTGGATTGGTTGCCCGCAGCATCCGGTACACGTCGATCGGATCGACATCTGTGTCCATCTCGAAACGCTGCGAGGGCACCACCTGAAAGGCTTCGCCGGCCGCGATCTGCTCCACGAGGTAGCCGACGATCTTGCCGTATTCCTCGACGGTGCGCTGCGCTCGGTGACGCGGCTCGGGCCTGCTGAACGTGGCAACCGTCGACGGCAGCGGCTGGCCCAGCGCCGTCGTCATCACATCCAGCCGGGCGAACGCGTCGTCGTAGGCCTCATCGACCCGCTCGTCGGTGCCGTTCCAGTTCACCGCGTTGGCGATCAGCGTGATGGTGCCCTCGTGGTGGTCGACCGCCGCCACATCGGTAGCCAGCAGCAGCAGCATATCCGGCAGGTGCAGGTCGTCGACGGCCAGTTCGGGCAGCCGTTCCAGGCGCCGCACCAAGTCGTAGGCGAAGAAGCCGACCATGCCGCCCGACAATGGCGGCAGGCCCGGCTGGGACTGGCTGGGGGCCTGAGTTGCCAGCAGCTCAAGGGTCTTCTTGAGTGCCTGCAGTGGGTCGCCACCGGTGGGCGCATCCTGCGGCACCGCGCCCAGCCACACGGCATGGCCGTCGCGCACGGTCAACGCGGACGGCGCCCCCGCGCCGATGAACGACCACCTCGACCAGGACCGACCGTTTTCCGCGGACTCCAACAGAAAAGTGCCGGGCCGATTGGCGGCCAGCTTGCGGTATGCCGACAACGGCGTCTCGCTGTCGGCCAAGACCTTGCGGGTCACCGGAACGACACGGTGCTCGGCCGCGAGCTGGCGGAATTCCTCTCGTGAGGTGGTGGCGGCGAGGTCGGCGTGCACCGAACTATCCTTCCAGATGGCCAGTCTGGGGAGTGGCCCGAGGCGGGCAGCCCGCGAGCGTAACGCCACAGCGATTTTCCGTGGCTGTTTTTCGCAACAGCGTTACGCTCGCGACGGCCTCCAAGGAGTGGGCAATCGGGCGTAACCTGACGGCCATGAAAACTGGTGACACCGTGGCCGATTTCGAACTTCCCGACCAGACCGGAAGGCCTCGTAAGCTCAGCGCCCTACTCGCCGACGGGCCGGTTGTCCTGTTTTTTTACCCCGCGGCGATGACACCCGGCTGCACCAAGGAGGCCTGTCACTTCCGCGATCTGGCCGCGGAATTCGCCGCCGTCGGGGCCAACCGAGTCGGCATCAGCGCCGATCCCGTGCACAAGCAGGCCAAGTTCGCCGACATGCAGAAATTCGACTACCCGCTGCTGTCGGACACCGAGGGCACCGTCGCCACGCAGTTCGGCGTCAAGCGCGGTCTGCTCGGCAAACTGATGCCGGTCAAGCGCACGACTTTTGTCATCGACACCGATCGCAAGGTGCTCGGCGTGATCGCCAGCGAATTCAGCATGAACACCCACGCCGACAAGGCGTTGGAGACACTGCGCGCCAGATCCTCCACATAGGAGGGCTCGCCCCCCGCTACGGGACGATCGCCAGAAATACGAAAGCGGCGAGTAGCACCAGATGCACCTCGCCCTGCAGGCGCGTGGCCCGACCGGGCACCACGGTCAGCACGCTGATCACCACGGTCAGCGCAAACAGCACCAACTGGGTGGCGCCGAGGCCGAGCAGCAGCGGCCCGCTGAGCCAGATCGAGGCAAACACGATGGCCGGGATGGTGAGCCCGATGTTGGCCAGGGCCGAGCCATAGGCCAGGTTGAGACTGGTCTGGATGCGGCCCCGCCGCGCTGCCCGCGCCGCCGCGAGCGTCTCCGGAAGCAACACCAAGGTGGCGATCACCACCCCCACGAATGAATGGGGGAATCCAGCCGCCGATACCAGATGCTCGACTGCCGGCGACTCCTGCTCGGCCATACCCACCACCGCCACCAGCGCCACAAACAGCAGCCCCAGGCTCCCCAGCGCCGCCCTGGTGCTCGGCGGCTCCGCATGGCTTTCGTCCTCGAGCAGGCTTTTTTGACCCTTCTGCGCGACCGGCAGAAAGAAGTCGCGATGCCGCACGGTTTGAGTGAAGACGAACAGCAGGTAGAGCCCCAGCGAGGCGACCGCGGCGAAGGCCAACTGGCCGGGTGAGAATTCCGGGCCCGGGTGGCTGGTGGTGAACGTGGGCAGCACCAGGCTCAGCGTCGCCAGGGTGGTGAGCGTGGCCAGCGCCGCCCCGCTGCCCTCGGCGTTGAACACGGTCACGCCATAACGCCGGGAACCGAGCAACAGTGACAGGCCGGCGATCCCGTTCATGGCGATCATCAATACGGCGAACGCGGTGTCCCTGGCCAGCGTTGCCCCCTCGTGCCCGCCGGACGCCATGAGCGCGAGGATCAGCGCCAGCTCGATGACCGTCACTGCGGCGGCGAGCACCAGCGACCCGAACGGCTCACCGACCCGGTGCGCGACCACCTCCGCGTGGTGCACCGCCGCCAGCACGGCGCCGATGAGAAATGCCGCCTCTACCGCGGCAAGTACCGGCCCCGCCTCCATACCCAACGTCAGTACCAGCGCGACGAGGGCCAGCACCGGCACCACAGTGGTCCAGGAGGTCCAGGACACCCATTTCAACATCGCCCGCCATTCTCATCGAAGGTGCCCGCCGGCGCGCGCTGAACGCCGGGCTGGCGCAATAACCGTTTTTCCCGGTTCGCGGTCTCAGTAGCATGCTCACATGTCGCAAAGCGATGGCCGGGCCGAAGGTCTCCAAGAAGGCCAAGTGTTTGCCGGATACACCATCGTTCGGCGGTTGGGGAGCGGCGGGATGGGCCAGGTATATCTGGCGCAGCACCCGCGGCTGCCCCGTCGCGATGCCCTCAAAATCTTGCCCAGCGAGCTGACCGCGAACGACGAATTTCGCCAACGCTTCAACAGGGAGGCCGATCTGGCCGCGAACCTGTACCACGAGCACATCGTCGGCATCCACGACCGCGGTGAATACGAAGGGCAACTGTGGATCTCGATGGACTACGTGGAGGGAACCGACGCCGCGAAATTGCTGCGCACCAAGTATCCATCCGGGATGCCGAAAGCAGATGTCGTCGAGATCATTTCGGCCGTCGCCGACGCGCTCGATTACGCCCATTCACGTGGCCTGCTGCATCGTGACGTCAAACCGGCCAACATCCTGCTGACCGATGCCAGCCCCCGACGACGGATCCTGCTCGCCGATTTCGGCATCGCCCGCGAACTGGGCAACATCAGCGGTCTGACCGCGACGAACATGCTGGTGGGCACGACCGCCTACTGTGCGCCCGAACAACTGCAGGGTTCGGATCTCGACGGACGAGCCGACCAATACGCGCTCGGCTGCACCGCGTTTGACCTGCTGGTCGGGTCCGCGCCGTTTCAGCACTCCAACCCGGCTGTGGTGATCACCCAGCATTTATCCGCGCCACCGCCGCACATCGGTGAGCGCCGACCTGAATTGGCCGAGCTGGACGGGGCTTTTGCCAAAGCCCTCGCCAAAAAACCCGAGGACCGCTACCCGACGTGCGCGGATTTCGCGGCGGCGCTTGGCAGCCAGATGAAAACCGCCGAGTCCGAGGTGGTGGCGGCGGGTCCCACCGAAGTGATCGCAGCACCGACGGAAGTGATCGCCGCACCCCAGAGCTCGCCGAAAGCGCGCACTGGCTGGCGAGGTCCGGTAATGGCGGTCGCGGCACTCGTCACCGTCGCGCTGGTCGCGGTGGGCGCGTACGTCGGCGTCCGCATGCTCGGGAACCGGGCCAACCATCAGAACAGCAGCGGCGCCGCCTCGGCGTCGGTGGCACCGCCGCCCAACGGGGCTGCGCCTCCGTCAAGCACGGCAATGAAGCTATCCAGCCAGATCACGGATCAGTCGGGTGTGCTCGGCCCCCTCGAGCACGACGCGGTGAACCGAGCAATCACCAAGCTCTACAACGGTCGCGGCACCCGGCTGTGGGTGGTGTACGTCAACAACTTCGGTGGCCTGAAGCCATTCAGATGGGCCGAGGACACCATGCTGGCCAACAACTTCACCGATAGCGACGCCATCCTGGCCGTCGCGACCAACGGGCCGGCCTTCTCCTTCCGGGTGCCGAACGCGGTGATCACCGGAAAGGCCATCGACCTTGAAATGATTCGCCGTGATCGCATCCAGCCGGCCGTTTTCCGCCACGAGTGGGCCCGCGCGGCGATAGCCGCCGCCAACGGATTGGATGTTGCGCCCAGCTAGGCCGTGTCTGATAAATGGGCTAGCCAGATGGTGATGGCTCTGAGGACGGCTCCGCCGCGGTAGACGATGGCGAGTTTGTCATAGCGGGTAGCCAGCCCGCGCCACTGTTTGACGGTGTTGAAGCTGCGCTCGATAACGTTGCGGCCCTTGTAGTCTTCGGCGTCGAATCGTGGTGGACGACCACCACGTGAGCCGCGCCGCTGGCGGTGTGCGATCTGATCTGACGGTTCGGGAATGACCGCGGTGATGCCGCGGCGGCGCAGTTGGGCCCGGATGGCACGGCTGGAGTACGCCTTGTCGCCGCGCACCCGGTCAGGCCGTGTGCGTGCCCGCCCGCCGCCCAGCCGGGACACGCGGAAGTGGGCCAGCAAATGCTCGAAGACCGGCGCGTCATTGGCCTGGCCCGCTGAAACCACCACCACCAAGGGGCGTCCCGAGCCGTCGACGAGGTGGTGGATCTTGCTGGTCAACCCGCCGCGGGAACGGCCAACACCGTGGTCAGGCGGCTCGATGCACAGATTCTTGTAATTCGACCCAGCCCCCTGTGTGACGAGTGATGTTCGTGGCGTGCTGATGAGCACGAGCGATGGTGGAATCCACCGCCACCGCCCAGTCGATGATCCCCGCCTGCTGCGCAGCCGACAGCAACCGCGCCAACACCGCGTCCCAGAGGCCCTCAGCACTCATCCGGCGATGCCAGGTCCAGATCGTCTGCCACGGCCCGAACACCTCGGGCACATCCCGCCAAGCAATCCCGCACCGATACCGGTAGATGATCCCCTCGACTACCTGACGGGCATCCCGAAACGGCCTGCCCCGCTTACCCGTCCGCGCCGGCAACAAATCCTCGATCAACGCCCACTGGGCATCAGACAACAACTCAAACCGCGACATGCCCTAAGCCTCAGGCACAACACCCGAAACTTTTGTCAGACACGCCCTAGTTCAGGGCTAACTTTCGGGTTCCAACAGCACGTCGGCGTCGAAGCAGCTGTGGTCGCCGGTGTGGCAGGCGCCGCCGACCTGGTCGACCGTCAGCAATACGGTGTCGCCGTCGCAGTCCAGTCGGACCGAATGCACGTGCTGGGTGTGGCCGGAAGTCGTTCCCTTGACCCACTGTTCGGCGCGGGATCGCGAATAGTAGGTGGCCTCACGGGTTTCCAGCGTGCGGGCCAGTGCCTTGTCGTCCATCCAGGCGACCATCAGCACGTCGCCGGTGCCGCGCTCCTGCACCACGGCGGTGAATAGTCCTTCGGCGTTGCGCTTCAGGCGCGCGGCGATCTTCGGGTCGAGCGTCATCGCACCGTGATCCCTTCTGCCGCCATGGCGGCCTTCACCTGGCCGATCGTCAGCTCCCGGAAGTGAAAGACGCTGGCCGCCAATACCGCATCCGCACCGGCGGCGACCGCGGGCGCGAAGTGTTCCACCGCCCCGGCGCCGCCGCTGGCGATCACCGGCACCGTCACCGCCGCGCGGACCGCGCGCAGCATCGGCAGGTCGAACCCGGCTTTGGTGCCGTCGGCGTCCATGGAGTTCAGCAGGATCTCCCCCACCCCAAGATCGGCGCCGCGCACCGCCCACTCGACCGCGTCGATCCCGGTGCCGCGGCGGCCTCCATGGGTGGTGACCTCCCAGCCCGACGGTGTCGGCGCCGATCCAGTGTGCACCCTACGGGCGTCGACGGACAACACGATGCACTGGGAGCCGAATTGGGTTGCCATTTCTGCCAGCAGGTCGGGGCGGGCGATGGCGGCGGTGTTGACCGCGACCTTGTCGGCGCCGGCGCGCAGCAGCACGTCGACGTCGGCCACGGTGCGCACCCCGCCGCCGACGGTCAGCGGGATGAACACCTGCTCGGCGGTGCGGCGCACCACCTCCAGCATCGTTGCCCTGCCCGACGACGACGCGGTCACGTCGAGGAAGGTCAGCTCGTCGGCGCCTTCGGCGTCATAGGCCGCCGCCAGCTCCACCGGATCACCGGCGTCCCGCAAGTTTTCGAAATTGACCCCCTTGACCACCCGCCCGGCGTCGACGTCCAAGCACGGGATCACGCGCACGGCCAAGCCGATACCCGAGTACATCTCAGTAGTCCTCCGGTTCGCCTGTGCTGCGCAGGATGTCGAGGATCTCGCCGTGCACGCCGGGTGCTGCGGCGACCACCGACCGCGAGGCGAGAGTCCACGGTTGACCGGCCAGGTCGGTGACAATGCCTCCCGCGGACCTCACCTGTACCACGCCCGCGGCGTGGTCCCAGACATGACCACCGAAACTGATTGCCGCACCGAGTATTCCGTCCGCAACGTAGACAAGGTCAATCCCGGTAGAACCGTGCATGCGCAACCGTGACGACACCCGGCTCAGATTCTCCAGCACCGCCAGCCGATAACGTCCCGGGAACCGGCCCCGCGAGTCGGCGCTGAAAGTTCCGACCGCGACGAGGCTGTCGGCAAGCTCCGCGGGGGCCAACGATGGTCGTGGTGCACCGTTTTTCATCAGCGGGCCCCCCGCGACGGCGGTGTAGCGCTCGTCGGTGAACGGCAGCCAGGTCAGGCCCGCCACCGGATCGCCCTCACGCAGCAGGGCCAGCAGAATGGCGGCCATCGGCGATCCGGCGGCGTAATTGAACGTGCCGTCGACGGGATCCAACACCCACACCCACGGCGAGTAGACGTCGCTGCCACCGAACTCCTCGCCGTGCACGCCGATTCCGGTAGTCGCGACCAAAGCGGAGACGACCTGTCGCTCGATAGCAAGATCGACTTCGGTGGCGAAGTCGTTGCCCTTTTTGGGAACCGCCGAATCGGCGCGGTGGCCCGCCAGGAATTGCGGCACGGCTGCGTCCAAGATGACCGATGCCCTGTCAACCAACGGGGACACCATCGCGTTCAGGTCCACCGGGCTACGCCCTTACCGCGGCCAGGGCCTGCGGCAAGGTGAACCGCCCGGCGTAGAGGGCTTTGCCCACTATGGCGCCCTCGATCCCACGGTCGGTGAGAGTGGCGATGGCCCGCAGGTCGTCCAGGCTGGACACTCCGCCGGACGCGATCACCGGGGCTTCGGTGCGATCGGCCACGCAAGCCAGCAGGTCGAGATTGGGTCCGCCCAACGTGCCGTCCTTGGTCACATCGGTGACCACGAATCGCGAACACCCTTGCTTGTCAAGGCGTTCCAGCACATCCCACAGGTCGCCACCGTCGGTTTCCCACCCGCGTCCGCGCAACCGGTGCTCGCCGGCTGGATTGCCTTTGTCGATCTGGACGTCCAACCCGACGGCGACCTTGTCGCCGTGCTCGCTGATTGCCCGCGCGCACCACTGCGGGTTCTCCAAGGCCGCCGTCCCCAGGTTGACCCGAGCACACCCGGTGGCCAACGCCGCGGCCAGGGAATCGTCGTCGCGAATCCCGCCGGACAGCTCCACCTGCACGTCGAGCTTGCCCACCACCTCGGCAAGCAGTTCGCGGTTGGAGCCGCGGCCGAACGCGGCGTCCAAGTCGACCAGATGGATCCATTCGGCCCCGTCGCGCTGCCAGCCCAGCGCGGCGTCAAGCGCCGAGCCGTACTCGGTTTCACTGCCGGCCCTGCCTTGCACCAGGCGCACGGCACGGCCTTCGACCACGTCGACGGCGGGTAACAAAATCAGCGGCATCTCTACAGTCCCTCAACCCAATTGCTCAAAATGGCCGCACCTGCATCCCCGCTTTTCTCGGGGTGGAACTGGGTGGCGGCCAGCGGGCCGTCCTCCACCGCGGCCAGAAACGGCACTTGGTGGGTGGCCCACGTCAGGACCGCCTCGGACGAACCTTCCCAGTGCTGCGCGGCGTAGGAGTGCACGAAGTAGAACCTGGCGTTGGCGTCCAGCCCCTTGAACAGCGCGCTGCCCGGCCCGGAATTCACCACATTCCAGCCCATGTGCGGGATCACCGGAGCATCCAGCCGGGTGACGGCTCCCGGCCACTGCCCGCACCCTTTGGTCTCCACCCCGAATTCGACGCCGCGGGCGAACAAGATCTGCATGCCGACGCAAACCCCCAGCACCGGGCGTCCTGCGGAGACTCGCTCGGCGATGATCCGCTCGCCCTCGATTTTGCGCAGGCCCGTCATGCAAGCTTCGAAAGCGCCGACCCCGGGCACCACCAGGCCGGCGGCGGCCGCCGCGGCGCCCGCATCGGCCGTCACCTCGACCGACGCACCGACGCGCTGCAGCGCGCGTTGCGCGGACCGAAGATTGCCCGAGCCGTAGTCGAGCACCACCACCGTTTTTGGCGTCACAGAACGCCTTTGGTCGACGGCACGCCCGACACCCGTGGGTCGGGCTCGACCGCTTGCCGCAAGGCGCGGGCCACGGCCTTGTACTGCGCCTCGGTGATGTGGTGCGGGTCGCGCCCGTACAGGACGCGGACATGTAGCGCGATGCGGGCGTTGGCCGCCAGCGTCTCGAACACGTGCCGGTTGATGACGGTGTGGTACGGCACCGAGCTACCGGCAATGGTGGTGTGCTGCAGGTGATCCGGTTCCCCGGTGTGCACGCAATAGGGCCGGCCGGACACGTCGACCGCGGCGTGGGCCAGCGTCTCGTCCATCGGGATGAACGCGTCGCCGAACCGGCGGATGCCCTTCTTGTCGCCCAGGGCCTCCGCGATTGCCTGGCCCAGCGCGATGGCCGTGTCCTCAATGGTGTGGTGCCCTTCGATCTGCACGTCGCCCTTGGTGCGCACGGTCAGGTCGAAGCTGGCATGGCTGCCGAGCGCCGTCAGCATGTGGTCGTAGAACGGCACACCGGTATCGACGTGAACCTGCCCGGTGCCGTCGAGGTCGAGCTCGACGACGATGTCGGATTCCTTGGTGCGGCGTTCAATACGCGCGCGACGCGTCGCGATAGTGGTCACGGGGCTCCTATTGGGGTGGCTGGGGCCAATTCGGTGGCCGCGATCTGGGCGCTGGCCCGCAGGAACACATCGTTCTCGTCGGCCAGTCCCGTGGTGGCACGCAGGTAGCCCGGGATCCCTACGTCGCGGATCAAGATGCCCGCGTCCAGATAGCGCTGCCAGGTTGCCGGCGCGTCGGCGAATTCTCCGAACAGGACGAAGTTGGCGTCGCTCGGGATCACCCGAAAGCCCATGCCGGTCAGGGCCGTTGTGACGCGTTCGCGTTCGGCGATCAGCGCCGCGACACTGCTGAGGGTGTCGTCGGCGTGCCGCAGCGCGGCCCGGGCCGCGGCCTGGGTGACCGACGACAGGTGATACGGCAGCCGCACCAGCAGCATCGCGTCGATCATCGCCGGCGTGGCGACCAAATACCCCAGCCTGCCGCCGGCGAAGGCAAACGCCTTGCTCATGGTGCGGGTCACGACGAGCTTGGTCGGATACTCATGCACCAGCGTCACCGCACTGGGCTGCGAGGAGAACTCACCGTACGCCTCGTCGACGATCAAGATGCCCGGCACCACGTCGAGCAATCGTCGCAGGTCCGGCAGCGAAACGCTTTGTCCGGACGGGTTGTTGGGGCTGGCGATGAACACCACATCCGGCTTGCGGTCGCTGATCGCGGCGACGGCCGTATCGACGTCGAGGCTGAAGTCGTCGGCTCGGGCGGCTTCGAGCCATTCGGTGCGGGTCGCATCGGAGATGATCGGGTGCATCGAGTACGACGGGGCGAACCCGATCGCGGTGCGCCCGGGCCCACCGAACGCCTGCAGCAGCTGTTGCAGGATCTCGTTGGAACCATTGGCGGCCCAGAGGTTTTCGACACCAAGTTGGACGCCGGTTTGCGCGGTGAGGTAGCCGGCCAAATCACCGCGCAGCGCTACCGCGTCACGGTCGGGGTAGCGGTGCAGGTCTGCGGCCGCCTCGGCCACCGTGCGCACCACGTCGTCGACCAGCGCCTTGGTCGGCGGGTGCGGGTTCTCGTTGGTATTCAGCCGCACCGGAACCGCCAATTGCGGTGCACCGTAGGGGGACTTGCCACGCAGATCGTCGCGCAGCGGTAGGTCCTCGAGCGTGGGCCTTTTATTGGATGCCTCGGATGCTGTCATCGCTCGAACCTCCGCCGTACCGCCTCGCCGTGCGCCGGCAGGTCTTCGGCCTTGGCCAGAGTGACAACGTGTCCGGAGACGTCTTTGAGGGCCGCCTCGGTGTAGTCGACGACGTGGATGCCGCGCAGGAATGTCTGCACCGACAGGCCGCTGGAATGGCGGGCAAAGCCCGCGGTTGGCAGCACGTGGTTGGATCCGGCGCAGTAATCGCCAAGGCTAACCGGCGAGTAAGGACCGATGAAAATCGCTCCGGCCGAACGTATTTGGCCGGCGACGCGGGACGCATCGGCAGTTTGGATTTCCAGATGTTCAGCGGCGTAAGCGTTGACGACCTTGACGCCGGCGTCCAGGTCGTCGACCAGGATGATCGCCGATTGGCGTCCGCTTAGCGCGGCCGTCACCCGTTCGCGATGCACCGTCGTTTGCAGCTGGTCGGCCAATTCGGCTTCGGTGGCGGCGGCCAGGTCGAGGCTTGGGGTCACCAGGACGCTGCCGGCCATCTCGTCATGCTCGGCCTGGCTGATCAAGTCCGCGGCCACGTGCCGCGGGTCGGCGGTGTGGTCGGCCAGGATGGCGATCTCGGTCGGCCCGGCCTCGGCGTCGATACCCACCCGCGAGCGGCACAGTCGCTTGGCGGCGGTGACGTAGATGTTGCCGGGCCCGGTGATCATGTCGACCGGCGCCAATTCCGAGCCGTCGGTGTCGGTGCCGCCGTAGGCCAACAGTGCCACCGCCTGCGCGCCGCCCACCGCCCACACCTCGTCGACCCCCAGCAGCCGGGCAGCGGCCAGGATCGTCGGATGCGGCAAGCCGTCAAAGCGGGCCTGCGGTGGGCTGGCCACCACCAGTGAGCCGACGCGGGCGGCCTGCGCCGGCACCACGTTCATCACCACGCTGGACGGGTACACCGCGTTGCCGCCCGGCACATATAGGCCCACCCGCTCGACGGGGACCCATCGCTCGGTGACCGTCGCGCCCGGGCCGAGCCTGGTGGTGACGTCGGAGCGCCGCTGATCCGCATGCACGGCGCGGGTTCGTTCGATCATCACCTGCAGCGCCTCGGAGACCTCGGGCTCCAGTCCGGCCAGCGCCGCCTCCAGCGCGCCTTGCGGTACCCGCACGGCCGCGGGCCGAACGCCGTCGAACGACGCCCCGAACTCCAACGCCGCCTCGGCGCCGCGCTCGGCGACGGCCTGCACGATCGGCCGCACCGCGGGCAGCACGGTCTCCACATCGGCGCCACCGCGCGGCAGCGCCGCCCGCAGTCGGGCGGCCGTCAACTCAACGCCCCGCAGGTCGATGCGGGCCATCGGTGACGGTTGGGCGGTGCTCATGGTCTCCATTGTCCCAGAGCAGCTCAAGTCGTTATCCGACCGGTACAGTGCCGGTAAAGAGGCATTCCGCGCGTCAGCAACTCAGGGAGCCGCCATGTCCGCAAAGGATCACCCGAATAACGCCCCGGGCGTCCCGATGGTGTTCCCGCCCTGGTTCGAGCGTTTTCAGATCAAATACCTCAACCGGGCGCTCAAACCGATCGTGCGCTATATGCCCGGGGCCGCGACCATCAAGCATCGCGGGCGCGCCTCCGGTAAACCGTACGAAACCATCGTGACCACTTACCGCAAGGGCAACGTGCTGGCGATCGCGCTGGCCCACGGGAAGACGAACTGGGTCAAAAACGTGCTGGCCGCCGGCGAAGCTGACGTGCAACTCGGCCGCCACCGTCAGGTGCACATCACCAACACGCGGATCGTGCCGGCCGGCTCCAAGGGCCCCGACGTTCAGGGCCTGCCGTTCATGGCGCGCGCGCAGGTGCGCCGGGTCGGGGTTTTCGTCGGCGATATCGCCTGAGCCGCCCGCGGCCTATGCCCTGGTGAAGACGGTCTTGCCGGTCATCGTGGGCCAGACCGCAGGCGCGTCCTCCCACGACACGACGCGGTCGACAGCCGGCGACAGGTCGCATCCGCCGGCCAGCAGTTGCAGCACCTCGGGGATGGCCGCACGCGCATTCACCCGTCCGGTGACGAACCTCACGCCACGGGTGTACATGGGCAGCAGTGGCATCTCGACGGAGGGTTGGTAGTAGATACCGGTGTCGGTGCACACGCCGTCTGGCCAGGTTGCGCGCAGCGTGGCGGCCAGCAACGACGGATCGGCCGAGGTATGCGCGGTGACGGGGTAGCGATCCCACGACTTGTCGGGTTTGACCTGATCGTGGACAACTGCGCCGAGCTTTTCGGCGGCCGCCAGCCGCTGCGGGTCGGTGTCGACGTAGTCGACGTGGGCTCCCAGCGCCGCCGCGACGGCCGCCGCGTACAAACCGATCGACAGCCGCCCGACCACCAGGACGCGGCGATCGGCCGGCTCAAGCCGGGCCAATTCCGCCGCGTAGGGCCCGACGGCGCGCCAGCCGTCGGGGATGTTGTCCGACAGCGACGCGATGGCCACAGGTTCGATGGCGTCAGGAACCCCAATCAGCATCGCGTCGGCGTAGGGCACGTGCACCAGATCCGACATGAAGCCGCCGCCGTCCAGGCCGGCAATCGGGGCCATGCCGTATGCCGCCATCAGCGGCACCGAACCGCATGAGCCCGTGGCGCCGCGCCTGCATTCACGGCAGTTGCCGCAACTGATCTGAAACGGGACGACCACGCGGTCGCCGGCCCGCACGCTGCGCACGCTGTCGCCGACCGCGACGACCTCAGCAAGGCCCTCGTGGCCGACCGCGTACCCGGGTGGCAGCGGCGCGCGGCCGTGCGCGACCGCAACATCGAGGTCGCAACAGGCCACCGCCAGGGGCCTGACCAGCGCCTGCTCCGGCGCGGTGATTTCCGGTTCGGGCACCTCGCGCCACGCGTATCGCCCGGCCTCTTCAAATGTCAGCTGTCTCATCTCAGCATTCTTGAGTGATCACTCAAGTAAAGTCAATACCGTGCCGAGACCAGACCGCAGCCGCGCAGCGCTGATCGACAACGCCGCCACCCTGTTCCGCCGCCAGGGGTATGCCGCGACCGGACTCAACCAGATCCTGGACGAGGCCGGCGTCAAACCCGGTTCGCTGTACCACCACTTCCCGCAGGGCAAGCAGCAGTTGGCCGCCGCAGTCGTCGACAGCGAGGGGACCGGCATCGAGCAACTGCTGCGTCGGTTTCTGGCCTCGGACCGATCGGTGCCCGACATCGTCGACCGGTGGGTCGACCTGCTGGCGGCGGGGCTGGCCGGCGACCAGCGCGACGGCTGCCCAATCGAACCGATCGCCACCGAGTCGGTGAACGCGAGTCCGGCCGTCCGCTCCGCGTCGGCGCGCGCCTTCAAGAGTTGGTGTGTCGCGGTCGAAGATCGGCTGCGCTCCGAAGGGTGGCCTGCGACAGAAGCGAAACAGGTTGCGATTGGGGTGATCTCACTGATCGAGGGAGCACTGATCCTCTCCCGGATCTCCGGTGATGCGGAAGCGCTTAACGCCGCCAAGCCCGCCGCCCGCACGTTGCTACGTCGCTAGCCCTACATATCCAGGCCGATGTCGAGCGCGCGCACCGAGTGGGTCAGCGCACCGACGGCAAGGTAGTCCACACCGGTTGCGGCGTAGGTCGCCGCGGTGTCCAGGCTGAGCCCACCGGACGATTCGAGCAGGACGGCGGGTGCCCGGGCGTCCCGTCGCTGCACGGCCATCTGTGTCTGCCACACCGGGAAGTTGTCCAGCAGGATCAGTTCGGGCTTTTCGGCCAGCACCTCATCAAGCTGCTCGAGGGAGTCCACTTCGACCTCGCACGGCAGATCGGGTGCGGCTTCGCGCACCGCCCGTAGCGCTTCGACCACCGATCCCGCGGCCACGACGTGGTTGTCCTTGATCAGTGCCGCGTCGCCGAGCCCCAGGCGGTGGTTGACGCCCCCGCCGACCCGTACCGAATATTTCTGCAGCACCCGCAGGCCGGGCAGCGTTTTGCGGGTATCACGGATCTTGGCCTTGGTGCCTTGCACGGCGTCGACCCAGGCCGCGGTCGCCGTGGCGATCCCGGACAGGTGGCAGACCAGATTCAGCATGGTTCGCTCCGCGGTCAACAGGCCACGGGTCTCCGCCTGGACCGTCAACAACGACTCACCCGGCTGCAACCGGGCACCGTCTTCGACGCGATCGAGCACCCGATAACCGCCGGCACCGAGCACCTCGTCGAGGACCAGCAACGCGACGTCCACCCCGGCGATCACACCCGGCTCTCGAGGCACCATAGACGCCGTGGCCACCGCCCCCGCGGGCACCGTGGCCAGCGTGGTGACATCGGGGCCGTAGCGCAGATCCTCCTGCAGACCACGCCGAATGGTGTCCCGAGCCGCGTCCAGTTCGCAGTCGGACAGCATCGTCACCCCACCGCCGCCAGCGCCCCCACCAGCACCGAGTTCTGGTCCTCGGCCAGTCGCAGCACACTGCTGCGGGCTTGTTCCGGCGCGGCGTCCGGGTACTCCGCACGGTGGTGGCAACCCCGGCTTTCGCCGCGCGCCAAAGCCGCCGCGGTCACCGCCCGGGCGGTCACCGTCAGCGCGACGTCCTCTAAATCGCGACGGCCGGTCACGTTGCGAACCCGTGCCTGAGACAGCTCGTCGGACAACCGGTTTAGCCCGGCTAAGTCGCGCACCACCGAGACGTCCCGGCTCATCGCGCGTTGCAGTTCGCCGCGTGTCGATGCGGTGTGGGTGATCGGCTCGGCCGCCTTGAAAGGCACTGCGCGGGGACGTCCGGCCGGCGCGGCGTGGGCGGCCGCAGCCTTTCCGGCCCGCCCTCCGACCACCAGGCCTTCCAGCAGGCTGTTGGACGCCAACCGGTTTGCGCCGTGCATCCCGGTGCGGGCCACCTCGCCCGCGGCGAACAGCCCGGGCAGCTCGGTCTGGCCGTACACGTCGGTGACGACGCCACCGCAGCTGTAGTGCGCGCCCGGAACGACCGGGATGGGCTGAAGGACGGGGTCGATGCCGGCGGCCCGGCACGCGGCGGTGACATTGGGGAAACGGGACTCGAAGCCCTCGATGCCGCGCGCGTCGAGGAAGACGCACGGATCGCCGGTGGCCTTCAGCCGCGCGTCGACGGCCGCCGCCACGACGTCGCGTGGCGCCAGATCGCCCATTGGGTGAACACCTGCTGTGACCGAATTACCTTGCCCGTCAAGCAACATCGCACCCTCACCGCGGATGGCCTCGGTGACCAGCGGGCGGCGGCCGCCACCGGCGCCAAAAAGCATGGTCGGGTGGAACTGGATGAACTCGAGATCGCTGACCGCGACGCCGGCCCACAACGCCAACGCGATTCCGTCACCGGTGGAACCGTCGGGATTGGTGGTCGCGCCGTAGAGGTGTCCCAGCCCGCCGGAGGCCAGGATCACCGAGGGCGCGCTGACGATCCCATATCCGTCCTGGTTGCCGACCAACACCCCGGTCACCCGTTCCTCACCCAGGGTGTTGTCGTGCAGCACACGCAGGGCCACGTGGCTGGTGCGGATGTCCAGCATGGCCGCGGCGTGGTCGAGCGCACGCTGGACCTCGGCGCCGGTGGCGTCACCGCCGGCGTGCACGATGCGGCGCCGCGAGTGTCCGCCTTCGCGCGTCAAATCCCAACGGCCCGGCACCGATTCGTCGAATCGCGCTCCGGCACCGACCAATTCAGACACCGCGCGGTAGCCGTCGGCGACGATCGAGCACACCGCGTCGGGATCGCACAGGCCCGCGCCCGCGGCCAGGGTGTCGGCGACGTGGGCCTCGACTGAGTCGTCATTGTCCGGCAGCACCACCGCGATGCCGCCTTGTGCATAGTGGGTCGCGGTCACCCCGTGCGCCTGATCCGCCTTGGACAGCACGACGACATTGCGGCCGGCGCGATGGGCGGCCAGCGCAGCGGCCAATCCTCCTACGCCGGTGCCGATTACGACGACGTCGGCTGTATCGGTCCAAACGGGACGGGCCATCATTCGCCGCCGCCCGGCTGGCCGATTTCGATCATCCGCTGCACGCTGCGCCGGCCCGCTGCCGCGATGTCGGGGTCGACGTGGACTTCGTCCGCACCCTCGACGAGGCAGCGCAACAGGGCCGCGGGGGTAATCATCTTCATGTACTTGCAGGAGGCGCGGTCGTTGACCGCGCGGAAGTCGACTCGCGGCGCCGCCCGGCGCAGCTGGTACAGCATGCCGACCTCGGTGGCGACCAGAACCTTGCGCGCGTGCGTCTGATTGGCGGCCTCGAGCATCCCGCCGGTGGACAAGATCTTCACCCGGTCCGGCGGGAAGGCGCCCTCCCCTGCGAGATACAAAGCCGAAGTGGCGCAACCGCATTCGGGATGCACGAAGAGTTCGGCATCGGGATTGGTCCGGGCCTGGTCGGTGAGCTCGTCGCCGTTGATGCCGGCGTGCACGTGGCATTCGCCGGCCCACACGTGCAGGTTCTTGCGGCCTGTCACTCGACGGACATGGGCGCCCAGGAATTGATCCGGGCAGAACAAGACGTCGCGGTCCGGGCCGATGGATTCGACCACCTCGACCGCGTTGGACGAGGTGCAGCAGATGTCGGTGAGCGCCTTCACCGCGGCTGTGGTGTTGACGTAGGAGACGACTACGGCACCGGGGTGCTCGTCCTTCCAGGCGCGCAGTTCGTCGGGAGTGATCGAGTCGGCGAGCGAGCATCCGGCCCGCTGATCCGGAATGAGCACGGTCTTGTCCGGGCTGAGGACCTTGGCGGTCTCGGCCATGAAATGCACGCCGCAGAACACGATGGTGTCCTCGGGCGCGTCGGCGGCGATCCGCGACAGCGCCAGCGAATCCCCGACGTAGTCGGCGACGTCCTGGATGGCGGGCAGCTGGTAGTTGTGTGCGAGCAGGGTGGCCCCGCGCAACTTGGCAAGTCGGCGAATCTCGGCGGCCCACTGCGCGTCCCCGTCCACACCGGCATAGCCGGCAGACGAATTGGTGACGTCAGCAAGCATGTCTTCGGCGAGCATGTCCATGCGACTCACCATCGTCACGGCGACTCCTTTCGGCCAGGAGGTTTTCGACTTACAATCGAAAACATGCCCCATATTAGCACCGCCCACGAAGTGCTTGCCGTCGTGTTCCAGGTTCGCCAGGTAACTGAGCAGGTTAAGGGGGCCTCTCGAACACAGAAACCGCAGCTTAACGTGCTGTTATGGCAGCGTGCCCGCGATCCGCAAAAAGGTGCATGGTCGCTGCCGGGTGGGCGGCTGCGCAACGGCGAGGACCTGACCACATCGGTGCGCCGCCAACTGGCCGAAAAGGTCGACCTGAAAGAGCTGGCGCACCTGGAGCAACTCGCAGCGTTCTCCGACCCGCACCGGGTACCGGGCACCCGGGTGATCGCGTCGACCTTCCTGGGTCTGGTGCCCTCCCCCGCCACCCCCGAGCTGCCGCCGGACACCCGCTGGCATCCGGTGAGTTCGCTGCCACCGATGGCGTTCGATCACGGCCCGATGGTGGCACACGCGCACGCCAGGCTGGTCGCCAAGATGTCGTACACCAACATCGGTTTCGCTTTGGCACCAAGGGAATTCGCGTTGTCGACCTTGCGTGATATATATGGCGCCGTGCTGGGCTACCAGGTCGACGCGACGAATCTGCAACGGGTTTTGGCCCGGCGCGGAGTCATCACCCAGACCGGCACCATCGCGCAGTCCGGCCGCAGCGGTGGGCGGCCGGCGGCGCTGTACCACTTCACCGACTCTCAGCTGCGGGTTACCGACGAATTCGCGGCGTTTCGGCCACCCGGCCAGCTTTGAGTTGGCTTTGAATGCCGCCGAGCAGGGCCGACGAGCATTCCAACCCGTGACGCGCCGGGTAGATTGGGCGGCAACAGCACCGCCGGTGAGCTGCAGAACCTGACGAGAAGTGGCTCACATTGCGGCGATTACGTTTTGGCTACCGTCCGTTCATGCGCGAGAATGCGGGATAGCCAAGAAGGGATCCTTAATGGTTGAACTCGGCAATCTGGCTGGGACACACGGCGCGGAGTGGATCGGCCGCCCGCAGCATGAGGAACTGCAGCGCAAAGTGCGGCCGCTGCTGCCCTCCGACGACCCGTTCTTCCAGCCGCCGCCCGGCTTTCAGCACGCCGAGCCGGGCACGGTGCTGCGCTCGCGCGAGGTCGAGCTGGCGTTTCTGGGCGTGATCCCGCAGCCCGTCAAAGCCGTGCAGCTGCTCTACCGGACGATGGACATGAACGGTGAGCCCGAGGCGACGGCGACCACGGTGATCGTCCCGGCCGAGCTCGCTCCGGAGCAGCCCTGCCCGCTGCTGTCATACCAGTGCGCGATCGACGCGATGTCGTCCCGCTGTTTCCCGTCTTACGCGCTGCGACGCAGGGCGAAGGCCCTCGGGTCGATAGGCCAGCTCGAACTTTTCCTGATCACCGCCGCCGTCGCCGAGGGTTGGGCCGTCTCGGTGCCCGACCACGAGGGTGTCCACGGTGCTTGGGGCGCGCCGTACGAGCCCGGGTATCGCGTGCTGGACGGGATCCGGGCCGCGCTGAGCTCGGAACGGCTCGGATTGGCGCCGTCGGCGCCGATCGGGCTGTGGGGGTACTCCGGCGGTGGACTGGCCAGTGCGTGGGCCGCCGAAATGTGTGGCGTATACGCACCCGAATTGGACATCGTCGGGGCGGTGCTGGGGTCACCCGTCGGCGACCTGGGCAACACCTTCCGCAGGCTCAACGGCAGCTTCCTGGCGGGTCTGCCCGCGCTGGTGGTGGCCGCGCTCACCCACATCTACCCCGACCTGGACCGCATCATCAAAGAGCACACCAACGACGAGGGACGCGCCCTGCTCGAGTCGCTGGAGAAGATGACGACCGTGGAAGCGGTCCTCCGGATGGCCGGCAAGGACATGGGCGACTACCTCGACGAGCCGCTCGAGGACATCCTGTCCACGCCCGAGATCACCTACATCTTCGACAGCATCAGGCTGGGCGCCGCGGTGCCGACGCCGCCGGTGCTGATCGTGCAGGCCGTGCACGACTACCTCATCGACGTCAACGACATCGACGCGCTGGCCGACGCCTACTCGGCCGGCGGCGCCAGGGTCACCTATCACCGCGACGCGTTCAACGAACACATGCTTTTGCACCCGCTGTCGGCCCCGATGGCGCTTCGCTGGCTCACCGACCGGTTCGAGCGCCGACCGCTGACCGAGCACCTCATCAGGACCACCTGGCCGACGATGTTCCATCCGATGACCTACGTCGGCATGGCCCGACTGGTCAAGATCGCGGCCAAGGTCATCACCGGCAGGGAGATCCCGCGTCGTCCTTTATAAGGTCCTCTATAAGCCCGCTAGGAGATGGCGGCTTCCGGGGCCTCCGGCTGCATCGGCAGCGCATGCGAAGGCTCTAGCGGAAGACCCCCCAGGTCGTCGCGAGCATGGGCGGCGGCAAGCACGGCATAGACCAGCGCGGCGAAGGCGGCAGGCCACATCAGGGTCACCGCCACCTGCAGCGGCCCCTGCGAAAAGAACACCGGCGGCGCCTCGGTGACATAGGCCACCGATGAGCTTCCCGGCAGCGGTATTGCGTCGAAGTTCAGTGCGCCATAACGCAGCCGAACCAACGCCGCCCCCGTCGCTGCAGCGGCGGCGGCGACGATCACCATGCCGATCGACAGCCCGATCACCATCCCCGGCCCGCGACGCCGGCGCCACTGCCACACCAGCACCGGTGCCACCACAGCCAGCGCCGTCAACAAGCCCAGCATCAGGCATGGCGCGTCGAAGAAGTGCGCGGATTCGGTGCCCAGATAGTCATGGACCCGCTCACCCCCGTGAGTGATTGCCACCACCGCGTGGATCGGCGGGGCGATCCACGCCCACAGCCCGCCGATCAACGCGCCGGTCGCCGCCGCTCCCAGCGCCGCGGTGGCGATCGCGCGCGTCCGTGACGTGGCGGGGACGCCGGCAGGTTCGGGGGTCTCGGGCCCCGCCTGCTCGGTCACCGCTGTGCCTCCAGGTCGGCCGAGTCCACCTGCCCGTGCCGCGAGCACTGCGCCCGCCAGCCGTCGGGACGAACCTGAACCACCATCCGGCGTCCGCACTCCGCGCAGAACCGAGGCGGCTCAAGGCCCAACTGGGCCGCTGTCGGCACCGCGGTGCCCCCCAATTCCCCGGTGTAGACGTTGTAGACGCCGGCGCCGACCGGAGCGCCCAGATCCCGAGCCACGCTTCCCAGTTTCTTACAAGTCGGCCTACAAACTGGCATTGAGCGCCTTGATCGGCATCTGCAGATCGTCGAGCAGTTCCAGATCCGCCTCGGCGGGGCGGCCGAGCGTGGTCAGGTAGTTGCCGACGATCACGGCGTTGATGCCGCCCAGGATGCCCTGCTTGGCGCCGAGGTCGCCCAGGGTGATCTCGCGGCCACCGGCGAAACGCAACATGGTGCGTGGCAATGCCAGCCGGAAAGCGGCCACCGATTTCAATGCTTCGGTGGCCGGCATCACCTCCAGGTCACCGAACGGGGTACCCGGCCGCGGGTTGAGGAAGTTCAACGGCACCTCGTCGGGGCGGAGTTCGGCCAGGTCAGCAGCGAATTCGGCGCGTTGCTCCAAGGTCTCGCCCATGCCGAGGATGCCGCCGCAGCACACTTCCATGCCGGCGTCGCGCACCATCGACAACGTCTGCCACCGCTCCTCCCAGGTGTGGGTGGTGACGACGTCGGTGAAAAACGAGCGGGCGGTCTCGAGGTTGTGGTTGTAGCGGTGCACCCCCATCGCCGAAAGCCGCTCCACCTGCTCGGCGGTGAGCATCCCCAGCGAGCAGGCGATGTTGATCTCGACCTCGTCGCGGATCGCCTCGATGCCGGCCGCCACCTGGGCCATCAATCGCTCGTCGGGCCCGCGTACCGCGGCCACGATGCAGAACTCGGTGGCACCCGACTTGGCGGTCTGCTTGGCCGCCTCGACCAGGCTGGGAATGTCCAGCCAGGCGCTGCGCACCGGCGACGCGAAGAGCCCCGACTGCGAGCAGAAATGGCAATCCTCCGGGCAGCCACCGGTTTTCAGGCTGATGATGCCCTCGACCTCGACCTCGGGGCCACACCAGCGCATCCGCACCTCGTGGGCCAGCCCGAGCAGTTCCTCGAGCCGATCGTCGGGTAGCTGCAGCACCTGCAGCACCTGTTCGCGGCCCAGCCCCTCGCCGCGCTCCAGCACCTGCTGGCGGGCCACCGCCAGGATGTCTGCGTTGTCGGCGTCGGTAATCGGTCGAGTTGCCGCTTGAGTCACGAACTACTCCCCTGCGTCTTTGTCCGTGGCCGACCACCTGGTCATGGCAGCCTGAATTAAACGGTGTTCAAAGTAGGGTAACGGTGCGCACGTGCACAAACGCCACGCGGGCGACGTGGGGCGGCGAACATTGCGGCAGCGCGTCAGCTGATCGGGTGCTCAACCTTCTTGTTGCCGTCCCAGCGGCGCAGACCGGCGAACCGGCCGTCGATCTGCGCTGGGCGACCCGCGATGCGCAGCGCCCGCCCGAGTTGAGGGCCACCGACCCGGCGGGCCAACGTGACATGTGCGGTCCACTGACCGGGCAGGCTGTTGGCCATCGGCGCGGGCGTCACGTGCGGAAGGCTCAGCCGGTGTACCTCGGCGTGCAGAGCCAGCAGCTCGCTCGTCGGGACCACGAGCCGCGCGAACACGACGTTCGCCCGCCCGAACAACACCGGCGCGCCGACCGAACAGCGCAGCGGCAGCCGTCGGCTGAGCGGACTCAGCAGCTCGTCGACGTCGGCGTCGATGTTTTCGGCGACGGTCAGGGTCACGTGGGGTCGGCTGGCCGGCGCCTGGCTGGGGATTCCGGCGCCGGCCAAGTCTTCCCAGATGTGACGGATCGCCGCCTCCGTGTCGGGGTCGAAGACCAGCTCGACCGAATGCACCATCAGCGAACCAACGTGCTTACCCAGTCACCGTCGAACGCCGCGGCACTCATGTCGGCGAATTTTGCGGCGTCCATCGATCCCGCCCCCGCGGGCAGCACGGCCCGCACGGGAGCCAGCCGGGCCAGCACGGACCGATTCGAGGTCTCCACCAGACCGGGGCGAGACGGCCAGCTGCCGATCACCAGCCCGGCGCACGAAACTTGCTGTACGGCAAGGGCTTCCAGCGTCAGCGCGGTGTGGTTGAGGGTGCCCAGGTCCGCGGTGACCGCAACGAGAGCCGCGGCACCCAGTTCGACGGCGAGGTCACGCAACGTGACGCCCGGCTCGGCGAGTTCGACCAGCAGCCCGCCGGCGCCTTCGACCAACGTCAACCGCCCCGGGCGGTCGAGGCCGGCAATGAGCTGCAGCAGCTCGTCGCGGGTGGGCAGCGCCATCCCGGCCTGCTGCGCCGCGGCGGCCGGGGCAAGTGGCTGCGGATATCTGGCCAACCCGGCGAGCTCTGTCGCCCCCGATAGCCGCGCCACCTCGGCGAGGTCATCGTCGCCGGAGTCGGTGCCGGTCTGGACGGGCTTACACACCGCCACGTCGACGCCGACCTGCCGGGCATGACAGGCCAGCGCCGCAGTGACGACCGTCTTGCCGACCCCCGTGCCGGTGCCCGTAACGACCAGGACGGTCAACGGCGTGTCACGGCGAGCACATCCGTGAGCACCCCGCGTGCGAATTCGAGTTCGGCGGCATCGAGCGACGCGCGCGCGGTCAGCCGCAGCCGCGACGTCCCGGCGGGCACGGTCGGGGGCCGGAAGCACCCCACCTTCACGCCGGCGTCGAGGCAGGCGGTCGCTGCGGCCAGCGCCACATCCGGATCGCCCAGGATCACCGACACCACCGCCGACTGCGGCACCTCGGGTACCCCGCAGGTTTCGGCCAGAGCGCGGGCATTCCGCAACACCGCTTCCGGTCGCCACGTTTCGGTCCGCAGCACTTTCAGCGCGGCCCGTGCGGCGCCCACCGCCGCCGGGGCCAGGCCGGTGTCGAAGATGAATGGGCGCGCCGCGTCGATCAGATGGGCACGCACCGGCGCCGGCCCGAGAACCGCACCACCCTGACTGCCGAGCGCCTTGGACAACGTCGTGGTGATCACCACGTCGGGCGCGCCCGCAAGGCCGAGCTCGTGCAGCAGCCCGCGCCCGCCGCCGCGCACCCCCAGGCCGTGCGCCTCGTCGACGATGAGCAGCGCGCGGTGGCGGCGGCACACCTCATGCAGTTCACGGACCGGAGCCAGTGTGCCGTCGGCGCTGAACACCGAGTCGGTGATGACGACGGCGCGCTCCTCGCGGCGGGAGCCCAGCGCCGCATCGACGGCGTCGACGTCGCGGTGCGGCGCCACCACCACCCGGGCCCGCGACAGCCGGCAAGCATCCACCAGGGAGGCGTGCGAATAGGCGTCGGACACGAGTAGCGAACCTGGTCCCGACAGGCCGACGACGGCCCCGAGGTTGGCCGTGTATCCCGAGGAGAACAGCAGACCCGCGGACGCGCCGACGTACTCGGCGAGCTCGGACTCGAACTCCTGGTGCAGCTCGGTGTCGCCGGTGACCAGGCGCGAACCGGTGGCCCCGGCACCCCAGACCCGCAGCGCCGCAACGCCGCCCTCGATCACGTCGGGATGCTGTGACAGGCCGAGATAGTCGTTGGACGCCAGATCCAGCTCGGTGGCTACCGCGGGACGCGGCCGCAGTGAGCGACGCAGCCCGGCCTCGCAGCGCCGCCTCTCCACCTCGTCCAGCCAGGCCAGCGGTGATATCTCGATCGGTGCCTGCGGGGAGGCGTTCATGGGGTTTCAGCCTACGAGTCGCGCGACGTCGACCATCGCGGAGGTGATCTGAGTGATCTCCGGAGGGCCGCCGGCCCCTGCCAGGCGACGCGCTATGTCGATCCGGCGTTGCCGGTGGAGCCGTTGGAGCCGTTGGTGGTACCGGTCCCGCCGGCCCCGCCGGGCCCGCCCGTGGCATTGGTCACGACAGAGGCGCCGGCGGCGCCGCCGTTGCCGCCGTTGCCGCCGACGCCGGTGGTACCGGTGCCGCCGGCGCCGCCGGTGCCGCCGAAGGCCGTTCCGGTTCCGAAGTTGTACGCAATACCGCCGACACCGCCGGCACCGCCGGTGGTGCCGCCGGCGCCGCCCTCGCCGCCGACGCCGCCTGTGGCGTTGTCCACAGTCGTAAAGGGGTAGTCGCCCATAATCCCGGTGCCGCCCTGGCCGCCGACGCCGCCGGTGACCGTGCCGGTGCCGCCCGCTCCACCGGCGCCGCCGGTGACGTTTCCGAATCCGTTGCTGAGCGCAAAACCGCCCTCGCCGCCGTTACCCCCGACGGCGCCGTTGCCACCGGCCCCGCCCGTGCCACCGGTGCCGCTCAGGTTGGCGCCCCCACCGGCCCCGCCATTGCCGCCGGTGCCACTCGTGCTGGCACCGCCAGCCCCGCCGTCGCCGGGAGGGCTGAGATAGCCGCCGGCGCCGCCAGCCCCGCCGTTACCGCCGGCCCCGGCGCCGTCGCCGGCCCCGCCGACCCCACCGAGCCCGCCGTTACCGAGGATCAGCCCACCGGCCCCGCCGGCCCCGCCGATACCGCCAGCCCCGCCGGAGCCGGTGGTGGCGGCCCCGCCGGCCCCGCCCGCCCCGCCAGTACCGAACCAACCCGCCGACCCACCAGCCCCACCGGCCTGACCGGCCCCGCCGGTCCCGCCGGCCCCGCCGTTTCCGATCAGCCCGGCGTTACCGCCGTTACCGCCGGGTAGACCGGAGCCAGACGGCTCGGAATAACCAGCGCCGCCGTTGCCGAACAAGATCCCACCGGCCCCGCCATTCGGGCTGGTCGCTGTCCCAGCACCGCCGTTGCCGACCAGCGGGCCCCCCAAGATCACCTGGGCGGGCGCATTGACCGCCGCCAGCGCGACCTGCCGCACTTCCTGCAACGGCGACACGTTGGTCGCCTCCGCGGTCCCATACGCGCCCCCCGACGCACTCAAGTCCTGCACGAATTGGGTATGAATCGCCGCCGCCTCGGCACCTAACGCCTGAAAGTCCTTGGCGACACCGGAGAACAGCGACGCGATCGCCGCCGACACCTCATCACCAGCGGCGGGAATCACCGTGGTGATCGAGGCCGCAGCCGCCGTATGAGCGGCATTGATCGACGAGCCGATACCGGCCAAATCCGCCGCCGCCGCCGCCAACGCGTCCGGCACTGCGATCAAATACGACATCGCTAACCTCCGGTCACACCATCAGCGAAAGTAGCAACGGATCCCGCTGCCCACCCGCCTTTCAACGTTTCCTTAAAGTTCATCGACGGTCACTTGCGAACGCTGCGGCTGGCCGGGAACAGCGAACAACCGGCGCCCCATCAGTCGCGCTTGCTGTCCAGACTCGGCCATGCGACACCGATTTGCCGCCGCTGCCTGAAGACCCGCTGGACGCATGTACGCGCGCTCGCACGACGGGTGGCGGACACCGCCACATCGGCCGTCACCTGCACGCACAACTTCGATCATCGGGCTTGGCAGTAGTTCCTAGGGAAAATTACGATCGGATAACGGTTCCAAACTGTACCTTCCTATTTGACGCTTGCATAATAGTTTCGCCCATGCAACGCGGGCCCGTTGGCGTGCACACGAAAGCCTCCGACACGGCGTCCGGGCGGATCGCCCACACCATGTGCGCTCACACTTGACACCGCATGTTCTTCTGGCCTGCGTGCGGTGCACATGGGAACTGTCCGCCCTATCAGCTTCGAGAAGAGGAGCCGAGATGTCCGCGAGCGATCACGACTGGACCAAGCCAGCGGCGCTGGCGATCCCTGAAGAGGGTTACTTCCAACAGGAGCGCGGGCGGTACGGTCCGATATATCCCCGGACACCGGCGTGCTACGGATTCTCGATCATCGCGAAGGTCAAAGAGGGCCGAGAGAAAGTTGTCCGCGCCTACGGGAAACAGATTCAAGACGCCATCGCCATGAGCCCAGACGTGCTCGCCCCACTTCGGCTGCACTACCTGCGCTGGGTGCTGTTCGACGTCGGCTCGGGGCTGCACTTCCAGTACCAGGGCATCTTCGACACGGACTTCGACAAATACACCGAGGACGCGGTGGCGCTCTTCAGCCAAACCGGCATCACGACCGTGTTCACGAATCTCGAAGGATTCCCGGAAGATTGGAAGGAAAACCCGGCGTCCTTCGTCAAGTTCGTCCGCGATCACCAGTACCCCAGCTTCCTGGAGTACGGCGAGTACCCCTACGTGACAGCCGACGAGATCAAGAAGGCGTTGCGACTCAAGTCGGCGTTCTCCGACATGCTCGACCAGATGCAGTGAGCCGCGCGAAAGCGCGTGCGGGCAATGCTCGAACTCGACGACATACAGCACATCTTGCTGACCCGCACCCCAGCGATGACGGGGCGCTACGAGTTCCTGTCTTTCGATAACCCTGCGGGGGGTCGGGCGTGGTTGGCCGAATTGGTGGATCGGGTCCAATCAGCCTCAGATGTACGCGCCACCATGGAGGATGCGGAGCGGTGGGTCACATTGGCGTTCACGTGGAACGGTCTACGTGCGCTCGGAGTAAACGAGGCCGCGCTGGCAACGTTCCCCCAGGAGTTTCGTGAAGGGATGGCGGCCCGCGCCGACATCCTTGGTGACACAGGGACGAATCACCCCGATCATTGGGTAGATGGCCTGGCCGGTGATGACGTGCACGCGGTCGCGATCCTGTTCGCGCGTACCGAGGCAGAGCATCGCCGGGCCACCGGAGAGCACGACAAGCTGGTTGCCCGGTGTCCTGGCGTCCGCAGCCTTTCGGTGCTGGATTTGAACGCGACCCCGCCGTTCAACTACGCCCACGACCACTTCGGCTTTCGGGACCGGTTGTCGCAGCCCGTGATAGAGGGGTCCGGCGAAGAGCCCACGCCGGGCTCGGGGCCACCGCTCAAGGCGGGTGAGTTCATCCTGGGTTATCCCGACGAGGATGGGCCGCCCGCGAATCTGCCGCAGCCGGAGGCGTTGTCCCGCAACGGCAGCTATATGGCCTACCGGCGCCTGCAGGAGCATGTGGCGCTGTTCCGCGACTATCTGCGCGAACACGCAGACACACCCGAAGGGCAGGAGTTGCTCGCAGCGAAGTTCATGGGCCGCTGGCGCAGCGGTGCTCCGCTGGTGCTGGCACCCGAGCACGATGATCCAGAGTTGGGCGCGGACCCAACGCGCAACAACGACTTCAACTACAAGGAGATGGACCCCCAGGGTTACGCGGTGCCGCTGGGCTCACACGCGCGGCGTCTCAACCCGCGTGACACCGCCGTGAATATGAACCGCCGCAGAATGATCCGTCGCGGCGCGACCTATGGCCCGGCATTACCAGAGGGTGCACCCGACGATGGAGTGGACCGAGGGATTGCCGCGTTCATCATCTGCGCCAGCCTGATTCGCCAATTCGAGTTCGCGCAGAACGTCTGGATCAACGACCGCACCTTCCACGAACTGGGCAACGAACGCGACCCCATCGTCGGCACCCAAGACGGCTCGCTGGACTACACGATCCCCAACCGGCCGATCCGCAAAATCCTCAAAGGACTGCCCGCCTTCACCACCCTCAAGGGCGGTGCCTACTTCTTCCTCCCAGGCATCGGTGCGCTGCGATACCTGGCCACGCTCGACAATTAAGAGGACATGCCATGAGCACGCTGACGCCAGCACGCACGTACAACCAAAGCCACATCCCCCGAAATCACAACGGACGGCGGCGCATCAGCATTTACTGGACGTGGAGCTATCCGTGGGAAGCCCAACGTGATCCTGCTGCACTGTACAACCGCTTCTCGACTATGACGGAAGTCCGCAATGCGTCGTGGCCCAGCTACGAGACGGTGGAGTACGACGAGGCGCATTTCCTTCAGGGCATCGCCGGAACGCTGGAGCTCTTCCACCGCTCAACGCTGGCCTTTCAGAAGTTGGGGGGTGAAGCGACGGGCCACCGCGTCGCCGTGTTTCAGCGCATCGACCAGGCGGGCTACAAGCTTCCGATTGACGAACGGGTCCTGGCCGACACCGACACCTTGATGGTGTTCGGACTCGACCACATCCTGTCTGAGCAGGAAGCCGCACCTGAGGAGAGCGCCGCTGTCCGCGAATGGCTGCGACGGGAAGGAACCTGCCTGCTACTGGCACCGCATCACGACGTCGGCTTCAGCGACGATTTCGCACAGCGGCAGGTTGAATACCGACACCACGGCGACCCACTGGTGCCGCGTCAGCAGCGGTTCAGTCAGTACTCCCGCTCGCTGATGAAGGCACTCAACGTCCCAGTCCACAACAAATGGGGACTGAGACCCGCAGTAGTCGACGGCACGAATGGCATTGCGCCGCTGACCGCGTTTCGCGACCTCGACACACCTCGGCTGCTCGAAAACGTCACCACGTTCAATTTCCACCCCCACCTACCGCACTACGAACTCACTGGGCCGGAAACCGACTCCGTGCGTGTGCTAGGCCGCCAACGTATCGACCCGAACCGGCCGCACCCGTTCACTGCGGTCGGTAATACCGAGTTCAACGCGCTGATCTGGATGCCGCCCACCGCACAACGCGCGGGCCACATCGTGCTCGTCGACTCCACGAACTTCACCACGCTGTTCGGCGGCACCGAAAGCCTCAAGAACCTTTGGCACAACCTCGCCACCATGAAATGACGTTCCTACCTAGCCGCCGGTGTCCAAACTGGAAAGCGCGCACCGCCATCATTGCGAGCAGTCGGGCGGAGCTGACCGAGGCTTTGCGAGGTCGCCGGGGGCGATACTGCGTAGCGAGCGTGCGGCAAATGACACATTCGCGCACATCCTCCGGGTAGGCGGCGGTAGTTTCAGTCCTGCGCCGCGGTTGTGGCTCCTGGCGATCGGTGCGGCACTGACACGCTGGGAGTAGCGGTTTTCCGGCGCCGCGATGTGCGCTGTTGGCGTGCGGTACCGGACGGACGAAGGAGGATCGGTGAAAACCATTCCTAAGTTGTTGCTATTCGGTCTTGTTGAGTTTGTGGTGTTTGGCTCGATGCTGTTTTTCCCGGCAGGCACGTTCAATTACTGGCAAGCATGGGTTTTTCTGGTGGTGGTTGCCGTTTCGGCTTGGATCCCCGTCATCTACTTGCTCCGTACGAATCCCGTTGCGCTTCAGGCGCGGATGCGTGGGGGCCCGACAGCGGAGACCCGAACGGCGCAGAAGATCGTTATTGCCGGCTTGTACTTGTCGCTGGCAGCAATGGTCGTGGTCAGCGCCCTTGACCATCGCTTCGGCTGGTCTCCGGTGCCAACGGCAATCTGCTTAGTTGGTGATGTTCTGGTGGCCGTTGGACTGGGTTTGGTGGGGCTGGTGGTCATTCAGAACAGCTATGCGGCCGCAACCGTCCGGGTGGAGGCAGACCAGACGGTCGTCTCTACCGGTGTGTACGGGCTGGTGCGGCATCCCATGTACACCGGCAATGTGATCATGATGGTGGGCATCCCCATTGCACTCGGTTCCTACTGGGGACTCGTCTTCGTCGTTCCTGGACTAATCGTGCTCGCCTCGCGCATCCGCGACGAGGAGAAGCTGCTCCAAAAAGATTTGGACGGATATCGCGAGTACACGCAGAAGGTTCGCTATCGCCTGCTCCCAGGTATGTGGTGACAGCCGCAGGACCCACACCTGAATCCGGCGACGTTCGGCGCGTGTAATTCGCTAAGTCAGCTCAAGGGGCGCCGCGCGGCTGGTGGCACCACAGTTCGAGACGATCGACGGCCCGCCCGGCCTGCCGGTTCGGCCACGTTTTCGGCAGATGCACCTCGGTGGTGTCGCGACCGTGTTTAGACCGAAGTTCCCCCTGCTGTGTTGACGGGTTGGGGTGTTGACGTGGGGTTTTGTGATCTGGTGGGTGTGGGCTACTGACTACGCCAGACCGTGGCGGTGGGATACGTCGAGGAGTTCGAAGGCC
>NZ_JBKQOI010000009.1:0-7427 GCF_052145595.1 Mycobacterium sp. | reverse complement strand
CGCAGACCGTCAAGGAGATCGAGGCGCTGGGTCGTCGGGCTATCGCTCTGCACGCCGACGTCCGGCGCGTTGATGATGTGCACGCCATGGTGGAGGCTGCCCGCAGCGAGCTGGGGCCGATCACCGTAGCGGTCAACGGCGTCGGCAGCTTGGGCGCCGCCACGCCGAAGTCGTTCTTGGACTACACCGTCGACGAGTGGAACGGGCCGATCGAGCTCAACCTGACATCTGCCATGCTGTGCATGCAGGCCGAGGCCCTCGCCATGATTCGCGACGGTATCGCCGGCCGGATCGTCAACTTCGGCTCGACGAGCGGGGTGACCGCCGCGCCGTCGGTGTCGCACTACGGTGCGGCCAACGCGGGAGTGATCCACCTGACCAAGTCGGTCGCGCTGGAGCTTGCGCCCTATGACATCCGGGTCAACTGCGTGGTACCCGGCACTCACAACATCGACCGGATCGGGCGCGAGACGCCCACGTCGCGCCGGCCCGAGCAGGCCGAGTTTTTTCGCAGAGCCGCCGAGGCCACCCCGCAGAAGCGCCTGGGGCTGGCCGAGGAGACCGCGGGTGTCGCGTTGTTCTTGGCCTCGAACTTGTCGTCCTACATGACCGGGCACGCCGTGATTTCCGACGGCGGCATCACCCACACCACCGCACGCCCGCCGGTGGGTGCGCTCAAACCGTTGGCGCTCAAGGGGATCGGAGGCCATGATGAGTGAGCTCGAGATCGTCGACTGCCACTGCCATATCCTGCGGACGGCCGATCACAGCTGCGATCTGTACAGCAATCTGCTGAGGTTCAGTGCTGCGATGAGGCTGCCCGACAAGCCGAGCTTCTTCGGCACGCCTGAGGAAGCCGAAAAGGTCATGGATGCCACCGGAATCGCGCACATGAACATCCTGATGTTCACGTGGTCGGGTGTGTACTGGCGGCAGGGCCAAAATATCCTGCCGGACGAGCCGGGCGATCGTGCGCGAGAGACCGAAGAGCTGCGGCGGCGAATCGAGCGGCGGATCCAGGACAACAACAGCTGGGCACTCGCGCAGGTCGCGGCGAGTCCGAGGTTGAGCTGCTTCGTGGGCGTCGACCCCGTGCTGATGGACGAGCAGACGCTCCTGGCCGAGGTGGACAACGGGATCCGCCGGGGTGCACTGGGCGTCAAGTATGTGCCGATGAACCACGGCACCGAGGGCGACGACCCGCGGATGTGGCCGGTGTACGACTACTGCGCCAGCGCGGGGATCCCGATCCTGACCCAGGCAGCCGGGTTCATGCCCGGCCGGCCCCGGTACTACGCCAAGGCGCTCGACGACTTCCCCAAGCTAAAGCTGATCTTCGCCCACCTCGGGCATGATCGGCAGTTCGGCCAGGGCGCCGACGCGGAGGTACTCGAGTTGGCACAGACCTATCCCGGTGTGCACACCGATGTTTCGCTGCGGCTCATCGATGTTGTTGACGGTCATGTGAGCGCGGAAGATCTGGTCGCTCATCTCCGCGCCATCGGCATCGACCGAGTGCTGTTCGGCAGTAACTGGATCATCAGCGAATACCTGTGGATGCGCGCCCGCACGGGGACCACCCCGGACACCAGTCACGACCGGCTCGAACGGGAGCTGGATGTGCTCAAGACCTTGGCACTTACCGACGATGAGCGGGCAGACTTGGCATCTCGCAACTTTCGCCGTCTAACGGGGATGGTGTCATGAGCAGTAAATCGCCCCACGTTGCGGTGGTGACGGGTGCCAGCCGCGGCATCGGCCGCGCCATTGCGCGACGGCTTGCCGCCGACGGTATCGCTGTCGCGGCGGTGTCGCGGTCGATGAAGGCCGGCGACGGCAAAGTCGCCGGGTCGCTACAAGAGACCGTCGCGCAGATCACCGCCGACGGCGGCCAAGCCGTGGCCATCCCGTTCGACCTGGCCGACCCGTCCGCCGACCGGAACGAAATCATCGCCGCGGCGGGTACCGAGTTCGGTGCCCCTGTCGACATTGTGGTGAACAACGCGGCCGCAGCGCGGTATTTCGACGTGCTGTTCGCCGACATGGCCAGGCAGACGTTCTTCGACGCTGTCGAGACAAACGTCTGGGCGGCATGGGAATTGGCCGCGGCAGCCGTACCTGGCATGCGCGAGCGCGGGGCCGGCTGGATTCTGAACATATCCTCATCACAAGCCGGACCGAGGCTCGGTCCACCGTTTGCGGAAAACCCGACCAATGGCGCGGCACTGTACGGCGGGACCAAAGCGTTCATCGATCGCATCACCACCGGCGCGGCCATGGACCTCTATGAGGACAACATCGCGGTGAACGCCCTGGCACCCGAATACCAGGTGGCGACGGACAACGCGCTCACGGTTTCCGGTGTCCGAGTCGACAATTCGGAGCCCGAGGAGACCATCGCCGAGGCTGCGCTGGCGCTGTGCACCGGCAATCCCAAGACGCTGACCGGCCGAATCGCGTACAACCTCTCGCTGCTCATCGAGCTCGAGCGGCCGGTGCGGACCCTCGACGGAGCGGCCCTACTGCCCGGTTGGCAGCCGGGCGAGATCGATGCCAGCCGGCGGCGGGTGTCCTACTTGCAGGCCGGATCACGAAACAGGCTGTGATGAAAGGAAAAACATGCCTCTGCAACCGTCAATGAAACTAATCTCGGTGGACGACCATCTCATCGAGCATCCGAATGTGTGGACCGACCGGCTTCCACAGAAGTACCTGGAACGGGGCCCGCGGATCGTCGACGAACCGTCGCCGTCCGGCGGGCTGCCGATCCAGGTCTGGTACTACGAGGGCAAGCGATTTCCCGCGATCGGCCTCAACGCTGTCGCCGGGAAGAAACCGGAGGAGTTCGGTGTCGAGCCGGTGCGGTACGCCGACATGATTCCAGGCTGCTACGACCCCAAGGCCCGCCTGACCGATATGGACCTCGACGGGGTGTACGGGGCCGCGAACTTCCCGTCCTTCCCGCGCTTCGCCGGCGGCCTGTTCACCAAGGAGAGCGAGGATTTCGGTCTCGCGTTCGCGTGCGTGCAGGCCTACAACGACTATGTCATCGACGAGTGGTGTTCCACCGCCCCGCACCGGTTCATACCGCTGATCATCCTGCCACTGTGGGACCCCGACCTTTGTGTCGTCGAGATCCAACGATGTGCGGCCAAGGGGGCCAAGGGAATCACCTTCCCGGAGAACACGGTTCCGCTAGGGCTGCCGTCGATCTACACAGACCACTGGGAGAAGGTGTTTTCCATCGCCGAAGAGACCGACATGCCGCTGTGCATGCACTTCGGGTCGTCGGGCTCACCGCCAACGACCGCGCCGGAGGCGCCCTACGCCGTGACGATAGCGCTGTATGGCACCAACTCCATGTCGGCTACAGCGCACCTGCTGTTTTCGCCGGTGTTCCACCGTCATCCCAAGCTGAAGGTGGCGCTGTCGGAGGGCGGTGTCGGCTGGGTGCCGTATCTGCTGGAACGCATCGACGGTACCTGGGAGCGCCACCGCTGGTATCAGAACGTGGTCAAAGACGTCCGGCCGTCCGATCTGTTTCACAAGCACATCTACGGCTGCTTCATAGATGACGTCGCGGGATTGAAGGCGCGCTACGACATCGGCATCGGCAACATGACATGGGAGTGCGATTATCCGCATTCGGACTCGTATTGGCCGCACAGCCGCCGCTACGCCGAGAAGGTGTTCGCTGATATTCCCGACGACGAGGTTCATCAGATCGTCGAGCTGAACAGCCGCAAGCTGTTCAACTTTTACGACGAGCCGGTGGGTTGACCGTGGCGTCCGGTCGAGACATCGATGCCTCGGATTGGACCGAACGTGACCTGCTCACACGGGAACTCGCCGCGGAGCGGTTGGCCGCCGATGCAGCAGAGACGCTCGCCGAACTCACCGCGCTGCAGACCGCCGCTGCGCCCGACGCAGATGCAGTCGCACAGCTCCAACGGCGATTGAATGCACTTCGGGCGACTCGGGCCAACGTCGAGGCGGGCCGGTGACCTCTCCTCACAAAACCGGGCCCTCGGAAGTCGCAGCGGGTTCCAGTCAGTGGACCCTCAAGCATATAGAGCCGTCGAGAAACCGTAATCTGCTGTCGCGGCCGTGGAGTAGGCGGCCGCGCCGGCAGCAGACAGTGTGAAGGCCCTTGATGAACTCCACCGCCACCGACACCGGATTGCTTGCCGGGCTGCGGGTTCTTGAGGTGTCGGAAACAATCGCCGGAGCCTACGCGGGCAAACTGTTCACCGACGTGGGCGCGGACGTTGTGCTCGCCGAGCCGGTCCGCGGACACCGGCCGCGCGGACGCGATCAGCGCGGCAGTACTGACGCGCCGCTGTTCGCCTTTCTCGCCGCGGGCAAAACTGCCACCACCCGTGACTGGGTCGAGCTCGCCGATGATGGGGACGTCGTGATCGTGGAAGCGGCGCACCTTCCCGACCTTCGGCTGCTAAAGAGGCTGGCAGAGCGCGCTGTCGTGGTCGCGATCACGCCGTGGGGACTAACCGGGCCGTACGCGGAGTCCGACCGCCCGTGGACAGAATTCACCGTGCAGGCCGAGGCCGGCTCGCTGAGCAACCGCGGCGAGCCGATGTCATATCCGCTGGCGCTCGGCGGGGCCGAAACGCTCTGGGTAGCGGGGTCTTTCGCGGCGACAGCCGGTCTCGGTGCGGTCGCTGGGATGGCGCGCGACGGACGTGGCGAGCTGGTCGACGTGTCTCTTCTCGAGGTGACCACTTATGCCGCAACGATGTTCGCCGACGTCGCAGCGACGATCAGCGGCGCATCTCACGAGCCCACCGTGCAGCGCCGTCGTCTCATCCCGTCGGTGGAGCCGGCTGCGGACGGCTGGGTCGGGTTCAATCTCGCCTCCGCCCAGAATCTCGAGGATTTCCTCGTGCTCATCGAACGGCCCGACTGGCTCGCCGACGAGGACATCAAGACCTACGCAGGGCGATACCGCCGTTCAGCGGAGTTCACCGCGGCGGTGCACTCGTGGACCATTCAGCGGACGGTGGCCGAGATCGTCGAGGCCGCGTCGATGTTTCGCATTCCGTGTGCACCGGTGCACAGCGGCGCAACGCTTCTCGACGACCCGCAGGTGAGGGCCCGCGGGTTCTATGTCGAGGACGCTTCGGGGCAATTCCGCCAACCTTCGGTGCCGTTTCTCTTCGACGGCGTCCGACCGCCCTCAGCGCGACCCGTGGCCGAACCCCGCGGCGACGCCGGGTTCGCGCCGCGGATCGAGTCCGGCCGCGCACTGGAACTGGGGTCGCCGGCGGGATCGCTGCCGCTGGCTGGGCTGCGGGTGGTCGATTTGGGCAACTGGTGGGTCGGGTCACTGGTGGGCACGATCCTGGGTTCGCTGGGCGCCGACGTCATCAAGATCGAGTCGACTCGTCGCGTTGACGGCGCGCGGATGCTCGGCGGCACCATCACCGACGACGAATTGTGGTGGGAGTGCGGCTGGATCAACCTCGGCGCCAACCACAACAAGCGGGCTGTGACACTCGACTTTTCCACACCGCAGGGCCTGGAGTTGATCGAACGCTTGATCGCCGACGCCGATGTGCTGCTGGAGAACTACGCGCCGCGGGTGCTCGAGAATGTAGGACTCGACTGGGCGGGTGTGCAGGCACTCAACCCGCGGATCGTGATGCTTCGCATGCCCGCGTTCGGACTGTCCGGACCGAACCGCGACATGGTGGGTTACGCCCAGACCGTCGAGCAGTATTCTGGAATGTGCTGGCGCACAGGCTATCCCGATGGCTCACCGGTGAATCCGAGCGGACCCGCCGATCCCATGGGCGCCTCGAATGCGGCGTTCGCACTGTTCGCCGCACTCCGACAGCGCGAACGGACCGGTCGGGGAATGCTGGTCGAGGCACCACTCGTGGAAGCCGCGCTGACGATGACCGCCGAGCAGGTAGTCGAATGGACCGCCCGTCGCAAGCTGCTCGAACGCGACGGCAACCACCTCAGAGGTCATGCCCCCCAAGGGGTGTACGCGGGCATCGGCACCGAACAGTGGCTGGCGATCTCGGTGGTCACCGACGACCAGTGGCGGGTGCTCGCGGATTACACCGGCATACCGGGTTGGGACGACCCCGCTCTGGCAACACCGGCCGGCCGCTGGGAGCGCCGAGGCCGGCTCGACGAGGACCTGAGCGCATGGGCGGCGGCCCGCGACGTCGCCGCCACCGCTGAGCAGTTGGTGGGGCTCGGCGTGCCTGCCGCCCGTACCGTCGACCAGCGATTCGTCCACGAACATCCCCAGATCGCCACAAGGGGCTACTTCGAGGACGTAGACCATCCCGTGCACGGGGTGATACCGATTCCGGTGTTGCCCTTCCGCTATGGGCGGGTCAGCAGGTGGTCATACCAGGCACCGCCTACGGTGGGCCAGCACAACGACGAGGTGTTGGAGAAGGAACTGGGTTTGTCCCGCGCATATGTCGAGCAACTCGCTGACGACGGCCTCATCGGCTGTCGGCCGGCCGGTCTGTAGCCAGAACCCGATCGAAGGAGATCAACACGATGACGACCGCACTCGCCGCCGACAGGCTCGCCGCCGGCTTCAGCTGGACGGAATGTCCGCGCTGGCAACCCAACCCGTCTGGGGGCCGGTTCCACTTCTCCGACATGTACAACGGCCGCATCGTCGCCGTCGACGACTCTGGGCGCACCGAAACGCTGCTCGACCTATCCAGCAGGGAGGGGCTCGACGGCCAGCCGATCGTCGCCATCGGCACCGGTTTCCTGCCCGACGGGAGGCTGCTCGTCAACTCCATGTTCGAACAGGTCGTGTTGGCCTACGACGGATCGGCGACGAGCATGTACGCGGATTTACGGGGCCTGGCCATCGGCCCGATCAACGACATGGTCGTCGACGCGGCCGGTCGCGTCTATGTCACCCAACTCGGCTGCAATCTGTTCGCCGGGGAAACCCCCAAGGAGTCGCCGATCCTCGTCGTCGAGCCCGACGGCACCGCACGGATCGCAGACGAGGCGGGCCCGCTCATGGGCGCGAACGGCATCGCGATCTCGGCGGACGGTCGCATCCTGGTGACCGCGGAGACATTCGCCGACAAAATCACCGCTTTCGACGTCGCCACGGACGGAAAGCTCACCGGGAAGCGGACTTTCGCCGAGATGCAAGGGGGCTTTCCTGACGGGCTCTGTCTCGACGAGCAGGGAGCGGTCTGGACGGCGCTCACCGCGGCCGGACGCGTGGTTCGGGTCCTCGAAGGCGGGGAGATCGTCGCCGAGGTAAGCCCACCCACATCCGAAAGCGGGGTTTCCACGGCCTGCGGCCTCGGCGGTGAGGACCGGCGCACGCTCTACATCTGCTGCGGGTTTGAGGTCTTCGACTCCGAGAAGTCGCGGCGCGAGGCCCAAGGCTCGATCTGGACAGCGCGGGTGCC
>NZ_JBKQOI010000008.1:0-2977 GCF_052145595.1 Mycobacterium sp. | reverse complement strand
CTTCCGCGTCAATCCGCGTCTGCTTGAAGTATCAACGCACAGCAGTTGGCCGCGGCGCCTGACGCTACTGCGAAATGCTCGCGGGAACAAGGGCGCAGGAATCGAACAAGGCCCTCGAGGTCCGGGCGCACGTCTCGGCCCGATGCACCGGTCGCGGCCTATGCTGGCGTGGGGCGAGGACACATTGGGTAAGGAGAGCGAGATGACGGCTGCGGTGGCGCGTGCCGTACGGTTCGAGCGTTACGGAGGCCGGGACGTTTTGTATGTGGCGGACGTCGATATGCCGTCGCCCGGGCTGGGTGAGGTGGTGGTCGAAGTGCGCGCCGCGGGGATCAACCCCGGCGAGGCCGGCATCCGGGTCGGGGCGATGCATGAGATGTTCCCCGCCACCTTTCCGTCGGGCGAGGGCAGTGATCTCGCGGGCTTTGTGACCGCGGTGGGACCCGAGGTCACCGAGTTTTCCGTCGGCGACGAGGTTCTGGGTTTCAGCTTGCGCCGGTCGAGCCACGCTACTCATACCGCGGTTCCGGTGGGTCAACTGATCCGCAAACCCGCCGAATTGAGTTGGGAGGTAGCGGGTTCGCTATATGTGGTCGGTGCGACGGCCTACGCCGCTGTCCGGGCGGTCTCGCCGCAACCGGGTGAGACGGTGGCCGTTTCGGCGGCCGCGGGCGGAGTCGGCAGCCTGGTGGTGCAACTTCTGGCGTTGCGCGAGGCGGTGGTGCTCGGCATCGCAGGGCCGGACAACGCCGACTGGTTGCGCGACCACGGCGTCATCCCGATCGCCTACGGCGCCGATTTCCAGGGGCTGGCCGAGCGGCTGCGCGAGGCGGCGCCGGACGGAATCGATGCATTCATCGATTTGTTCGGCCCGGACTACATCGATCTTGCCGTGGATCTCGGCGTGGCACCCGAGCGGATAGAGACCATCATTTCGTTTCAAAAAGCCGGCGAAGTCGGTGCCAAGACCGAGGGCAGCATGGACGCGTCGACACCGGAAGTGCTCGCCGAAATCGCCGACCTGGTCGCTACCGGTGCCATCGATTTCGACATCGCCGCCACCTTTCCGCTCGATAGGGTCGCCGACGCCTTCGAGGTGCTCGAGCGGCGGCACACCCACGGCAAAATCGTTCTGCTGCCAAACGGTTCACAATGAGCCGGCCGGACCGACCACACCGACCTCGATGATTTTGATGATCACGAACACGACCGCCAAAAACAGGTAACCGCGCAGCGTCAACAGCCCCGCCCGGCGGGTCGGTGACATGGTCGGGCGCTCGAGGGTGGCGAGGCTGGGGGTCTGCCAGTTCGCGCGGTCTTGGTGCCGGAGGGCGCGCCGCTCGTCGCGCGTGGCTTCCGCCTCCCGTCGATCGCTAGACCGCCGGCCTACGCCGACGCCGACCGCACCACCGACGATTCCGATCACTGCCCCGGCCCCGAGCCCGGCCTCGATGGTGGCGGTGGCCAGGCCCGGGAAGAAGGTCGTAGCCGTCAACGCCAACGACAACAGCACCAAAGACCACACGATGGTCCACGCGAGGATGTTCTGCCGCACGGTGTTTACCCACGGGCCCAGCACCGCGCGGTCGTTGCACAGCAAAACCAAAAAGACTGTCGCCGAGGGCAACAGGACACCGGCGAGCGCCTGCACGCCCTGGGTCACCAGGCCGAGGATGTGGTCGGGGCTGAACGCGACCGCCGCCGACACCGCAAGGAGTAACGCGTAGCCGCCGTAGAACAATGGAGCCTCGCTGATCTTCCAGTGCAGGGAGTGTCGCCTGCCCATCGCGTCACCGATGGCATAGGTGGTGGCCAACCCGATGGCGTTCGCCCCGATCAGGGATGCGTCCAGCAGGATGATCGCGAACAGCACCCCCACGGCGTTGCCGAGGTGGTTGGCCAGTGCGGTAGCAACCGCACCCGCGTCGGTGAAGTTGCCGACGTCGGCGGTGCCCGCCAACCCGAACGCCGCCACCGCCATCAGCGCCGTCGCCCCGGCCATGACAACGACAATCCCGATGGCCAGATCGGCTCGTGCGTAAGGGATCCAGCGTGCCGTGATGCGCTTGTCCACGACGTTTGACTGCTGGAAGAACAACTGCCATGGCGCCACCGTGCTGCCCACGATCGCGACGGTCAACAGCAGCACGGTCGAGTTCAGCCCGCCGGGGAACTGCGGCACCAGTCCGCCGGCGGTTCCCTTCAGCAAGGGATGCGCCAGCAACACCATCGGGATGATCAGCACATTCACCGCGATCAGCAGGAACATCAGTCCCTCCCAGCGGCGAAACGACCCCCCGGCCACCACGGCGAACAACAGCACCGCGGCCGCCGGGATCGCAATGACCTTGGGGCAGCCCAAAAATCCGAGTGCCAGTGATACGCCGATGAATTCGGTGACGATCGTCAAAGCGTTGAGGATCAGCAGATCGCCCAGGCTGAAGGCACCCCAGAACTTGCCGAAGCGCTCGAATATCAGGCGCGCGTGGCCAACCCGGCTGATCGCGCCCAACCGCAGCACCATCTCCTGGTTCACATACAGCACCGGGATCAGCAGCGCCAGCGTCCACAGCAGGCCCATCCCGTAGTTCTGCCCGGCCTGCGTGTAGGTCGCGACACCACCGGCGTCGTTGTCGCCCACCATCACGATCAGCCCGGGACCGGTGATGACCATCAGCGTCCGCAGGTGGCGCCAGCGACCACTGAAAGCATCGGTGCCGTCGCGCCGGATACGGCCGAACGCACCGATGATGTCGCCGGTGTGCGCCGAGTCCAGGACCGCCTGCCCGGACCCGTCGGCCTTTACCGTCGGGGCGATGGCTGCGGTCCGGTCGAGCAGCGAGGCGCGTAGGCCGACGCGGCTGGAGATCGAAGTCATTGCATTCTCGCTCTCTCGAAGGTCGAGCAGTGGAGGGGCTGATCAGGGGAGCCAGATGGGGTGCCATCGCGGTTGTTCAGCGGCAAGCACACATGGAGT
>NZ_JBKQOI010000007.1:0-13012 GCF_052145595.1 Mycobacterium sp. | reverse complement strand
GGCTACAAGAGCGAATACATCAAGAGCTACTTCGCCAACTACGGGGTGTCCAACCTGGACTTCACCATCACCCTGGGTGACCAGTCCAGCATCCGCCACCACGGCTCCCACGCCGAGTTCAACTGGCAGGTGACCGTGGCCGACACCGGCCTGAGCACGATGACCGGCGGGCGGATCAAGCGCATCCAGAAGTACGTGGGCGAGGAGACGTTCCTGTGCACCTACGGCGACGGCATCGCCGACGTCGATATCGCCGGCTTGCTGGAGTTCCACCGCGCGCACGGCAAGCTGGCCACCGTGACGGCCACCCAGCCGATGAGCCGGTTCGGGGTCATCGACCTCGAGCAAGACGGTGTCGTTGCCACCTACCGGGAAAAGCCCAAGACCGAAGACTGGATCAACATCGGCTACTTCATTTTCGAGCCGGGAGTGTTCGACTACCTCGATGGCGACGACACCGTGCTCGAGGACCAGCCGCTGCTGCGGCTGGCTAAAGACGGCCAGATCGCCGCGTTCGCCCACCACGGGTTCTGGCAGCCGATGGACACCTTCCGCGAATCACAGGCCCTCAACAACCTCTGGAACAGCGGAAACCCGCCCTGGAAAGTCTGGCACTAAACAACAAAACGCCGTCATCATCCCCGGCCTACCACAAAAGCGAATCCGTTGACGGTCACCACGCTCGACGGCACTCACAGCCCCCCACCGCGTTGGCGACCGGGACACTGACGGTTGTGTGGGCCGCTGGGTAGGCGCGGGCCGGCGATTTACCGCGCGCCGTACAGCCGCTCGATGAGACGGACGGCGAATACGACAATCATGAAGGTGGAATTGGCCTGGCCGGACGTCACGAACACCGAACTGCTCACGACGTGGACATTCGGAACACCATGGACGGCGAGATTCTCGTCGACCACGCCCTTCTCCGGATCTTTTGACATGCGGGTGGTTCCTACCTGGTGGAAACCGCCCCCGGTACGCGCGTGCACTGCCGCCGCAGGGTCGTCCGCGAGATACTCAAGCCGCCCCACGCCGCTGGCGCGCAGGTAGCTATCCCAGTGTCTGTGTGCCGCGAGTACGCCTTGGATGTCTTCGTCCGTGAACAGGATGTCGATATCGAGTTTCGGCATGCCGAGGTCATCGACGTCCTCGGCGAGCCTGACGCAACTCTCGTAGTGAGGTAGATGTTCAGCGTGGTACTGGAACGGGTAGCGGTTCGCAGGATTCCCGACGAAAAAGCCCGGCGGTTTGCGGCCCCGAGCGAACACCCGCTTGATGCCGAAGTCGACGAAGAATCGTATCGTTTCGATCGGCTGCCGCAGCACGTTAAGAAGATGTGCCCACACCGACGATCGCTTTGCCATGCCGTAGGGCGTTCCCGGGATACTGGAACCGGTCAGTGAAAGTCGTTGCGCTGTCGGCGCGAACAAGAAGCCCAAGGGCGAGATCAGTGCCAGATACGTCAACGACAGATGCGCATTGCGGTGCGACGCATCAGCCAGCTCCGGATTGGCGATCCATCCCGAGATATTGGGCAAGCCGTGCTCGAGCAGATAGCTTTCGGCAAAGGTAAATCTCCGCCGGACATAAGAACCGTCGATGTCACGCTCGTACCAGTAGATCGTGTCCTCGACAGGGGTCGTCAACACCAAGTCTGCGATCACACCCTCAAGGTGGGCCATGTACCAGTGACCCAACTGACCGGAATGGTCACCGATGCTTCGGCCTCCCCGACCCGGCGAACACATCAGCAATCGGGCGCTTTCCAACCCACCCGCCGCCACAATGATGTCCTCCGCGGCGACGGTGAACGAGCTCCCCGAAAGTGTCCTGCACTCGATGTCCTTCGCGCGTTCTTTGTCGCCCTCGAGGTTGATCCGCACACAGGTTGCATCGGTAATCACCTTGAGGCCGACCGCATCGCGGAGATCGTCGAAGTACACCTTGCCGAAATCGGTTGGGAGTGACCATCGCTCGAGCGATGACGTGGACACCGCTCCGTCCTCAAGACCCGCGATCATGTGTCGGGGCAGATGGTCCAGCTCGTTGACGTCGAAGATCGAGCGACCGCAGAGCATCCACTGGCAGGTTCGTTCGAAGTAGCATTGCAGATCCTCGTAGGTCACCGGCCACATAGAATCCGGCGCGACGTCGCGCTCGACGAAGTCGACACGGTCATAGGGAACGCACCGTCCACCCCAGATGGAAGACGTACCACCGAGCTGGCGGCTAATCGCCAGCTCTACCGGTGCGTGCACATCCGGGTCCTGCCGATGCGCAACCGACAGCTTCTGATTCTCCGGGCTTGGTTTCCTGTTCCCGGTCTCGATCAGGACAACGTCGACGCCTCGCCTCGCCGCCTCGAGCGCGCAGACGATGCCCGCCGGCCCAGCCCCAATGACAACCAGACCCGCATCCAGGCGCGCGCCGTCCAGAATTTCGCTCGCGGAGGTGATCATCGCTCAGCTCGCGTTCCGACGCACTTATCCCGGATCATGCTCGCCACCTCGGCCTCGTTGCGGAGAGGGACGTCCGCGCTTGCGTAAGCCATCTCGAGGTTTTTGATCTTGGTCGACGACAGCAGCACCGTTCCGCCCGGGTTGTGCTGCACCGCGTCACGCACGAGCAGCTTGACCACGGTTCTCGCATCCGAGAGATCGGCATCGAGCAATTCGCTGCACTGCTGCCGGAATTCGGGCTCGCGACTCAGGACACCGTGTACGCGCGGTAGCGTTCCGGAGAGAAAGCCGAAGGTGATGATGCGCCGGTCCTGCCCCGGCGGCGGTCCGCCGTATCCAGCGATCAGGTCGTAGGGAAACTGGAGCGCGGAGGCGCGCGCGCTCACGGCAGCCACCACTGCGTCATCCCCGCGGGATAGATCACCGGCCGGACCCCAGTATCCAATCACGCCCCGGCCGCGCTCGGTCTCGAGGTAGTCGACCAGATCGCGATAGTCATCGGGCAGCACGCCGGCCGGTTCGTGTAACAGAAAGTACTCGATTCGCTCGGTGCGCAGAGCCCGAAGGCTCGAAACAAGCGCGCGCTGCGCACTCGCTACAGAGTAGTCCCGGCGGGAATAGAGAACACGGCCAACAGCCCCGGCGTCTGGTGCGGCACCGGATTGCTTGACTTTGGATTTCACCGCGGAGGACATCTGCAGCATCCGGCGGATCGGTGGCTGGACGAACCCGGCGAGGTGACCAATTACGGTCGGCCTAATGCCAAATTTCGTCGCGATCCGTATATCGGTACGCGATTGCGCAAAATTTGCCAACTCGGCTTCCGCCAGCCCGAGGCCGTAGATGGGCGCCACGTCGAAATGTCTGATCCCGAGGTCGTAGGCGGATTCCAAGACTGCGCGCCGGTCCCGCCTTCCGGGCAGGCCATATAGGCTTGCGCAGCCGAATCCGAGGGTATGGCCCTGCGACGCGGTGTGCGGCTCAGTCGACCGAGAATCGACCATCTATTCGTGTCCTGCCCAGTTACGGATCCTGGCAGAGGGCCGCGGTGTGTCCCTGGCCGACGAGCCGCAAATGTCGGGGGTTCCCACACCCCCGGACGCATCCGATCCACAGGGCTTGACGGTTCCTCGATACGGGTTCGAAGCCCACCAATTCCGTAGCACCGACTCAGCGAGCTTGCCCCCGATCGCGTGATCGAGCGGGTCGTAAACCCCGTTGTCCGTCCACCACGACCACCAGAACGTCCCGGCCCACCAGGGCTGGCCGCTGAACGTCGCGAGCAACGCCTCATAACCGGCTGCCTGCTCCGGCTGAGAGGGCGTACTGCTGTAGTGGTTGTTCCATGGCTCGATCGCCGCACCCACCAGGCTGGGATAGCCGGCCTCAGTGAACAGGATTGGACGCCCGACCGCGAACGCGAACGCCGACATTTGGTCCCGTATCGGAATCCACGCGGCCTCCAGCGCCGATACGTCCGTTGTCGGCGTGGTGCTCAACGGGAAATAGGCGTCAACCCCAATAAAATTGAGCTGATCCCAAAATGACACATTGGGGTATTCAACGGTGGTGGCCGCATAGACGAGCGGACCGCCGTATATGGCCCTTATTGCGTTGATGATCGTCAGCCACGTGCCGCGATCTGCGGAACCCGACATGGTGGCCAGTTCGCAGCCCACCGAGAACTCGTCGACGCCATTCTGCCGGGCGATCGTGGCGTAGTGGGTCATCATCGATCGGTAGGAGTTGAACCACGCTGCGCGGTTGGACGGGTTGATCTCCCAGCGGTTTGTGCCGTCCTGAGGGTCGACATGCGGCTTCAGCAAGATCTTGAGGCCCTTGCTGTGGGCTTGGTCAATCGCCGCTAGCAAATCGGCGTCGGTGACGCTCCAGGCGACGTCGATCCGGCTGGACGTTGCCGTGGCCATCTTCCACGACGGGGTGAACTCAATCCAGGTCGCACCGACCCCGGCGATGGCGCTTGTCGCTTGCGTGGTGGCCGGGCCGCCGTAGCCATGGGTCTTCCAAGTCGGCAACACGACCCCGCGCTGCTGGACCGCCCCGCTCTGCTCGCTGACTGTCACCATGCCCGCATTCACAAACGGCAGCGCAATCGCCGCAATGACGAAACCGGCGATAACCAGGCACAGACGGCGGAGATTGTGCGTCTCGACCTGATCGCCGGCGCGACGGTGGCGGCCATGAAGGTGCGGCCTTCCCAAGCGCACCTCCTACCGCTCGATAACAGATCGATTTATGTCAGGAATCTCTCGTTCCTGACCGCGGCGATTTTGCTCCGCGCCTGTGGCCTGCTGATTAGACGACTTTCGCGCCTTACGGATGGTCGGCCAGAAGCATACTGCTTCCAACAGCGTTGCCGCGCCAAACGCGATGCCAACACCAGTTACGCCACCAAGCTTGAGTCCGAGCTCGGCAGCTCCGAGTTCCAGGGCCGCGCCAAGGGTTACCGCGAGCGCGGCTTTGCCCAGCGCTCCCTGCGCTCTCCGTACCGGGATGTAGATCGCTTTCACTGCGATTGCGAATGTGCAGGCCGCGAAGGCGATAAAGCAGTAGCGGGCCTGTTCATACCCAGATCCGAAGATTGCCAGGACCGGACGTGCCAAGGTGGCAGCTCCCGCGGCAGCGAGAACGGATACCACTCCTGACAGCCGGAGCGCGGTGCCGAGCCCACGATCGAAGTGCTCCGCGTTCCCATGGTCGAGCGTCAACATCGCGGTAGCAAGATGGAACGGAATGATCCAGACGGCGCCGACTAAGAGAAGAGCCGCATAGAAACCCGCGTTGGCGTGAGCGCCCAGCTGGGCAGCAACCATGATCGGCATAACCAGTACCGGCGCGTGGGTAGCGACGTTGATCCAGTGATAACCTGCTCCAGCACGCCATAGCGGGAAAAACCCTCGCAGGGATGGCATTGTCTTTAACCATTCATGCGGTGCCTTGGTTCGCAGTCCGAGAGTCAGCAACGAGACAAGGTTTCCCAGAAGCCAAACCGAAAAGATGACTTGCGGTGACAGGCCAATTGCAAATGCTGCGACGGGAAGCGCAATCAGCTTGACGAGCGAGAAAACCAGATTGCGTGACGTCTGCCGCCCGGCTTGCTGAACTCCAACCAGCGCGCCATCCAGAACAGCCGTCACCGTAGTAAGGGCTGTGCCGACACCGAAGAGCGCTATGCCGGTTGGCGTAGCGTAAAGCCATTCACCGTTCTTAGTCGCGTTGTGATTGACGACCGCGTATCCCACCGCAATCGCGAACGCCAAACCGCCGGCGATCCCCAGACTGGTAACGACAAGACGCTTCACATCGGCACCGTCGCGCCTCGGAAGTTCGGCGGTCAGCAGTATTTGAAAGCCCAGCGTGCCGAAGGTTCCAACGAGCGACATTGCAGAGATCACCGCAGACGCGCGACCTACGACTTCGGTGGTGGTGATGTGGGCGGCGAGAGCCCAAAACGCGAAGCCCAGCCCTGCGGTCACGACGGTCGTGCTGAAGAGCGAGAGCGCAATCGTGATGACACGATGCCCACCAGACTTCGAAGCGTTGCCACGCCCAAGTCCAAGGCCAAGCCACCGCTTGCGTGAGCTCTTAGCCGCGCGCCAGCGAGCGCCCACGTATTCACCGCCGGACAAACCACACCGTCCGATACGGAGGGTCAGCCACGCGGCCTCGATACACGTTGGCTACTGGTTTTTCGCCGCCCACAGGGAAGTCCTGGGTCCACACTTGGTTCGGGGCGAGCGTCACTCGGTGCGTCGTCACCTGCAAACCCGTGTTGATGACGGCTACGAATTCTTCACTCGACGCCTCATGGCTTTTGATACCCAATACAGCGCCCGTCGCACCCACGGGAGAATGTTCTGGGCCATCCGGGATAAACCACACTTCGGTGAAGGGCGTTTCCCCATGATGCGCGCTGCTGAGGGATATGAATATTGCTGCGGCTACGACGAGGACCGAGGCGAAAAGTTTCGCGGCAGAAACCCGCGTTAGGGTCGGAAATTCGGGACGTTTCCACTCCAGTGGGCCGCCCGCGCCACGCGCACGCGCTACGGCGTAGGCGATGAGCGTCATTGCGAATGCATATGTCAGCCAGTTGAACCGGACCAGGCCTGACGGAAGGAAATTGATAATCAGGCCACCAACGACGCCCGTCCCCAACGAGCAGGCAACTATTGCGGCGAATCGCGCAACACCGTTCGCGGCGCCGGGCAAGATCGCGCTCGCCCCAGCGACTCCAGTCAGAATGAAACAGAGGACTGTTCCCGTCACATTCGAGAATTCACGCGGAATGAATGGCAACACGGAAGCGCCGTAGCAGACCAGAGCGGCCAATGCGACGAGATCGAGTTTGCAGAGTCTAACGTCCATATATATCCTGCATGCCTCGTAGGTCGTAGAAATGGTCATAGCCTGAATCGTAGATTCGAGATATTCCGGGGAGATCGTCAAATTTGGCCAGGCTGGCGGCGTATAGAGGCGCGTCCCTCGTGCCATGCATGACGTCTGCTTTGAATAAGTAATGGGTAATAGGAGCCTGTTGAGCCATTCGCGTGTCCACGTCTAGGTATGTGGCTAACAGGCCGCCGATAAGCGCAGAGTCCTCCGGAGTGAGGCGGGTCGTGTCGTAAAGCGATCCCGGGCCGCTGATGGGATCCAGCTGGGACAGTGATGACACGAGAACGAGCGATGTAAGGTCGCCAAAGTAACGGGCACCGGCTTGCAGGTTTGTTGCCGCCCATTCGCCTCTGGCCTTGCCCACGTTGTCTATTCCACTTACGTAACCGTCGACCAGAAACGAACCTGGAAGCCGCTGCCACCACTGCGGCAGACCGGTGGTGATTGAGTGCAGAAGGAGTACGACGGCGATTGTTGTTGCACCTACGAAGCGGCTCGACCTGCGCACTGACTTACCGTGGCGGGCAGCAGCAGCTGATACGAGACGGTCTAAAACTACAGCCACTGCCAGCGCGGTGAAGAGCGAAAAGTACGTAAGCGAGCGGATCGCCAGCTCAGCTGCGTCCGGGTGCTCGCCGTTCGGTGGGGAACCTACAAATAGGCGTATCACTATCATCAGTGCATACAATCCGGGCGCCATACAAATAAATAACCGCTGCAACGGCGGCAGGGGGCGCGCAAGGCGGACGCTCACAGCGAGCAGTACCAGCATGAGCGCAACGCCGCCGGGGTTGCACAGGCGGTCGACAAGTGGGATGGAGAGGCTCGTCGGTAGGGCGGCCTTTCCGTCGGCCTTCCCGAGTTGGGCCAGGCCATTCAGGATTTGCGGGCCAGCACCACCGAGGTAGTCCGCGGTCTCGGGTGCGACGAAGATCATCCAGCATGCGACGACAAATGCCCCTGACGCAGCACAGATCGCAAGAGGCCCTGCAAGATCGCGGGTGCTGCCGAACAGCGAAGTCGCCAGAGCAATGCCGACCAAAACCCCGACCGTCGCCAGTGCCGTCGAGTGATGCGTCATCACGGCAATCGCGACACAAGCCAACAAGCCGGCGAAGCTCTGATAGCGTCCGTGCTGATGGGTTGCGACGCGGATTGAAAAGAAAATGGATAGAGCCAGAAATGGCAATGCCACATTTTCGTAGATGAATCCCGTGTCGAAATAGTGAATCTGCGGGCTGAGCAGATAGAGTATTACGCCGATGCACGCTACGCGTGACGACTGAAACACCTCTCGGAAGAGTAGCAGGACGGCGGCTGCGAGCAATATGTGCGAGGCACTGGCGATGACAACGCCGGCTACGAATGCGCTGCCCGACGACACCTGGGCTAGCTCGGCAGTGACATTCTCCATGCCTGGGTATAAAGGGCTAATCGGCAGGTCATGATTAATGTGGAAGAGATGGTGCGTCCTGAGGACGTTGAGAAGTGATCCCAAATGCTGCAGCTCATCGCACCACTGGAACATTACTGGGCTGTATGCCCACCTAATCACAGACTGAGCACCAGCGTACAGAAGCACCAAGAATTCGCGTTCGCGAGACGACGTCGACGGATTCAGGACGCGAAAGACGACGAAAGCGAAGATGAGTATTTGCCCCGTCCAGAACAAGGGAGAGGCGAAACTTAAACTTTCTCTGGAGCGGGCATAGGCCAGGGCTACGAGGAAAACCCCCGTTGCAACGACCAGCAGGCCGTCGGGGATGCCGTTGCGGGCCTCTTTTTGCACCGGATCCAATGAGCCTCCGTCGGGCCGGAGATCATCAATATCACCGGCGCTAGACGGAGGTCCAGCCAGCTCAACGCTCACCATCAAGCCGTCACCTGTTGTTCACAGGCGACGACTTGGGAACCACCGGTTATGGCCTCATCGCTGACAATTTTCGGGTGGGCTCGGCTAACGACACTGTTTCCGGAGCTTGCGGTGCGTCTGGTGGTGATAACCCGCGCAGCTGGATCCGCGACCGCTGACAGGCCGTCGGCGACTGCAAGGTCGATAGACCTCGAGTACATTGTTGCGTCCCCTGCCTGTCACTTGTCGGCCGGCGCGTGTCCGTTGGTCGGCACGTATATGACCGCAGGCTGGTATCCGGGGGGCGCGCTTCCGTTTGTCGGGAATCCGGCGGGCACCGGTGGATATTTCGGGGTTGACTTGGCGACTGCCGGGTCAGCAGCCGGGTATCCAGCGGCCGGCGGGCGCGCCACCACCCTGAGGCGCGACCCGTATTTGGCAGCAGCAGCGCCCGCGATGGCGCCACCGCCCGCCGCCACGGCCCCCGCCCCTAGCCCTGGGAACATGAATGGGAAACCTAATCCGGCGCCGACATCCAACGGCACCGCCGCAGCAGCCGGCATCCCCAGCGGAACCGACCCCAGCGTCGCCGGCAGACCTGCCGCGGCCCAGCCCCAGCTCGTTGGCACCGACAACCCCCCGACCTCAGCCGCTTGACCTACGCCCGCCAAGCCGCCTAAGTCCCCGGCGAACCCTGACCCCGCCGCACCGTCGGCGGCCGCCCCCCCAGGCGCCGCGGCGGCCGCACCCGCCGCCGCGTCGGCCGCGGGTCCGGCGGCGGCATTGGCGGCGTTGAAGGCGTTAGACATCGGCGTACCGATAAGGGGCGAGATCGCGGTTTCCGCCATGAACATGGAAAACCACCCCGGAATAGTGGCGTAGCTTTCCGCGAGGCTCCCGAGCGAGAAACCGGACGTCGAAATCCCTAGGAACCCTGACGAGGACGACGACCCGGAAGAAGACCCACCCAGAAGCCCACTCAGCAGTCCCGAAAGTTGTGACGTCAACGACGTCGACGAACTGGGCGAAGCGAGGTTCTGTAGCGCCGTGCTGAGCGAGGAGATCAGCTGTGACAGTGTTGATTGCACGCCCGCACCGGTCGACGCGCCGGCGGTCTGGGTACTCGCGGCCCCCTGCGCGGCCAACCCGGCCACACTGGTGGTCTGCGGCGCCGCGGTGAACGGCGTCACCTTCGCGGTGGCTGCCGCTGAAGTCGCGGCATAGCCGTACATCGCCGCGGCGTCCTGGGTCCACATCTCGCCGTATTGGGCCTCGGTGGCCGCGATCGCCGGCGTGTTCTGACCGAGAATGTTCGTCGCGACCAGTGACATCAGTTGAGCTCGGTTGGCCGCGATCTCCGGCGGCGGCACCGTCATCGCAAACGCAGTCTCATAAGCGCCCGCAGCCGCCTGGGCCTGGGCGGCCGCCAGCTCAGCCTGTCCGGCGGTGGTGCTCATCCACGCCGCGTAGGGTGCGGCCGCGGCCGCCATCGCCGTTGAAGACGGCCCCAGCCACGGCCCGTCGGTCAGCCCCGAGATCACCGATGTGTAAGTGGCTGCCCCCGAATGCAATTGGGCGGCCAACCCATTCCAGGCCGCCGCGGCGGCCAGCATCGACTCCGGCCCCGGCCCGGCATACATCCGGGCCGAGTTGATCTCCGGGGGTAACGCCCCGAAATCCATCGCTGCCGCCTCTACCGCTCAGAGGACCGCTGCGGCGTTCGCGGCCTCGGCGGCCGCGTACGAACCGGCGCTGGTCGCCAGGGTGCTCACAAATAGTTCATGAATCGCCGTGGCTTGGGCACCGATCGCCTGGTACATCTGGGCGTGTGCGGCGAACTGCGCCGCCGTCAGGGCCGACACCTCGTCGGCAGCCGCGGGAACCACCCCGGTGGTCGGGGCTGCCGCCGCCATATTGCCGGCGGCCATTTCAGAGCCGATGCCTTGCAGGTCTCCGGCCGCGGACGCCAGCATTGCTGGCTGTGTGGTTACGAACGACATGTGCTCCTCCTAATGGAAGCAAGCCGACCCATCGTCCGGCCGCGGTTACCGCGGTCCCTGGGTGGCGACCGTATGTGTATACCAATGATGCACCTGAACCCAAGAATACATACCAATTGGCATCTTGTACAAACTATGGCGGACTTAGAGTATTTTTTTAGCGGGTAGCGCATGCATACGCCCAGGAGATTTCCCAGATGAAAGACCGCGCGCCCATGTCACGCCGCTCGTCGAGGAGAGTGTGCGGTCGTTCGTCGGCGACATGTTCGAACACCTCACCGCACCAACCGCACTATCACTCGTCCATCCAGAGCCGCTCCGTCAAATTGTCAAACGTCACCAACACAACCGGATCATCGCACCGCATCGTCGCCGACTTGCTCATCCTGGCCCGCACCGTCCAACCCTCACGATGCCGCAGCTCCACCACCAGGTTCGCCAGCGCATCGACACCAGAAAGCGCGCATACCGCGGCTGGCACGGTATGGAAGACCTCGGGGAACGCCAACCCGGCCAAGCTGTCCTGCTGGTAGCCCACCATCTCGGCAAACGCCGTATTTGCAAACAAGATGATGCCGTCCCGCGCCATCGCGAGCGAAGGAACCGCGACACGCTCCAACACCACCAGAGCCGGCAACCGTGTCAGCATGTCCATCGGCGAATCGCCGGATCCCCCATTACGCCGCCGCTCAACCCGCCGACTGCGGTCCACACCAGCGCTTTCGCGGGCATGACCGGGTGAGCCCCCAGCAAGCAACCCCGCCTTCGACGTCGAAGGCACAGACGACAGCATCTCCGGCTGTGTGGTCACGACCGACATGTGCTCCTCCTAACGGAACCCGACCCAGGGACCGGCCCGCGGTTACCGCGGCGCCTGGGTGCGGCTGTATGTATGTATATACCAATGATGCACCAGCATGTAGCGTATGCATACTATAATCACGAGATGCCAGAAGCTATCACACTTTCAGTCATCTTGTAGCATGCAAACCATGAGTAAGCGCGGGATGCAAGGCGGACAGCGGACCGTAGACCGGCCAGCAGGTCACCTTCCCTTCTCATCGAGGGGGCTGACTCGGCGGCAGAGTTGCCGTGGCGCGCAGCGTTCGCGTCGCTGCGCGGCGACCGCGACGAGGCAGGGAGGGTGATGACCGAGGCCAGCGAACGGCGAGCCGAAACCACGCGCCAACGACTCATCGCTGCCGCATCGCGCCAGTTCGCCCATCACCCGTACAGCATGGTCAGCCTCGACGACATCCTGGCAGAGGCTGAACTCACCAAAGGCGCAATGTATTTTCATTTCGCGTCTAAGCAAGCACTGGCCGTGGCCATCGTCGACGACCTCACCGAGATGAGCCGTGCAGCAGTCACCGAGTTGCTTGCCCACAAAATGTCGGGATTAGAAACACTGATCGATCTTGTCTACCTCCGTGCCGTTCAAAACACCCAAAACGAGGTGGCCCGGGCCGGCACCCGGCTGCTCGACACCCTGGACAACGCAACGGCCCTGCCCCCGACGCTGTGGCAATCATGGACCGAGTTCGTCACCACCCTCATCCAAAAAGCAGTCGCCGAGGGCGACGTCGTCGACCACCACGATCCCGAAGACATCGCCAAAGTGCTGGTCGCGCTATGGGTGGGTACCCGCCGAATCAGCGATCCCGACCAACCCGAGCACCAGCTCGATAACCTCCAAAAAGCATGGATGCTGGCACTACCCAGCTTCATCAACCCCGACCGAACCGACTACTTCACCCAATTCATCAATCGACGCCACGCACGCGCCGTGAAAAAGGTCTCGGCTCAGGCGCTCTCACTATGACCTCCACACCACTGCCGCCGCCCCGGCGCCCGCTGGCCTTTAGCCCCACCACTGTTGGCCTTCAACCACGGACAGCGTCCGCGTAAAGTCACTTTGCCCACGGAGAATTGCGGAGTGCCTCGAGGTATGAGTGACGGGCTTGTGATCCAGATCTGAGGGAGCCAGCAAATACGCGCCCGTGTGTTGAAAAACTGCTTACCGGGTCTACCGGAATACCGGTATTTCGAACGGCTTCAGTGCAGTCCTCGTCATCCCCCGGCAAGGTTCTTGCCTGCGAGTCCCTACGCCAGCCGCAGGCCACCGGCTCACCTGACTGAGCACACCAACCGTACTAGTGCTCGTCAATCCAGAGCCGCTCCGTCAAATTCTCAAACGTGACCAACACAACCGGATCGTCACGCCGCATCATCGCCGACTTGCTCATCTTGGCCCGCACCGTCCAACCCTCACAATGCCGCAGCTC
>NZ_JBKQOI010000006.1:0-21307 GCF_052145595.1 Mycobacterium sp. | reverse complement strand
GCGGCGCAGCGGCGTGGCTCGCGAGCTGCGCGGTCACCCCCCACAAGCGGGAACGGCCAGAGCGATCCGAACCTGCGGTAATTCGGTCCATCCACCGTCAGGAACTCCCCGCCCCAGATTGTGCCGTCGTCGCCGTAACCCGTGCCATCCCACGCGATCCCCAGGGCCGGGCCATGCTCGCCGTGTTCGGCAAGACAGGCCATGATGTGGGCGTGGTGATGTTGCACAGCAAGACAGGGTAATCCCCGTTCCTCCGCATAGCGCGTCGTGCAGTAGTCGGGATGGGCGTCGTGCACGATCCGCGTGGGTTCAACTCCGAAGAGCCTGGTCAGATCGGCGACGTTAGCGACATAGCGCCCTCGCGCGCTGGGCGTGTCGAGATCGCCGATGTGCTGACCCAGGAAGAGTTCGGGCCGGATGCTGCGAAATATCTTCAAGGCGTAGGGGTTTTGGGTCCTTGATCAACAGTCCAACGATGCCGCGACCTTCGGGCAGGTGACCGATGCGCCGAACCGTTTCCTCGTCAATGCCTTGGTGGACGAATTGCAACAGACGGTTGTCGCGATCATGCACTTCCAGGGCACCGTAGCGGGCCTCGACGAGATTGGTCGCCGACCGGACGATCGACCGCAGGGTGGCGTCCAGCTCCAAGCCGGTCGTAACCACCAACATCGCCTCGACCAGCCCGTCGAGGCGGTCACGGCCCTCGACGATCTGCTCAATACGGTCCTGCACCTCGACCAGGAGTTCGCCAAGACGCAATTGTGACAGTGTCTGGCGCAGCGGACGAACGTCGGCCGCGTCCCCAATCGAGGCCCGCTCAGTCATGGTCAGCCGATCCGCTGCGTTTGACGGGCCACACCCAACTTGACCAGCAAACGCGTCACGTAGCTCTTCACGGTTTCTTCGGTGACGAGCATCCGGTCCGCGACCTGCTTGTTGGTCAGGCCCTCGCCGAGCAAGTCCAACAACGTTCGGTCGCGTTCGTTGAGCCCTGACGACCCGTCGCCGTTCTCGATGACCTGCCGCAGTTTCGCCATCAGCGCGGCCACGGCCCGCTTATCGAGCAGCGACCGCCCGGCGCCGACACCCTTGATGGCGCAAGCCAATTCCATACCCTTAATGTCTTTGACGACATATCCGCTGCCACCGGCCAGGATCGCATCCAGCATCGCTTCGTCGCGGGTGTACGACGTCAGGATCATGCAACGCAGATCCGGCACGCACGACAGGAGATCACGGCACAGTTCGATGCCGTTGCCATCGGGCAACCAGTCGTCGAGCACCACGACATCCGGGCCGGCCGCAGGGATTCTTACCATCGCTTCGGCGACCGATCCCGCCTCACCGACGAAGTCGAGTTCGGGGTCCGCACCGAGCAACTCGATCACGCCGCGCCGCACCACCTCGTGATCGTCGACCAAAAAGACCTTTACCAATGCGGCTCTCCCAAACTCGAACAAGTCCCAATCAGCAAGTCGCTACAAGTTGCCGGAACGGGTGGTCAGAACGGAGCGTCCCGACTTGTGCGCGCCGCACAAGTCGTAACAAGCTCGCGCGTCGGTCACGAACAACTGATCCGGCTCCTCGTGGGCGGCCAGATACTGGTCGACACTTCCACGAACGATTGCCGACTCGACCTTTACATCGGGGTACAAGCGCGTCCAGCGGGCAATCCGTCGGTTCAATTGCGCTTGGGCCAAACGTTTCCCGTCAACGTCGTCCGGCCCTGCGGCCGGCGATACCGAAATCGCGCGTAGTGGCGCCTGCCGCAGCCTCGCCTCCTCGAAGGCTTGCCTTAGCTCCGCATTGTCGTCGGCTTGCACCACGACGCGCGAGACCCGGGCGGTTGCCCGCCGGCCCACCGGCCTGCGGATCACCGCCACCGGGCAGAGGGCCGACGCCGCCAAGGCCGCCGAAAGAGAACCAACGCCGCCTCGGCTGGCATGATTGAGTCCGATGGAGCCGACGCAAACGATCGCCGCCGACCTCGACTCTTCCATCAGCTTGGTAAGTGGTGTCCCCCTGAGGATTTCGGCCTCGACCTTCACCGGTGTCCCGGTGTCCTCGATCGTCCGATGGGCGTCGGACAGCGCGGAACGGGCGGCGGCCAGTCGGTCTTCGTCAGTCCCGGTCCCGGGAAAACGCGACGGCTCGATCACGTATACCAGCCGCAGCGGTACGTCTCGGCTCGCCGCCTCGTCGACCGCCCAGCGGGCCGCGTTGATGGCCGCTTTCGATCCGTCGACACCGACGACGACCGTCGGAGCAGAATCGGGCATCGCGGTCTCCTGCGCTGGTCGGAAACGATTCGCCAGCCCGTACGTTAGGGACGAGCACACCCGCGAACCCAGGGCATTGGGTCCACAAATGGGTGCCATAGGTCCCTATTGGCCGGTACCTACTGTTGCCACCGCGGCAGGACGCAACTTGCGTGTCCGACTTACGGTGATGCCGCGCCCGCCGGCGGCCGCTAGCCGGTGGGTGGCCCGGGCGGTGCCGGCGGTGCGAACTTCCAGTTGTCCGGATTCTTTGGCGAATACACCACCGGGAACAGTTGGCCCATGGTCGGCCATTGGTCGACGTCGACCGCCATCCGCTGATACACGGTGTGCTCGCTGACGGTGGGTCCGTTGAGGATGCCGGCGATGGTGACGTATTGCTGACCGCTGGCGTCCGGCCGTGGGCTGACCCCGGTCACCAACAGTGTGCCGTTCACGAGTTCACCGCGCGGACCGCGCGGGATGAACCGCTGCGCGAGGACTACCCCCAAAACCGCCACCAGCAGGAGCAGAACGCCGAATTGCCACAACACACCGCCATGGTAGGACTGCTGCATGAGTCAGGACGATCTGACACTCGCGCTGACGCTGGCCGACCGCGCCGACGCGCTTACTTCCGCCCGCTTCGGCGCGCTCGATTTGCGCATCGACACCAAACCGGATCTGACACCGGTGACCGACGCCGATCGGGCGGTCGAAACCGAGCTGCGCGAGGTGCTCGGGCGCGAACGGATCCAGGACAGCATCGTCGGCGAGGAGTTCGGTGGAACCACCACATTCAGCGGGCGGCAATGGATCATCGACCCGATCGATGGCACCAAGAACTTCGTGCGCGGGGTGCCGGTGTGGGCCAGTTTGATCGCGTTGCTCGAAGACGGCGTCCCGTCGATTGGTGTCGTGAGTGCGCCCGCGCTGCGGCGTCGGTGGTGGGCAGCGCGCGGCCGGGGCGCGTTCGCCGCGGTCGGTGGCGGACCGCCGCGCCCGGTGTCGGTTTCCTCGGTGGCGCAACTCGGTTCGGCCAGCCTCTCGTTCTCCAGCCTGTCGGGATGGGCGCAGCGCGGCCTGCGCGACCGCTTCATCGAGCTGACGGATGCGGTGTGGCGAGTGCGCGCCTACGGCGACTTCCTGTCGTATTGCCTGGTTGCCGAGGGGGCGGTCGATATTGCCGCCGAACCGGAGGTGTCGGTGTGGGATCTGGCGGCGCTGGACATCTTGGTGCGTGAGGCGGGCGGGAGGTTCACCGGCCTGGACGGTGCGGCGGGACCGCACCGCGGCAGCGCCGTCGCGAGCAACGGTCTGCTGCACGAACACGTGCTTTCCAGCCTGCGGGCCGAGTCCGTGTGAATTAGTTAACACGGCCCTATCTACCTTACTCCGGAGTAAGATACCGTTATCCGCATCGCCCCAACGACCGAGGCTGCTGACATGACCGACACTGTTTCCGGTTCAAAACAGACTTCAAAGCCCTCCCGCTCACGCCTTCGACGGCGCGGCCGCAAGACCGGTGTCGGGCTGCAGCCGCACAAGCGGACCGGGATCGATATCGCCCTGGCGCTGCTCACCCCGATCGTCGGCCAGGAGTTCCTGGACAAATACCATCTGCGCGACCCGCTGAACCGGGGCCTGCGCTATGGCACCAAGACGGTGTTCTCCACGGCCGGCGCCGCTTCCCGGCAGTTCAAGCGGGTCCAGAACCTCCGCGGTGGACCGACCCGGCTCAAGTCCAGCGGCAAGGACTTCTTCGACCTGACACCCGACGACGAACTGAAGATGATCGTCGAGACCCTCGATGAATTCGCCGAGGAGGTGCTGCGGCCAGCGGCTCACGACGCCGACGAGGCGGCGACCTACCCGCCCGAGCTGATCGCCAAGGCCGCGGAGTTGGGCATCACCGCGATCAACATCCCGGAGGATTTCGACGGCATCGCCGCACACCGCTCCAGCGTGACCAACGTGCTGGTGGCCGAGGCGCTCGCCTATGGCGACATGGGTCTGGCGTTGCCGATTCTGGCCCCGGGGGGTGTGGCCTCGGCACTGACCCACTGGGGCAGCGCCGACCAGCAGGCCACTTACCTTCAGGAGTTTGCCGGCGAGAACGTTCCGCAGGCCTGCGTGGCCATCGCCGAACCGCACCCGCTGTTTGACCCCACCCGGCTCAAGACCACCGCCGTGCGCACACCGAGCGGATACCGGCTCGACGGCGTCAAGTCATTGGTCCCCGCCGCGGCCGACGCCGAACTGTTCGTCGTCGCCGCCCAGCTGAATGGCAAGCCGGCCCTGTTCATCGTCGAGTCGTCCGCCAAAGGCCTTACCGTCAATGCGGATCCGAGCATGGGAATCCGCGCGGCTGCCTTGGGCCGGGTCGACCTCTCGGGGGTGTCAGTCCCGCTGAATGCCCGGCTGGGTGAGGCAGATGCGAGCGATAGCGACTATTCCGAAGCGATCGCGCTGTCCCGGCTGGGCTGGGCGGCGTTGGCGGTCGGCACCTCGCATGCGGTACTCGACTACGTCGTCCCGTACGTGAAAGAACGCGAAGCGTTCGGCGAGCCGATCGCCCGTCGTCAGGCCGTAGCGTTTATGTGCGCCAACATCGCCATCGAACTAGACGGGCTGCGGCTGATCACCTGGCGCGGCGCGGCCCGTGCCGAACAGGGCCTGCCCTTCACCCGCGAAGCGGCACTGGCCAAACGGCTGGGCACCGACAAAGGCATGCAGATCGGCCTGGACGGCGTGCAACTGCTCGGTGGCCACGGCTACACCAAAGAACACCCCGTCGAACGCTGGTACCGCGACCTGCGGGCCATCGGTGTCGCCGAGGGCGTCGTAGTTATCTGAGTCGTTGTCTTAACACGAGCCGAAAGTTCAATCATGGCAATCAATCTGGAGCTACCTCGCAAGCTGCAAGCGGTGATCGTCAAGACCCATCAGGGCGCCGCGGAGATGATGCGCCCCATCGCGCGCAAGTATGACTTGAAAGAACACGCCTACCCGGTCGAACTCGACACCCTGATCAATCTGTTCGAGGGAGCCGCCGAATCGTTCGCCTTCGCCGGAGCCGACGCGCTGCGCGACGAGGAAGAAGGCAGAGATCAAAACTACAACGGCGCCAACATGGCAGCGCTGCTGCAGACGATGGAGGCCAGCTGGGGAGACCTCGCGATGATGCTGTCGGTCCCCTATCAGGGGCTGGGCAACGCGGCCATCTCCGCGGTCGCCACCGACGAACAGCTCGAACGCCTGGGCAAGGTGTGGGCGGCCATGGCGATCACCGAACCGGGATTCGGATCGGACTCGGCGGCGGTGTCGACCACGGCCACCCTGGACGGCGACGAGTACGTGATCAACGGCGAGAAGATCTTCATCACCGCCGGTTCGCGCGCCACCCACGTCGTGGTGTGGGCCACGCTGGACAAGTCACAGGGCCGCGCGGCAATCAAGTCGTTCATCGTGCCGCGCGACCATCCCGGCGTCACGGTCGAACGGCTCGAACACAAGCTCGGCATCAAGGGTTCCGATACCGCGGCAATCCGCTTCGACAACGCCCGCATTCCCAGAGACAACCTGCTGGGCAACCCGGAAATCGAGGTCGGCAAGGGCTTCTCCGGGGTAATGGAGACCTTCGACAACACCCGGCCGATCGTGGCCGCCATGGCCATCGGGGTCGGCCGCGCCGCCCTGGAGGAAATCCGCAAGATCCTCACCGAGGCCGGGGTCGAGATCTCCTACGACAAACCGTCGCACGCCCAGAGCGCGGCGGCGGCCGAGTTCCTGCGGATGGAGGCTGACTGGGAGGCCAGCTACCTGCTGTCGCTGCGTGCGGCTTGGCAGGCTGACAACAAGATCCCCAACTCCAAAGAGGCGTCGATGAGCAAGGCCAAGGCCGGCCGGATGGCCAGCGACGTCACCCTCAAGACCATCGAATTAGCAGGAACCACAGGCTATTCCGAGCAATCACTGCTGGAGAAGTGGGGACGCGACTCCAAGATCCTCGACATCTTCGAGGGGACCCAGCAGATCCAGCAGCTGGTGGTCGCGCGCCGCCTACTGGGTCTCTCGTCGGCCGAGCTCAAGTAGCGACCGCGTTCAGCTGCTCGCGGGTGTCCTCGTCCAGCTCGATAGAGGCGGCTTCCAAGTTCTCCTCTAAGTGCCGCACCGACGAGGTACCCGGGATCAGTAGTACGTTGGGCGCCACGTTCAGCGTCCACGCCAACGCGACCTGCGCCGGAGTGCGACCGAGTCGCGCGGCTGCCTCCCGCACCAGTTCGTGTCCGAGCACCTGATCCGGCGGCGCAAACGGCGATCTCAGGCTAAAGAACGGGACAAACGCGATACCGCGCGCCGTGCACTCCCGCAGCACCGGATCAGACGACCGGTCGACGAGGCTGAAGGCGTTTTGCACGCAGGCGATCTCGGTGCGCTCCAATGCATGCAACAAGTGGTCACGGGTGATGTTGCTCAGCCCAATTCCGCCGATCAATCCCTCGTCACGGGCAGCGATCATGACCGAAAGCCGGTCGTCGAAGCGTTGGTCCGGGCGGTCACCGTCGATGAGCCGCAAGTTCACCACCGCCAGTTGGTTGACGCCAAGTGTTCGAAGGTTGGCTTCGATATCCGAGCGGAACTCGGTGGGCTCGAGGAGAGGCAGCCAGCCGCCGGCATCGTCGCGTCGGGCTCCGACCTTGCTGACCAACGCCAGGTTGGGCGGATAAGGGTAGAGGGCCTCGCGGATGAGCTCATTGGAGACATTGGGGCCGTAGAACTGCGCGGTGTCGATGTGGTCGACGCCAAGCTCCACGGCCCTCCGCAACACGGCGAGCGCCTCGTCACGGTCCCGCGGCGGCCCGAAGGCCCCGGGGCCGGGGAGCTGGATGGCACCGAAGCCGATGCGGTTGACCGAAAAGTAACTAAGTGGAAAGGAATCCATCAGTTGAGGCTAACTTCGGGCTAAGGACACGTTTCAAGCGCTTGTCGGTCGCCGGCGGATTCTGAGCCAAGGACCGCCAGTAGGCTATGCAAGCGCCGGCCGGAGGATCTTCGGCCCTGATGACGGAGGCAGCATGCGCGCGGTACAGGTGACTCGGCTTGACGGTCCGGACGGCATCGAGGTATCCGACGTCGAGGAACCCATCGGCGACGGCGTGGTCGTCGATGTGCACGCGGCCGGCGCGGCGTTCCCCGACGCATTGCTCACCCGGGGCCTGTATCAGTACCGCCCGTCGCCACCGTTCGTGCTCGGGGCGGAGATCGCCGGGGTCGTCCGGTCCGCCCCGGCCGACGCACCCGTCCGCGCCGGCGACCGAGTCGTGGGCCTGACCATGCTCACCGGCGGCATGGCGGAGGTTGCGCTGTTGTCACCCGACCGAGTGTTCAAGCTGCCCGACAACGTGAGCTTCGAGGCGGGCGCCGGCCTGCTGTTCAACGACCTGACCGTTTACTTCGCGCTGAGCGTGCGTGGCCGGCTGCAGCAGGGTGAGACGGTGCTGGTGCACGGGGCGGCCGGCGGAATCGGAACCTCGACGCTGCGGCTGGCACCTGCGCTCGGGGCGTCGCGCACCATCGCGGTGGTCAGCACCGAGGAGAAGGCCGAACTTGCCACGGCGGCCGGCGCCACCGATGTGGTATTGGCCGAGGGGTTCAAGGACGCGGTAAAGGAGTTGACCGGCGGCCGCGGCGTCGACATCGTCGTCGACCCCGTCGGCGGCGACCGGTTCACCGATTCACTGCGTTCGCTTGCGCCCGGCGGACGGCTGTTGGTGGTCGGCTTCACCGGCGGCGATATTCCCACCGTGAAGGTAAACCGTTTGCTGCTCAACAACATTGATGTGATCGGTGTTGGCTGGGGCGCCTGGACGCTATCGCACCCCAACGCGCTGGCCGAGCAGTGGGCGCAGCTCGAACGGCTGCTCACCTCGGGCCAACTGACTCCCCCCGAGCCAGCGGTCTACCCGCTGGAAGCGGCCGCCGACGCGGTCGCATCTCTGGAGAATCGCACCGCCAAAGGGAAAGTCGTGCTCCGCGTCCGTAATTGACGGACGCGCCACCCGCAGCCACTCTTGTGCGGGAGCAAAAGAAAAAGTAATGTCACTTTCAGTTTTATACCGCCGGAGCTCGGGAGCCAGCCATGGAATCCTTTGTCCACTTGCGAAAAGGGAAGACGCCACGCCGGCTCCATGCCGACCTGGACGGGCTCAAGGACGACGAGCTGGGCCGGGGCGGATTCACCGGCAGGACCGCTAACATCTACCGCCGCCACGACCCCACCGCCTACCGGTCGGTCGGCCCGCTGCGGCCCGTCGACGTACTAGCCGGCGAACTCAAGCCCAGCGACGCCACCGACCCCAACGGCGGTCCGCTGCTGATGTTCAGCAACGCCGACTGCCGAATTCTGTTGAGCCGTCGTCACGAGCCGATGCCCTTCTACACCCGCCACGTCGACGGGGACCTGTTGTGCTTCGTGCACCAGGGCGCCGGCCTACTGGAGACCGAGTTCGGGCCGCTGCGCTACCGCGAGGGCGACTGGGTCTACATCCCGAAGGCATGCACCTGGCGGCATGTGCCCGACCCCTCAACAAACGAGGCGACCACGCTGCTAATGGTCGAGGCCACCGACGAGTTCCGTGTCCCTCCCCCCGGCGCCTTGGGCCGGCATTTCCCGTTCGACCCGTCGCAGGCCACCCTCCCCGAGCCGGAGCCGATAGAAGATGATGGCCGGGAGGAATACGAAGTTCGGCTCATGCACGAAGGTGGCCCGACGACGCTTTTCTACCAACACAATCCGATCGATGTCGAAGGATGGCGCGGCGACAACTTCGCGTTCACCTTCAACATCGCCGACTACAACGTCATCACCTCCGACAGCGTCCACCTGCCGCCGACGGTTCATCTGTTCATGCAGGCCACCGGCGTCTACGTGATGAACTTCCTGCCCAAACCCGCCGAAGGTGTCCCGGGCACCGAGCGCACGCCCTGGTACCACCGCAACGTCGACTACGACGAGATCGCCTTCTTCCACGGCGGTTCGCTTTACGGCATCCCGATGCCGCCGGGCCTGATTACCCATGCGCCCCAAGGGGTTCACCATGGCGCGCCGGAGAAGGCGCGCGAACGGGCACGCCGCAAGTTCGACGAGCATTCCCGCGTGGACTGGCAGGTCATCGCCGTCGACACCCGCCGCCGCCTAACACCGTCCGCCGAAGTACTCGCACACGACCTGGGACAACACTGATGAAGAGCAAGCGGTGAACGCTATCAAATTTGAATACGACCGAATCCCGTATCTCGTTGCCTTCCAAAACAATTCCGGCGTCCGTGATGTCTATGGTGGGCTTGCCGAGATCACCGTGCTGGAAAGTTACCTGCTCAAGCCGAAAGACAAGCCATCCGACACCGTGCTGGTGTTCATGCACCCGATCGGCGGCGGCGCGTACCTGCCGATGATCAACGGACTGGCCCGGGCCGGCCACCACGTCATCTACTGCAACAGCCGGTTCCGCGGGACGGACTCGGCGCTGCTGATGGAAAAGGTCGTCGAGGATCTCGGCGAGTGCATCAAGGACGCCAAGAACAGGCTGGGCTATCGCAAGGTGGTGCTGGCCGGGTGGAGCGGCGGCGGCTCGCTGTCGGTGTTCTACCAGCAGCAGGCCCAGCACGCGACCATCACGTCGAGCCCGTCCGGCGACGGCCCCGACTTGACCGCACTGGACCTGCCGGCCGCCGACGGCATCATGCTGCTCGCCGCGCACATCAGCCGGCACGGCACGCTGACCGAATGGCTGGACGCGTCCATCCTCGACGAATCCGATCCGACCAAGCGCGATCCCGAGCTGGATCTGTACAACCCCGACAACCCCAACCAGCCGCCCTACACCCAAGAATTCCTGGCGCGGTACCGGCAGGCCCAGATCAACCGCAACCGCCGCATCACGGCGTGGGTCAAGACGAAGCTGGCCGAACTGTCCGCTCAGGGCCGCCCGGATGACGAGTTCTGCTTCGTCGTGCACGGCACCATGGCCGACCCGCGATGGCTGGATCCTGGGGTTGATCCCAACGAACGCACCCCGGGAACCTGCTACCTGGGCGATCCTCAAGTGGTGAACATGAGCCCGGTCGCGTTGGCCCGCTTCAGCACGCTGCGCGGCTGGCTGTCGCAATGGAGTTACGACGACGCCCGCGGCGACGGCGTGACCTGCGGGCACGATCTCGCGATCCCAGCGCTGGTGATCGGTAACCTGGCCGACGACGCCTGCACGCCCAGCCACACCAGACGGCTCTTCGAAGCGATCGGACACCCCGACAAGGAAATTCACGAAATCCCTGGTGCCACACACTATTACGCCGGCGCCGACCAGCGGGATAAGCTGCGCCACGCCGTCGACATCGTCACCGACTGGCTGGTCCGCCACGACTTCGCGAGCGCCGAATGACACCCGCCGGCGACGATGCAGAGCGAAGCGATGAGGAGGAGCGGCGCATTTCATCTGCCGGAGCGCTGGACGGCATCCGGGTGCTCGAGCTCGGCACCTTGATCGCCGGACCCTTCGCCGGCCGGCTGCTCGGCGACATGGGCGCCGACGTCATCAAGGTCGAACCCCCGGGCGCCCCGGATCCGTTGCGAACCTGGGGCCAGGCCGAGCTCAACGGACACCACGCCTTCTGGACGGTGCACGCGCGCAACAAGAGGGCCGTCACGCTCGACCTGCGCCGGCCACGCGGCCGTGAGCTGTTCCTCGATCTCGTCGAGAAGTCCGACATCGTGGTGGAGAACTTCCGTCCGGGCACCCTGGAGAAATGGAATCTGGGCTACGACGTTCTCAGCGAGCGCAACCCGGGCATCATCCTGGTTCGGGTCTCGGGCTACGGGCAGACCGGGCCCGATGCGCACAAGGCCGGCTACGCCTCGGTGGCCGAGGCCGCCAGCGGATTGCGGCACCTCAACGGTTTCCCCGGCGGGCCGCCGCCCCGGCTGGCGCTCTCGCTCGGCGACAGCCTGGCCGGCATGTTCGGTGCCCAGGGCGCGTTGGCGGCGCTGTACCGCCGCAGCGTCACCGGTCACGGCCAGGTGGTCGATGTCGCGCTGACCGAATCATGTTTGGCTGTACAGGAATCCACGATTCCCGATTATGACCTCGGCGGCGTGGTGCGCGGACCGTCGGGCACCCGGCTGGAGGGCATCGCGCCGTCGAACATCTATCGCAGCGCCGACGGCTCTTGGGTGGTTATCGCCGCCAATCAGGACACCGTGTTCGCCCGCCTGTGCAAGGCCATGGGGCGCCCGGAGCTGGCCACCGACGACCGGTTCGCCACGCATGTCGCCCGCGGCCGCAACCAAGACGAACTCGACAAGATCATCGGCGCGTGGGCCGCCGAGCGCCAACCCGGTGAAATCATCGAAACACTCAGCGCCGCAGGCGTCATCGCGGGCCCGATCAACACGGTCGCGGAGGTGGTCAAAGACCCGCAGCTGCGCGCCCGCGGCATGCTGGTCGAGCACTACGACGAACGCGTCGAGCGGAACGTCCTCGGGCCCGGCATCGTGCCGGTGCTCTCGGAGTCCCCCGGCGTTGTCCGTAACGCCGGCCCGGCACGTCCGGGACAACACAACAACGACGTCTACATCGGGTTGCTGGGCAAGACCGCCGCGGAGCTCGAAGAATTGCGGGCCGAGGAGGTGCTATGACGCGCACCGGCGACGATGCAGAGCGAAGCGATGAGGAGGAGTGGTGCCAATGACGCGGCATGTCGATATCCGCGAGGTGTCGCTGCGCGACGGCCTGCAGATCGAAGCGCCAATCCCGTTGGCCGCCAAGCTCGAACTGCTGGCGGCGGTGGCCGCCACCGGGGTACGCGAAGTGGAGGCCACCGCCTTCGTGTCCCCGTCGAAGGTCCCGTCGATGGCCGATGCCGCCGAACTGGCCGCGCAGCTGCACAACTACCCCGACATCGAGTTCTCCGCTCTGGTGGCCAGCCCCAACGGTGCCAAGCGCGCCGTCGCCGCGGGGCTGCGATCGATCGAGTACGTGGTGGCCGCCAGCGACACATTCAGCAAGGGCAACGTCGGGCGCACCAGCGCAGAGGCCACCGATCAGATCGCCGACATCGTCGCCATCGCACACGACGGCGGCGTCACCGTCGAGGTCATCGTCGCCACCGCGTGGGACTGTCCGTTCGAGGGGCCTACCCCGCCGCAGCGGGTACTCGAGATCGGTGCGGCCGCCCGCGATCGGGGCGTCGACCGGTTCTGCGTCGCCGACACCATCGGTACCACCACGCCGGCACGGGTGAGTTCGCTGATCGCACAACTGCACCCGGTGATCGGCGACCTGCCGTTGGGCGGACATTTCCACAACACCCGCGGCGCCGGGCTGGCCAGCGCCTACGCGGCGGTCGGCTCCGGGGTCACCCGGCTGGACGCCTCGGTCGGCGGGCTGGGCGGCTGCCCGTTCGCACCGGGTGCCACCGGCAATATCGCGACCGAGGATCTGGTCTACCTGTTGCGGGACAGCGATATCGACGTCGACGTCGACCTGCAGGCCGCCATCGCCGCGGCTGAGGTCGCGAAATCGGCAGTCGGCCATGATCTGCCGAGCGCCCTGTTGCGCGCCGGCGACCGGATTCGGCCCTGATGCCGGCGGAAGCCCTAACCGCCAAAGGCCGCCAGACCAGGCAGGCCATCGAGCAGGCCGCCCGCAAACTGTTCGCAGAACGGGGCTTTCACGGCACCACGCTGGCCGACATCACGTCGGCCGCGGGAAAGTCGCCCGCGGTGTTCTACCGGTATTTCGCCGACAAGGAAGACCTGCTCGCCGCCCTGGCGGAGTCGTTTCTGCACGACGTCGTGACACCGTCCGGGTTGAGCCTTCAGCTGCCGGACTCCCCGGACGACGACGCGTTCTTCACCTCGGTGGTCACCGGGTATTGGAACATCTTCAAGCAGAACATCGGCATCATGATCGCCGTCGCCCAACTCGCCGCCACCCAGCGACGTTTTGCGGCCGTCCAGAACGAATTTCGACGTTTCGGCATGGACATCGTGGCCGCCTCCGTCCGCCGCGCACAAGAGCAGGGTTACGGCACAGAGCTCAACCCGGAACACACCGCGGCGGCCATCGCGCTGTTGTTCGAAAACTTCACCACCGTATTCGTTGGCGCTTCGGGCATCGGGGGCCTGGGACTGAAATTGAGCGACGAGGACGCCATCGCCACCTTGTCGACGGTGTGGAAGAAGACCTTGTACGGCGGCGTAAAGGGATCTTAAGGAGATAATTGTGGATTTCACTCTCCCAGAACATCTTCCAGGACTGCTCGCCGAGATGGATGAGTTCATCGAGGCCGAGATCAAGCCGCTGGAACGCGACCACATGCAGTACTTCGACCAGCGCCGGGAGCATGCCCGCACCGATTGGGACAACGACGGCATCCCGACCCGGGAGTGGGAGGAGCTGCTCGCCGAGATGCGCAGGCGCGCCGACAAGGCCGGCTGGCTGCGCTACGGGCTACCGGCGTCGCTCGGCGGGCGTGACGGCACCAACGTCGACATGGCCGTGATCCGGGAGCATCTGGCGCACAAGGGCCTAGGCTTGCATAACGACCTGCAGAACGAGTCGTCGATCGTCGGGAATTTTCCGCAGGTGATCATGATGGAACGCTTCGGTACCGACGAGCAACGGCGACTTTGGTCGGAGGCGCTGATCACCGGGGAACGATCGATGGCGTTCGGCCTCACCGAGCCGCTGCACGGCTCGGACGCGACCTGGCTGGAAACGCGCGCCGAACGCGACGGCGACGGCTGGGTGATCAACGGCTCCAAGCGGTTCAACACCGGGGTGCACCGCGCAACACACGACCTGATCTTCGCACGCACCTCCGGTGAGCCCGGGGCGGCTCGGGGCATCACCGCGTTCCTGGTCCCGACCGATACCCCTGGATTCAGCGTCCCCTACTACTGGTGGACGTTCAACATGCCTACCGACCACGGCGAAGTCGAGCTGACCGACGTGCGGGTGCTCGCCGATGCGGTGCTCGGTGAGGTCGACCGCGGTCTCGAGGTCGCGCAGACATTCTTGCACGAGAACCGAATTCGGCAAGCGGCGAGCAGCCTGGGCGCGGCGCAATACTGCATCGACCGCGCCGCGGACTACGCCGGCAAGCGTACGGTGTTCGGCAAGCCGCTGTCGGTCAACCAGGCCGTGCAATGGCCGCTGGCCGAGCTGCAGACCGAAGCCCAGATGGTGCGGCTGCTGGTGCAGTACGCGGCCTGGCATTTGGACCGTGACCACCACATGGAGGTCTCCGACAAAGTGTCGATGGCCAATTACCGAGCCAACCGGCTGGTCTGCGACGCCGCCGACCGGGCCATGCAGATCTTCGGCGGCCTCGGTTACAGCCGGCACGAGCCGTTCGAGCACATCTACCGCCATCACCGCCGCTACCGAATCACCGAGGGCGCCGAGGAGATCCAGATTCGCCGGGTGGCGCAGCGGCTGTTCAAGTTCGGCAAGCAGTGACGGTCAACAAAGAATCCGCGCAGCTGGCCACCAAGCTGGCCGCGGTGCTGGCACCGGCGCTCGGCGCCGACAGCGTCGGCATCGAGAACCTGCGCGCCCTCACCGGTGGCGCCAGCCGCACCACCTGGGCGTTCGACGCGGTCACGGGCGAGCAGCGTCGTTCACTGATCTTGCGCACCGGGCCACCGGACGACCTGCACGCCGGCATGGAGCTCGAGGCCCGCGCCCAGGCCGCCGCCGCGGCGGCCGGTGCACCCGTCCCCCACACCTTGGTCGCCGACGATTCGCCTGCCGCACTGGGCAATCCGTTCCTTATCTGTGACGCGATCAAGGGCGAGACCATCGTTCGGCGCATCCAGCGTCAGCTCGACGGCGCCGGCCGCGCGAGGTTGCTACGGCAGTGCGCGCAGGCACTGGCCGCCATCCACCGTGCCGACCCGCGCGATCCGGGCCTGACCCACGAGGACCAGCTCGTCCAGTGGCGTGAACGGCTCGATGCCATGGGCGATACCACCGCCACCTTCGAATGGGCGTTTCGCTGGCTCGAGACCAACCGGCCTCGGAAATCCCAGCAGTCCGAGCCTTCGGCTGCCGTCCTGGTGCACGGCGACTACCGAATGGGAAACCTCATCGTCGACGGATCCGATCTTGCCGCCGTTCTCGACTGGGAGCTGGTGCACATCGGTGAGGCATACGAAGACCTCGCCTGGTTTTGCGTCCGGGCCTGGCGGTTCGGCGCCCCGGCCGGCTTAGCGGCCGGGGGGCTCGGCAGCGTCGACAGCTTTGTGCGGGCCTACGAGGAAACCAGCGCGACTACCGTCGATCGAGTGGCGTTTCACTGGTGGCTGGTGCTGGCCACGCTGCGTTGGGGTGTCATCTGCCGCCACCAGGCGGAGCGGCACCTGAGCGGTCAATTCCGCTCGGTGGAGTTGGCGGCGATCGGCCGCCGAGTCTGCGAGACCGAGTGGGATTTGCTCGACCTACTCGACGGGGCCCGACCGTGATCGGCGGCTACGGTCGCCCGATCGCGGCCGAACTGGTGGCCGCGGTGGCCGAGTTCCTCGAAGGCGATGTCCGGGACGCGACCACCGGTCAGGTCAACTTCCATGCCAGGGTCGCCGCCAACGCCTTGCGCATCGTCGAACGCGAACTACTCGACGAAGATGAGGCTGACTGCGGCGCGGCGCTGGCCGGCTTGGGTTTCGCCGATGAGGAAGGGCTGGCCAGCGCCATCAGGGCCGGCGAGCTGGACGAGCGCGCCGAAGACGTCATCGACTGCTTGCGCACACTGGTACGACATCGGTTGACGGTTGCCCACCCCGGATACGACAGCGAATAGCTCATCAGAATAGGAGTGAGTCCAATGCCCGCTGCCACTGCGGAAGCCATTGTCGACGTGGCCGACCGGCTGTTTTCGGCGATCGAGAAGAGCGACGTGGCGGCGGTTGATCGACTGTGGAGCAACAACATAGCGGTGTGGCGCGTCGGCTCGCGCCGCGACCCCTCCAGGTCAGATGACAAGACCCGCGCGTTGCGGGTCATCGACTGGTTCATCACTGCGACCACCGAGCGCCACTATGAGATCCTCGACCGCCAGCTCTTCGGCGGCCTGTCTGACGGATCAGTCGCCGGCTTCGTTCAGCAGCACGTCCTGCACGCCACCGGCCATGCCGGCCAATTGATCTCCATCCGGGTCTGCATCGTGATCAAGGTGGGCGCAGACGGCCTTATCGACCGGATCGACGAGTACTTCGACCCGGCCGAGATCGCGCCGTTGATCGACTAGCTCGGGCCGCGAAGCGGCGAGAACGTACCGACGGGGGTGAAGTGACGATGACGACTTTGGAAACACTTCTGAATGATCCCGACATGTCCGGCGTATGGAACCTGGTTCCGGATCGCTCGGCCATCACATTCAAGACCAGGAACATGTGGGGCCTGGTGAACGTCAAAGGCCGCTTCACGGACTTCAGCGGCGACGGCCGGCTGACCGCCAAAGGCGCGGTCTTCGGCCGCATCGACATTCGTGCCGCATCCCTGCACACGGCTATCGGCCGTCGCGATAAGCACCTGCGCTCGGCCGACTTCTTCGATGTCGAGCGCTTCACCGAGATAAGCGTTGTCGTCACGGCGGTGCACCCGGCCGAGGGCACGGCCGCTGATCTTCGGGCCAGCTGCACCATCAAGGGCATCACCGCGCCGCTGCCTCTGCACGTCACGGTCGCCGAGCTCGACGACGGCTCGATCCAGATCTCCGGCGAAACCAAGGTCGATCGATCCCAATTCGACCTGGGTTGGAATAAGTTCGGCATGATCGGCGCGACGGCTACGGCCGCGAAAGCCGTCTTTGTGCGGGCGACCCAGTAAAGCCGGTGCGGCACCAGTACCATCTGCACCGTGTCCGACTCCACCAGCGCCCTGCGGATCCTTGTCTACAGCGACAACCCCAAAACCCGCGAAACCGTGATGCGGGCCCTGGGCAAGCACTTGCACCCGGATCTCCCGGAGTTGAGCTACGTCGAGGTGGCGACCGGCCCCATGGTGATACGCACGATGGATGAGGGTGGCATCGACCTGGCCATCCTCGACGGGGAAGCCACTCCGACCGGCGGCATGGGAGTCGCCAAACAGCTAAAAGACGAACTTGCGACCTGCCCACCGATCCTGGTGCTGACGGGCCGCCGGGATGATGCGTGGCTGGCCACCTGGTCGCGCGCCGAAGCCGCGGTGCCGCATCCCCTCGATCCCATCGTCCTGGGCCGCACGGTGCTCGGCCTGCTCCGCACTCCCGCTCGTTAGGCTCGGCCGACCGGCGATTCGCGGCGATTGGGCCCCTCACCTGCGCTGACACAGAAACGCCGGCCGCCGCGCCGTCGACCCGCGCGCGCTTCGGGCACGTTGTGGAGGCGCGCCCGGATGCGGCGACGTTAAGACCGCGCGAATAGCACCACCCCGGACATGTGCGCCAGCCGTGACGACGCTATGTTGAAGGTCACTGAGACGAGCTACGGAGTTGGTTCGTCACAGCAGCCCGGTCACCGCCTGGCCGCCACACGGCGGCCCATACGACGGAGCATGGAGCGAGTTGAACGTCTACATACCCATCCTGGTGCTGGCGGCGATTGCTGCCGCCTTCGCCGTGGGCTCGGTCGCCATCGCGAGCCTGGTCGGCCCATCGCGTTACAACAAGTCGAAGTTGGCGGCCTACGAGTGTGGAATCGAGCCCACCGAGACGCCCGTGAGCGGTCCGCACGCGACGGCCGGGCAGCGGTTCCCGGTGAAGTATTACCTGACCGCAATGTTGTTTATCGTCTTCGACATCGAAATCGTGTTCTTGTATCCCTGGGCGGTCAGCTACGACGCGCTGGGAACGTTTGCTCTGGTCGAAATGGTGGTGTTCGTGCTCACGGTCTTCGTGGCCTACGCCTACGTGTGGCGCCGCGGCGGCCTGACGTGGGATTGAGGTAAGACGTGGGCCTGGAAGAACAGCTGCCCGGTGGGATTCTGCTGTCGACTGTCGAGAAGGTGGCGGGCTACGTCCGCAAGAACTCGCTGTGGCCGGCGACCTTCGGGTTGGCCTGCTGTGCGATCGAGATGATGGCAACCGCCGGGCCGAGGTTCGACATCGCACGGTTCGGCATGGAGCGGTTCTCGGCGACACCGCGGCAGGCCGATCTGATGATCGTCGCCGGCCGGGTCAGCCAGAAGATGGCCCCGGTGCTGCGCCAGATCTACGACCAGATGGGCGAGCCGAAGTGGGTGCTGGCCATGGGCGTGTGCGCGTCGTCGGGCGGGATGTTCAACAACTACGCGATCGTGCAGGGCGTGGACCACGTCGTCCCGGTGGACATCTACCTCCCCGGCTGCCCGCCCCGCCCGGAGATGCTCTTGCACGCAATCCTCAAGCTGCACGAGAAGATTCAGGAAATGCCGCTGGGCGTCAACCGCGAACACGCCATCGCCGAGGCCGAGCAGGCGGCGCTGGCGGCACGGCCCACGATCGAGATGCGCGGACTGCTGCGATGAGCTCACCCGACCAGGACCCGCAGGAAGCGATCGCCGTTTCTGACGAAGAAGTGATCGACGTTCGTCGCGGCATGTTCGGGATCTCCGGCACCGGTGACACCTCCGGATACGGACGGCTGGTGCGCGAGGTCACGCTGCCGGGCAGCAGTCCCCGGCCCTACGGCAGCTACTTCGACGACATCGCCGACCGGCTGGCCGAGGCGCTGCAGCGCAATGGTGTCGAATTCGACGACGCGGTAGAGAAGGTCGTCGTCGACCGCGACGAACTGACCCTGCACGTCCGACGGGATCTGCTGCCGCAGGTCGCCCAGCGGCTGCGCGACGAACCGGACCTGCGCTTCGAGTTGTGCCTGGGCGTCAACGGGGTGCATTATCCGCACGAGACCGGCCGGGAGCTGCACGCCGTCTACCCGCTGCAGTCGATCACCCACAACCGCAGGCTGCGGCTGGAAGTGTCTGCGCCGGACAGTGATCCGCACATCCCGTCGCTGTTCAGGGTCTACCCGACCAACGACTGGCACGAGCGGGAGACCTACGACTTCTTCGGGATCATCTTCGACGGGCACCCGTCGCTGACCAGAATCGAGATGCCCGACGACTGGCACGGGCATCCGCAACGCAAGGACTACCCACTCGGCGGCATCCCGGTCGAATACAAGGGCGCGCAGATACCCCCGCCCGACGAGCGGAGGGGCTACAACTGATGTCGAAAAAAGAGGGATGATGTCGAAAAAAGAGGGCCGATGAGCGAGACCGAAACCGTCCTGGTCGTCGGCGGCCAAGACTGGGAGCAGATCGTGGATGCCGCGCGCAACGCGGATCCCGGTGAACGCATCGTCGTCAACATGGGGCCCCAGCACCCGTCCACCCACGGGGTGTTGCGGCTGATCCTCGAGATCGAGGGCGAAACGGTCACCGAGGTCCGGTGCGGAATCGGCTACCTGCACACCGGAATCGAGAAGAACCTCGAATATCGCTACTGGACCCAGGGCGTCACCTTCGTGACCCGAATGGACTACCTGGCGCCGTTTTTCAACGAGACCGCCTACTGCCTGGGTGTGGAAAAGCTGCTCGGCATCACCGATGAGATACCGGAGCGGGTCAACGTCATCCGGGTAATGATGATGGAGCTCAACAGGATCTCGTCGCATCTGGTCGCGTTGGCGACCGGTGGCATGGAACTGGGTGCGATGACTCCGATGTTCGTCGGCTTCCGGGGACGCGAGATCGTCCTCACCCTGTTCGAGTCGATCACCGGGTTGCGAATGAACAGTGCCTACATCCGGCCCGGGGGCGTGGCGCAGGACCTACCGCCGAACGCGAAGAGCGAAATCGCCGAAGCCATCAAGCAGCTGCGCCGGCCGCTGCGCGAAATGGGCGAGCTGCTCAACGAGAACGCAATCTGGAAGGCACGTACCGAGGGCGTCGGCTATCTGGACCTTGCCGGGTGCATGGCACTCGGCATGACCGGCCCGATCCTGCGTTCTACCGGATTGCCCCACGACCTGCGGAAAAGCGAACCCTACTGCGGATACGAGAACTACGAGTTCGACGTGATCACCCACGACGGGTGTGATGCGTACGGGCGCTACATGATTCGCGTCGAAGAGATGTGGGAGTCGATCAAGATCGTGGAGCAGTGTCTGGACAAGCTGGAGCCCGGCCCGACGATGATCGAGGACCGCAAGATCGCCTGGCCCGCCGACCTGAAGGTGGGCCCCGACGGCATGGGCAATTCGCCGGAGCACATCGCCAAGATCATGGGCAGCTCGATGGAGGCGTTGATCCACCACTTCAAGTTGGTGACCGAGGGCATCAGGGTTCCTGCCGGCCAGGTTTACAGCGCGGTCGAATCACCCCGCGGTGAGCTCGGCGTGCACATGGTCAGCGACGGCGGCACCCGCCCCTACCGGGTGCACTACCGGGATCCGTCCTTCACCAACCTGCAGTCGGTTGCCGCGATGTGTGAGGGCGGGATGGTCGCGGACCTGATCGCCGCGGTCGCCAGCATCGACCCGGTCATGGGCGGGGTGGACCGATGACAGGCCCGCAAGGTCAACCGGTGTTCGTCCGGCTCGGACCGCCGCCCGAAGAGCCCAACCAGTTCGTGGTAGAGGGTGCCCCACAGTCGTATTCGCCAGAGGTGCGGGCGCGGCTGGAGGTCGATGCGAAAGAGATCATCGGCCGCTATCCCGACAAGCGCTCGGCACTGTTGCCGTTGCTGCACCTCGTGCAATCCGAGGACTCCTATCTGACGCCCGCGGGTTTGGAGTTCTGCGGTGAGCAACTGGAACTGACCGGGGCCGAGGTGTCGGCGGTGGCGAGCTTCTACACGATGTATCGCCGCGGACCCACCGGCGACTACCTGGTCGGTGTGCACTCGTATTTCGGATGAAGAGCTCGCCTCGGTGCTTCCGCAGCTGAAGGATGCGATGGAGACGCGGGGACGTTCATTCGACGAAGACGAGATGATCGCGGTCGCGCGTGACTTGCTCG
>NZ_JBKQOI010000005.1:0-11287 GCF_052145595.1 Mycobacterium sp. | reverse complement strand
CGCCGTGGAACTGGCCGCTCAACCAGATCGCGGTCAAGGTGTATCCGGCGTTGGCGACCGGGTGCACGATGGTCCTGAAACCGTCTGAGGTGGCGCCGTTCTCGGCCTACATCTTCACCGAGATCCTTGATGCCGCGGGCGTGCCGGCCGGTGTGTACAACCTTGTCAACGGCGATGGTCCCGGCGTTGGCGTCGCGCTGGCGAGCCACCCCGACGTCGACATGGTGTCGTTCACCGGATCCACGCGCGCCGGTGTCGAGGTGGCCACGAATGCCGCTCCGACCGTGAAGCGGGTGACCCAGGAACTCGGCGGCAAGAGTCCCAACATTGTCCTCGACGACGCGGGCTTCGCCGAGAGCGTCCGCGCCGGCGTGGTCAACATGATGCCGAATTCCGGGCAGAGTTGTAACGCGCCGTCGCGCATGCTGGTCCCGAATTCGCGTATGGCCGAGGCGATCACCATCGCGCGTGAGACCGCCGAGCAGGTGAAAGTGGGCAGCCCCAGCGATAAGGCGGCGATCGGACCGGTGGCGTCGAGGACACAGTTCAACAAGGTCCAGGGCCTGATCCAGCAAGGCATCGACGAGGGCGCGACCGTCGTGGCCGGTGGCCCGGGTCGCCCGGCAGGGCTGGACAAGGGCTACTACGTCAAGCCGACGGTCTTCGCCAACGTCACCAACGACATGACGATCGCGCGCGAGGAGATCTTCGGGCCGGTGCTGTGCGTCCTCGGCTATGACAACATCGATCAGGCCGTGGAGATCGCCAACGACACCGATTACGGCTTGGCCGGCTATGTCTCGGGGGCCGACTACGACAAGGCTCGAGAGGTGGCCCGCAAGATTCGGGCCGGGTGGGTGACGATCAATCACGCCTTCGACATGAACGCGGCGTTCGGCGGCTATAAGCACAGCGGCAACGGTCGAGAGTGGAGCGAGTTCGGGTTCCACGAGTATTTAGAGGTCAAGAGCACCTTGGGCTACGCGCCCGAATAGGCCGTGCACGAGCTCCAGTCGATCGCGAAGGGATGAGACACAAATGTTTTCAGCAGTTTTGATCGAGAAAGGCGACTCAGGACAGACGGTTGGGGTAACCGACCTGGACGAGACGCAGCTGCCCGAGGACTCGGATGGCATGGTCAGCATCGACGTCGAGTACTCCACGCTGAATTACAAGGATGGCCTGGCCATTACGGGTAAATCGCCCGTGGTGCGGAAATTTCCGATGGTTCCGGGCATCGATCTCGCCGGTGTGGTGACCGAGAGCAGCCACGCCGACTGGAACAAGGGCGACCGCGTGGTGCTCAACGGTTGGGGCGTCGGCGAGACGCACTGGGGCGGCCTCGCCCAGCGTGCCCGCCTCAACGGCGGCTGGTTGATACCCCTGCCCTCCGCTTTCACCACCCGCCAGGCGATGGCGATCGGAACCGCGGGCTACACGGCCAGCCTTTGCGTCGACGCGCTACTACAGCACGGGGTGTCTCCCGATCAGGGCGAGATCCTGGTGACCGGGGCGACGGGCGGCGTCGGGACCGTCGCGATCGCGTTGTTGAGCGCGGCCGGGTTCAAAGTGGCTGCCGCGACGGGAAAGTCGTCGGAAGAGCCGTTCCTGCAGCAACTCGGCGCCGTGACGGTGTTGGACCGAGCTGAACTGAGCGAGGCCGGCAAGCCATTGCAGAAGGAGCGTTGGGCGGGCGTCGTCGACACCGTCGGCAGCCACACGCTGGTCAACGCCTGCGCGCAGACGCGGTACGGCGGCGCCGTCGCCGCGTGCGGTCTGGCTCAGGGCATGGATTTCCCGGCGACGGTTGCGCCGTTTATTCTGCGCGGTGTTTCCCTGCTCGGCATCGACAGCGTGATGGCGCCCAAAGAGCGGCGGATGGCCGCCTGGAAACGCCTGTCGGACGACCTGAATGCCGGCACGCTGGATTCGATCGCCCGGGAGATCGGGCTGGGAGAAGCGATCGCCGCGGCCGGAGAACTCATGGACGGCAAGGTGCGCGGCCGCATCGTCGTCGACGTCAATCGCTGACGGGAGCGCTAATGGCGAAGAAGACGACCACATCAACGAGCGCCCAGCTCGACTTGTCCGACGTCGATCACCGGGTCGGCAAGCCGGTGGGTGGCGGGCAATTGTGGGATCCCTGCAGTTCATCCGACATTCGGCGCTGGGTGATGGCGATGGACTACCCCAATCCGGTGCACTGGGACGAACAGTTCGCTCGCGAATCGAAGTTCGGCGGTATCGTCGCACCGCAGTCCATCGCGGTGGCCCTGGACTACGGGCACGGCGCGGCGCCCGCGTGCGTGGGCCATATTCCGAACAGCCACTTGATCTTCGGTGGTGAGGAATGGTGGTTCTACGGCTGTCCCGTACGGACCGGAGACAAGCTGTTCCAGGAGCGCCGGTTCCACGACTACAAGGTGACCGAGACGAAATTCGCCGGCCCGACCATGTTCTCACGCGGCGACACCATCCACACCAACCAACACGGCACCCTGGTGGCGCGCGAGCGTTCCACCGCGATTCGCTATCTCTACGAGGAAGCGACGAAACGTGGGATGTTTGAAAATCAGCTCGGCGAGATCAAACGCTGGACGCAAACCGAGCTCGAGGAGGTCGAGAGGCTACGACGTGAGTGGCTCGAATCCAACCGCATGGGTGTCTCGCCGCGCTTTGACGAGGTGAAGATCGGCGACACGCTGCCGCGTCGTGTGATCGGCCCACACAGCATCGCCAGCTTCACCACCGAATACCGGGCGTTCCTGTTCAATATCTGGGGCACCTTCCACTGGGTGGCGCCGCCCGGTGTCGAGGATCCGTGGGTCTATCAGGATCCGGGCTGGGGCAAGGACTTCGCCTTCGACGAAGAAGACGCGAAGATCGATCCACGCAAGCGCGACGGGCTCTACGTCGGCCCATCGCGCGGGCACATCGACGCCGAACGGGCCAGCGAAGTCGGCATGGCGCGCGCCTATGGCTATGGCGCAACGATGGGCGCATGGTGCACCGACTATCTCGCGTACTGGGCCGGACACGACGGCATGGTGCGGCATTCCAAGGCCGACTTCCGCACACCCGCCTTCGAGGGTGATGTCACCTATTTCGATGCCGAGATCATCGACAAGCAAGCGGAGTCGACCTGGGGTGTGCCTCTCGTACAGATAAAGCTGCGCCTGACCAACCAGAACGGAGAAATGCTGGTCCGCTGCACAGCCGAGGTCGAACTGCCGTTGTAGCCATGGCCGACGAGACTAGACCGCAAGCCGCACAGGGCGTTTCGGCAGGCATTTCGATAGTATCCGGGCCGCCGCTATCGGATGAGCTTGGGCTGGGAGCCCTGACGCTTCCGGGTTTCCTACGCGAAGTGACGCAGACGTATAGCGAGCGCGAGGCGCTCGTGTGGCGCACCGCCGATGACGTCACGCGGTGGACGTATGCGCAGCTTTGGGAACGTGCGGTCGAGGTGGCGCGTGCGTTGCGCGGGTGCGGCCTGGGCAAGGACGCCCGCGTCGGCGTTCTGATGACGAACCGGCCGGAATGGCTTGCCGCGGTGTTCGGCACGTCTCTGGCCGGCGGGGTGGCGGTCACCCTCAGCACATTTTCCACGCCATCCGAATTGGACTATCTGATAAGGGCTTCCGCGGTTTCTGTGCTCTTGTTTGAGCGGAATGTGCTGACGAAGGACTTCGCCGCTACGCTCGCCGAGCTGGAACCGGCAATCGGCACGTCGCGGAAGGGTGCGCTGGAGTCGGCGAAGTACCCGTTTTTGCGGCGACTCGCACTGGTGGGCGAGCCGGCCCCGGGCATCGAAGCCTGGGAAGAGTTTTTGGCGTCCGGCCATGAAGTGCCTCGCGAGCTGGTTGAGGCGAGTGCCGCGGCGGTGCTTCCGAGTGATGCCGCCGTGTTGTTCTTCTCGTCCGGCTCCACGAGCAAGCCCAAAGGCGTCCTGAGCGCCCATCGCGGGGTGTGCATCCAGCTGTGGCGCTTCCGGCGCATGTACGCGTTCAGCCCGCCCGACCATGTTCGAGGCTGGACCGCCAACGGCTTTTTCTGGTCCGGCAACTTCACCATGGTGCTCGGCTCAACGCTGGCCAGCGGCGGGGCCCTCGTCTTGCAATCAACGTTCGACGCCGCCGAGGCGCTCGAGCTCATGGAGGCCGAACGGGTGAACTTTCCGTTCGCCTGGCCTCATCAGTGGGCCCAGTTGGAAAGCGCACCCAACTGGGGCCGGGTGGATTTGAGCAGCGTGCGGTTCGCGGATTTCAAGACCCCGATCGCCCACCATCCCACGGTTGCGACCAAGTGGTACGAGCCGGGCCACGCCTACGGCAACACCGAAACATTCACAATCACAACGGGTTACCCTGCCAACACCCCGCCCGAAGTCCATGCCGACAGTTTCGGAGAGGCGCTGCCCGGTGTCACGCTCAAGATCGCGGATCCGCTTACCGGCGACATCGTTCCGCGCGGCCAGGCGGGCGAGATTCGGGTGAAAGGGCCCACGCTCATGCTCGGCTACATCGGCACACCGCTCGACGAGACCCTCGACTCCGAGGGCTTCTTCCCCACCGGCGACGGCGGCTACCTCGACGACGCCGGCCGACTGTATTGGCAAGGCAGGCTGACCGACATCATCAAGACCGGCGGGGCAAATGTCTCGCCGCGCGAGGTCGATGAGGCTCTTATGGAACACTCCGGCGTCAAGGTGGCCCAGACCGTCGGCGTTCCACACGAAACGCTCGGCGAAGTCGTCGTCGCCTGCGTCGTGCCACATGAAGGCGCGAGCTTCGACGCCGAGGAGATTCGCGCGTTCCTGCGGCAACGATTGGCCAGTTACAAGGTGCCGCGCCATGTGCTTTTCTTCCGTGAGAATGAAATCGCCCTTACCGGCAACGCGAAAATTAAATCCGGCGACCTTCGGCAGTCGGCCGCCACCCGGCTGCGGGGGTAGGTGCCAGCTGCCTGTAAAACAGGCCGCGCTAGAGGGAGTTTCAGGAAGGGGCAGCGAAGATGACGATCGCGAACAACACCAACAACGCACTCTCGATGGCTAGGTTGATCACGGGATCCGGGGGCTAAATGAACGTCAGCGCAGAGGAATTGAGAGTATTCCTCGATCGCGGGAAGATTCGCGACTGCATAGCGCGGCTCGCTCGCGGCGAGGATCGCCGCGACGCCGAACTCATCTCCGCATCGTTTTGGCCGGAGGCGATGATCGATCACGGCGTGTTCGCGGGCTCCTTCGAGGAATACCTCGCGTGGGTTGTGCCCGGCTCGCCGGCGATTCCGGTGACGCAGCATGTATTGGGGCAGAGCGTGTTTGACATGAGGAGCGATACAGCGCTCGTCGAGACGCACGTGACGTCCTACCATCGCTTGACTGTGGGTGGCGAGGACCGCGATACGGTCGTCGGCAGCAGGTACCTCGACTGGCTCGAAAAGCGGTGTGACGAATGGCGTATCGCGCAGCGCACGATGCTCTATGACTGGTACCAGGATTTCGGCCAGTCGGTCGACTGGTCGCAGGGCGTGATGGGCATGCCCTTGCGCGCCGGTCACTACACGGGCAGGGCGGTCGATGACTACAGCGAAACCTTCTTCGGCAAAGGCGCGGAATGGGTTCGCTGACAGGAAAAGTCGCGGTGGTGACCGGTGCCAGCCGCGGCGTCGGCAAGGGCATCGCGGTCGCGCTCGGCGCGCACGGCGCGACCGTCTATGTCACCGGCCGCACGGTCACGGCGGGCTCCGGTCCGCTGCCCGGCACGGTTGGCGAGACTGCGGCGGAAGTCGACCGTCGCGGCGGCACCGGTGTTGCCGTCCAGGTCGACCACGCCGATGACCATCAGGTCGCGGTCCTGTTCGACCAAATCCGTTGCCAGCAAGGTCGGCTCGACATCCTGGTCAACAACGCCTTCGCGCTCCCGAACGACCTGACCGAGCCCTTGCCGTTCTGGGAGAAGCCGCTGTCCAACTGGGAGATGGTCGATGTCGGCGTCCGCTCCAACTTCGTTACGGCCTGGCATGCGGCAAAAATCATGGTCCCGCAGCAATCGGGCCTGATCGTCGCGATATCGGGCTATGTCGGGGTCACCTACACGTACGGTGTCGTCTTCGGGCTGTGCAAGGCGGCGGTCGACCGGATGGCACGCGACATGGCCATCGAGCTGCAGCCGCACCGTGTCGCCTCGCTCTCGCTGTGGCAAGGCCTCACGTTCACCGAACGGGCCCAACGAAATCTGACGCGCAACCCCGAGATGACGGAGGCGACCGTCACGAATCCCGCCGTCGGGTGTTCGCCAGAATTTCCGGGCCGGGTCATCGCGGCGCTCGCCAGCGATCCGGAGGTGATGAAGCGTTCGGGCGGCACGTTCATCACCGCCGAGGTGGCGTGGGATTACGGCATCACCGACATCGACGGCAAAGTCGTCCCGTCGCTGCGCGCCGAGCGCGGCGCGCCGATCTGGCGTCCGATCGCGGAGGCAGGCCATGGACGCTGAGCGCCTCGCCCGGCTGTTGGATCGGCAGGACATCCTCGACTGCCTCACCCGCTTCAGCCGCGGCATGGACCGCTTCGACCGCGAGCTGGTCTTGTCCGCCTTTCACCCGGACGCGGTCATCGCGGCGGGCGATTTCGTCGGTGGCCCAATGGATCTGTACGCATGGGCATCGGACCTGCACGAGCAAGGACAGGTGGCGACGCACCACAACCTGCTCAACAACACCTGCGAGATCGACGGCGATAGCGCGCATTCCGAGACCTATTACCTGTTCGTAGCGCGCAACCGCGACGAGACTAACTCGATCACCGGTGGACGCTACCTAGACCGACTGCTACGACGCAATGGGCAGTGGCGGATCGCCCTCCGGATCAACGCGATCGAATGGTCCGGCATGGTGCCGACGATGCCGCTGCCGTTCGCGGACGTGCCGGACATCCACGGCAACGGCGCACCGACGCGTAGCAAGGCGGATCCGTCCTACCAGCGGCCGCTGGTCAACCGGCGTGAGCAGCACAATCCGCTCGCCACCTAAGCGCTGGGCGAGAGCGGCAAGCCTAGGTGTTTCGTCCGCCGTTGACTCACCTTCGCCGACTAATTCACCCCGCCCGAGTCGAACTACCGGTTAACTCCCCGCCGTGTCTTCCGCTCGTGCGGCGCAGTCGCCTCTAAGCTTGCTTCGATCAAGAGGAGGGGCAACGACGTATCGGCAGCAACCACGGCGCCGGGCGACATGGTGGTCAGGGCGCGCTAACAGCGAGCACTGAGCCGGGCGGGACGTACTCCGCACCGGCGTGTTCTGCTCGGCGGCGCCGGTGGGTTGCTCCCGTGCGCCGCGTCGGCCGGCTGGCGATTTGGGATCAACCGGAGCGGCGCAACGGCATACCCGCGCTGGATGGGCTTCGTGCGATAGCGGTTGCGCTGGTGCTGGCCGGGCATGGCGGCATCCCCGGCGTCGGCGGTGGCTTCATCGGCGTGGACGTCTTCTTCGTCCTCAGCGGATTCCTGATCACCTCGCTACTGCTGGACGAGCTGAGACGCACCGGTCGCATTGAGCTGACGGGCTTTTGGATTCGACGGGCGCGACGACTGCTGCCGGCGTTGGTGTTGATGGTGCTCACCGTGGGCGCGGCACGCGAGCTCCTGCCCAGCCAGGCCCTCACCGGGCTACGCAACGACGCGATCGCAGCATTCCTATGGGTGGCGAACTGGCGGTTCGTCGCCCAGAAGACCGATTATTTCACCCAGGGCGCTCCACCGTCGCCGCTACAGCACACCTGGTCGCTGGGGGTGGAGGAGCAGTACTACTTCGTCTGGCCGGTCCTGCTGATCGCGGTAACGCTACTGTTGGCCGCGCGGGCCAGGCGCTACTTCAGGCGGGCCACCGTGGGCGGGGTACGGTTCGCGACGTTCCTGATCGCCACCGTGGGCGCGCTGGCTTCCGCCGCGGTCGCCGTCGTCCTTGCCTCCGACGCCACCCGTGACCGGATATATTTCGGCACCGACACCCGCGCGCAGGCGTTGTTGACCGGCTCCGCGGCAGCGGCCGTGCTGGTTAGGGATTGGCCGTCGCTGAACCGCGGCTGGTGCCTGATCGGGACCCGGTGGGGACGGAGAGTCGCCCGTATTCTGCCGACCCTCGGTTTGGCGGGGCTGGCGGCGGCGACTCACTACGCAACGGGCAGTGCCGGTGAGTTTCGCCACGGTCTGCTGATCGGCGTCGCAATCGCCGCCGTCGTCGTGGTCGCCCCGGTGGCAATGGAGCAGCGCGGTGCGATCGCCCGCATTCTGGCTCTTCGCCCCTTGGTGTGGCTGGGCACCATTTCCTACGGCGTCTACCTGTGGCACTGGCCAATCTTTCTGGCGCTCAACGGCGAACGCACCGGGTGGTCCGGGTTACCGCTGTTCGTCGCTCGGTGCGCCGCCACGGTGGCGGTGGCCGCCGCATCATGGTGGCTGATCGAACAACCCATCCGGCGCTGGCGGCCGGCGCGGGTGCCGTTATTGCCGCTGGCGGCGGCCACCGTGGCCGGCGGGGCCGCGGTGACGTTGTTGGTGGTTCCGGTGGGAACCGGACCCGGCTTACGTGAGGCCGGTCTGCCGCCCGGGGTCTCGGCGGTCGCTGCGGTGTCGCCGTCGCCGCCGGGCGCCGCTCACCCGGTCGGGCCCCGAGACCCCAATCGGCCGTTCACCGTCTCGGTGTTCGGCGATTCGATCGGGTGGACCTGGATGCACTTCCTTCCGCCGACACCCGGATTCGCCTTCCTCGACCACACGGTCATCGGCTGCAGCCTGGTGCGCGGCACACCGTATCGGTATATCGGCCAGACCCTTGATCAGCGACCAGAATGCGACACCTGGCCCATCAGATGGGCGACGCAGATCAGCCAGGACCAGCCCGACGTCGCGCTGTTGATCATCGGCCGCTGGGAGACCGTAGACCGGGTCAACGAGGGGCGGTGGACCCATATCGGCGATCCGACCTTCGACGCGTACCTCAACGGCGAACTCGAGCGGGCACTGAACATTGTGGGTTCCACCGGTGTTCGAGTGGTGGTTGCCAGCGTGCCCTACAGCAGGGGCGGCGAGAAGCCGGACGGCCGCGTGTACCCCGAGGACCAACCGGATCGGGTCAATCTGTGGAACACCATGTTGCGCAAGACGGTCAGCCATCACCCGAACGTTGCGATCCTCGATCTGAACAAAAAGCTATGTCCCGACGGCGTTTACACCGCCAAGGTGGACGGCATCAAAGTACGCAGCGACGGCGTCCACCTCACCCCGGAAGGGGTGAAATGGCTGACACCGTGGCTCGAGGAGTCCCTGAGATAGGGCTTAATCGCCCGTGCGGCAGCTGATTTCCATGCTGTCGCTCTCCCGGACGAGGAAGTTGAAGCCCACGTAGCCGTTGTCGGGGTTGCGCACGTGGTCGAGATAGGGCTGGGTGTCCGCGGCACTGGTGTTGTCGGCGACAACCAGCGCTCCTGTCGACAGGCGTGGTTCGAGCAGCTTGATCACCGGCAGATAAAGGTCCTTCCAACCGTCGAGCAGAACGAACTCGGCGGGTCCGTCCAGGCCGGCCAGTGTGGACAGCGCGTCTCCTTCGAGAATGGTGATCAGGTCATCCAGACCGGTGTCGGCGAATGTCTGCTTCGCGGCGGCTATCTTGGTGGCGCTGAGTTCGGTGGTCACCACTCGGCCGTTGCCGTTGTCGCGCACCGCCGACGCCAGATGGACGGCGGAGATGCCGAAAGACATACCGAATTCGACGACCGTCGTCGGGCGGGTCGCCCGCACCAACGCATACAACAGGCGGCCGGCTTCGGGGGTCACCGGGATGTAGAACTCGCTCATTGCCTCGGTGCGTTCCTGCGTTGTCATCGGCCGATCGAACTCACCGCGTTTTTCGCGCAACAGCGACATCTGGTTCTTCGATTCGGCGTACATCCGGTCGAGCACCCTTGCGACTCTGGGGTCCTGCAAAGTATTGGCCATGCTTTAGAGGGTAAGCCTCGAGACCAGGCGAAAAGTCGTGGATGTTGACCACGAACCGCCGGGCCAAAGTGGCGTAAGGGTTGCGCACCGGGTTTGACGAGCCGCGGGACTCGTGGAAGCATGAAACCTGCAAGCACCTCGGTAGGTGAGGCGTCTGCACGGATACAGGCCACTGACCCCGAACGTCGAGAGACGCCCCGGGTCAGGACAGCTCTTCCCGGCTCAAGGGTTGAGCCCAAGTGGCTTCCGGACCAGGTCCGGATACGCCGTGCAGTGCCGAAGCTCCGGCGAGAGGGGTGTGCTTGACGGATCGCCGTCGGGCGTTCGTGCCTCTTCCGTTCGGGTGACTGTGGTGACACCCGCGTGTGTCTCGGCTGCGAGGAGGTGAGGGCGAGATGAGTCCCAGCGATAGTCCCTATGCGAAATCCGTCTTGTCCCGATCCGGTTCCGGCATTCTTTCTGCCGCCTGACACGTTTCCAGGTTCTCGTCGACCCTCCGCGACTGCGGTGCTGTCACGTCCGCCCGGGCGCATCGCGCCGGCGTCCTGAATGACTCGAGCCGATCGGACCTCCGGTCAGGAGAAGATCATGGCTTTTGTTGTTGCACAACGTCACAGCGGTCCTATCACGTTGCGCGGCCGGTCGATGCTGCGTGCGGGCCGGCGACTGGTCCACAAGTTCCACCTACGGGCGAACCTGACTCAGCAGGAGCGGGCCAACTTGTATGTGTCGCGGATGCCGATTGCCGTAATCACGGCCTCTCTGGGCGGGCATCCGTCGAGCAGTGCGGACAACCGCCGGTGATTGGTTCCGTCGGTTGTTCAGCGGCAAGCACATTCTGATCAGCCGCAGCCTCAGCTACGAACCCCACGCCCAAGGCGATCGCGCAAATCAAGGCAGAGCACCGGGCCGTCCATAGCCATCGAGAACCAACCGCGCCGATCGGCTCGCTGCCGGAGGGGAGTACGCTCGCGAACATGGGTTCCTCCCATTTGAATAGGAGTGACAATCGAAGGGGATGGTAACGCGAGACTAGAAACGAACAAACGAAATCGCCAGTTGCTTTCGGGATCAGGACTCAACGCAAGCAGAGCCTGAATGAGGATGACGTTCAACACCAATGCGAGCAACGGTGAAAGGATTCCTGCAAGTAGTACCCGGTATTTCGATAGATTAGCCACACAGCTTTGCTTTCCGGCGCGGATCTTCTTGCTCAGGCCGGGTTTGGTAACGAGTGAGAGAGTTTATAGCATCAACGGGAGCGCGGGTGCGCCACGCGCCTTATCCGAGTG
>NZ_JBKQOI010000004.1:0-6383 GCF_052145595.1 Mycobacterium sp. | reverse complement strand
CGAGCGTGGCGATATGGCCCGCAAGGTGGCCAAGCTGGCCTCCGATATCGAATGGGCCGAATCTGCGGGTCTGGACACCGCGTGGATGCCGCAGGTGCCCGACGACTTCGACTGCCTGACCATGGTGTCGCTGATGGCCGCGCACAGCTCGCGTATCGAGCTGGGTACTGCGGTGGTGCCACTGCAGGCTCAGCATCCGATTGCCCTTGCCCGCCAAGCGCTCTCGACGCATGCGGTGGCCGGTGGACGGCTGGCGCTGGGCGTCGGACCGTCGCACCACTGGATCATCCGGGACATGCTTGGCTTGCCGTATGAGAAGCCAGCCGCCTACACCCGCGACTACCTGCAGGTGCTCAACGCCGCCATCGCCGGGCCGGGACCGGTTGACGTCGAGAACGATTCGTTCACGGTGCACAATCCGACGGCGATCGGGACCGATACCCCGATGCCGGTGCTGGTCGCCGCGCTAGGTCCGGTGATGCTGCAGCTTGCCGGCGAACTGGCCGACGGCACCGTGTTGTGGATGGCCGACGAGCGCGCGATCGGTGATCACATCGCGCCGAAGATCACCAAGGCCGCCGCGGATGCCGGGCGTCCCGCCCCGCGGATCGTCGCGGGTATCCCGGTATGCCTGTGTGCGCCTTCGCAAGTCGACGAGGCCAAGGAGCGCGCCAACCGCATCCTGGGCGAGGCCGAGGTGTCGCCCAACTACCAGCGCCTGCTCGAACGCGGCGATGCCCGCGATGTCGGCGATCTCTGCGCCGCCGGCGACTCGGAAGGGATTCTGCGGCGATTCCGCTCTTTCGCCGACGCCGGCGTGACGGATCTGTCCGTGCGGTTGCTCCCGATCGGCGAGAACCGGGACGAACTCGTCGCCTCCAAACGCCGAACCCGCGAGATGATCGCCTCGCTCGCAACGGAGTTGCGTTGACCTCAGAAGACACTGGACCGCTGGCGGGAATACGCATCCTCGAGGTCGGCACCATGCTGGCCGGTCCGTACGCCACCATGCTGCTCGCCGATCTCGGCGCTGATGTCACCAAGATCGAACCCCGCGGCGGTGAGATCTCCCGCGGGGTCGGGCCCAGCTATTTCGCCAGCCTCAACCGCAACAAGTCCAGCATCTGCCTCGACCTGAATTCCGATGCGGGACAGCATCGCTTGGGCGAACTGGTAGCGGAATCCCATGCGCTGCTGGTGAATCTCAAGCCGTCGGCCATCCGCCGGCTGGGACTGACCTACGAGGCGCTGCGGCGGTGGAACGAGCGGATCGTCTGCGTGGCCATCACCGGCTTCGGCCTGAACGGCGGCGACGATCCGGCATTCGACTACGTCGTGCAGGCGTCTACCGGAATCGCGGCACTGACCGGCGATCCGGACGGCCCTCCGACGTTGCCCGGCTACTCTTCGGCTGACAACTCCACCGGAATGTGTGCGGCACTGGGACTTCTGGCCAAGATCATCTCCGGCACGGGCGGACAAGTGGACGTGTCGCTGCGCGACGTCATGCTCTCGCAACTCAACTATCACGCCTCCGCCTACCTCAACAACGGCGTGGTGCCGCAGCGGCGGCCGAACGGGGCACACTCGTATTACGTTCCGGCCCAGCTTTTCCCGACCGCCGACGGATATCTGGCGCTGTTCATTACCCACGATGGCTTCTGGAAATCCTTTGCCGCTGAGGCGAATATCGAAGGCTTCGAGGGGATGGCGGAACGGGTCGCCCGGCGCGACGAGGTGCTTTCGCTGGTCACCTCGGCGTTGGCGACCGACACCGCCGCCGGCTGGGAACGGCGGTTACGTCCCCTCGGGGTTCCGGCCGCGGCCGTGAGGACGCTGCCCGAGGCGCTCAAAGCGACCCCCGAAGTGGTTGTGACGGCGGGCGATTTCCGTCTGGTCGGTAGTCCGATCCACATTTCCGGCTACGAGCCTGACTACCGGCCACCGCCGAAGCTCTAACCCTTCTCGGCCGAACGTTGAGTTGTGCCGAACGTAGAGTTGTTAGGCCAAAATCGTCGGATTCGTAGAACAAGTCGACGTTCGGCGTCAAGCGCCTGGACCGGTGAGGTGGGCTTCGGCGAGTTTGCGGAAGGCCGCCACCAGGCGGCTGCGGTCCCCGGCGCGAGTCGCCAGCACGACGTGACTGGGCTCGACGTTTTCCAGGGGGACCGTGGTGATATCGGGACGCAGGCTGGGGCCGTGAAAGCCGGCGGTGATGGCCACCGCCTGCCCGGAGGCGATGACTTCGAACTTGTCCTCGAGCGCTTCGATGAACGGACCGTCGGGTGCCCGGCGCCCATCGGGGCGGGGATCGATGCGCCAGAAGGCACTCCAGGCCGGGTCGGAGTGCCGCACCCGGGGCATGGGTTCGTCGGCGATGTCGTCGAGGGTGACGGATTCCCTGCCCGCCAGGCGGTGGTCGACGGGTACCACCAGCACCCGGGGCTCGTCGTAGAGGATCGTCACGTGCAGCTGGTCGGTCGGAAACGGCAGCCGCGTCACCACCGCGTCCACCCGATGGTCGAGCAGCGCATCACGCGCTTGGTCCCAATCCACGTGCGAGACTTGCACGTCGGCGTCCGGGTGCTCGCGGCGCAACTCGCGCACCGCGGGGGTGACGATCAGGCCCGTCGTGTAGCCGATGATGATGCGGCTGGGCTGGGCGGCGGCCCGCGCCTGCGCCGTGGCCTGGGCGGCCGAGCGCAGCAGCGCCCTGGCCCGGGGCAGGAACACCTCGCCGGCCTCCGTCAGCCGGGTGCCTTGCGGCGTGCGATCCAACAGTCGGACGCCCAATTGCTGCTCCAGTCGGCGAATCTGCCGGCTCAGCGACGGCTGCGCGACACGCAGCGCGGTGGCCGCGCGGCCGAAGTGCCGATGCTCGGCCACCACAACGAAATACCCGACGAGTCGCAGGTCGAGGTCCACCGCCGGCAATGCCGAATCGGTCATGCGCCCAGTGTAGCGGGCATGGCTTCCCCTTATCCGGGATATAGCCATGCTCAACTGCTGTGATGCCTGAATTGCATCGCGTCATATGAAATAGGAATTGGACACGCTTTCGCGGCCGTCATTGACTTGATGGCATCAACAAAAGGGGACAGAAGGGATCTTCCGTGCACGTCTTTGTAACCGGCGCGACCGGGCACATCGGCTCCGCCGTCGTCTCCGAACTCCTCGAAGCCGGCCACCAAGTCACCGGCCTGGCCCGCTCAGATTCGGGAGCCGCCTCATTGACCGCGGCCGGCGCCACGGCACACCGTGGCGATCTCGACGATCCCGACGGCCTGCGGGACGCCGCCGCGGCGGCCGACGGCGTCATCCACCTCGCCTTCAGGCACGACTTCAACGACTTCGCGGGAGCAGCCCAGACGGACCTTCGCGCCGTCGAGGCGATGGGTGAGGCGCTCGTCGGCTCGGACCGGCCCTTCGTCATCACCTCGGGAACGCTCCTGCTCGCATTTGCCGCACCGGGTCGCGTCGCGACCGAGCAGGACACCTTGCCCGGCGGACCGCGCATCGATTCGGAGAACGCGGCGATCGCGCTGGCCGAGCGCGGGGTCCGGTCGTCGGTCATTCGGCTTTCGCCCTTGGTGCACAGCAACCTGGATCACCACGGCTTCGCCCACCACCTGATCAACACCGCCCGCGACACGGGCGTGTCGGCCTACATCGGTGACGGCTCCAACCGCTGGCCGGCTATCCACACGCTCGATGCCGCGCACATGTACCGGCTGGCTTTGGAGAAGGCTCCGGCGGGGACGCGGTTGCACGGCGTCGCTGACGAGGGACTGCCTTTCCGTGACATCGCCGACGTCATAGGCCGCCATTTGGATGTGCCGGCAGTCAGCATCTCGGGCGAAGAAGCCGATCACTTTGGCTTTCTTGCTGTCTTCGCATTGCTGGACAATCCGACCTCGAGCGCCCTGACCCAGAAAGAGCTGGACTGGCAAGCCGAACACCCGGGTCTGATCGAGGATCTCGACGAAGGCCATTACTTCACCGAATGAATTAGAGGGACAGCCGTGGCTAACACCGTGGTCGACGCGGCCCGCAGGGCCTTGGGACCGGTTGGCGTGTGCCTGCCGGTTTCGTTCACCGCCACCCCGCACGCCGACCTTCAGCGCGAGGCCGTGGCCCGGCTGGAACGCGCAGGTTGCCGGGCTGTTTGGACCAACGAGGTCATTGGCAAGGACGCCTTCGTGCAACTCGCCGTGCTGCTGGCCGCGACGGAGCGATTGGTGTTCGGTACGTGCATCGCCAATATCTGGGCCAGGCCGGCGCAGACCGCGCATGCCGCGGCTGCCCAACTGGCCCAGGCGTATCCGGGCAGGATCGTGGCAGGCCTCGGGGTCGGCTACCCGGCGCAGGCGGCCAGCACCGGCCAGGCATTCGGCACCCCGCTGACCACCATGCGTGACTACCTGGAACGGATGGACAGCCCTACGTGGCCGCCGCCACCGGATGTGGCCTATCCGCGCATCGTCGCCGCCAACGGCCCGAGGCGCTGGCCGGTGAGATCGCCGACGGCGCATTGCCGGCGGGGCTGCCGGTAGAGCACACCGCGCTCGCCCGGCACTCGCGCGGACCGGACAAGCTTCTGGTGGTCGGACTGTCCGTGGCCTGCGACCCCAACCCCGACCGGGCCAAAACGATTGCGCGGCAGACGGTGTCGGACAGGATCGGCGCGCCCTCGTACGCGGCCAGCTTGGCCGGGCTGGGCTACCCGGCCGACGACATCGCCGACGTGAGCGACCGGTTGGTAGATGCGCTTGTTGCTCACGGTGATCCGACGGCCATCGCTGTCAAAGTGCGCGAGCACCTGCTCGCCGGCGCGGATCACGTAGCGCTGCTATTGCCCACGGGCGGCGACTTCGCCGCCGGCGTAAACCAACTCGAACGACTGGCCCCGGCGCTGGTCGCGCTCCAGGCGGCGAGCCGCCCGACGATACAGGCATTGGTGACGTCCCGCGCCTCAGGGCATGCTGTCATGTAACCGAGGCCCGTCGCGTCGACCATTCCGGGAGCCCAGAGTGAAACTCGTCTTCAATCTTCCCCACATGCTGCGGCTCAAGGCGACCATGCAGCCGTGGGAGGCGGCCGTGACGGGCGCCGATCAGACCCGCATGGCCAAATGCGCCGACGAGTGGGGCTACGACATGATCGCAGTGCCAGAGCATTTCGTGATCCCTACCGAACATGTCGAATTGTCCGGTCCGCACTACCTGCAATCGACGGTAGCGCAGGCCTACCTCGCCGGCGCCACCGAACGGATACGACTCAATTCGTGCGTCACCGTGTTACCGCTGCAGCACCCGATTGTGTTGGCGAAGGCTCTCGCCACCGCCGACTGGATGAGCAGTGGGCGGATGATGGTCACCTTCGGCGTGGGCTGGCTGCAGCGCGAGTTCGAGTTGCTCGGTGTACCGTTTCGCGAGCGCGGCCGCATCGCCGACGAATACCTGGCCGCCATCATCGAGCTGTGGACCAGTGACACACCACGTTTCGAGGGCAGGTATGTAGCCTTCGGCGGTGTCGCATTCGAACCCAAACCGCTCCAGAAGCCACACCTTCCCATCTGGATCGGCGGTGACGTGGACGCGGCGCTGCGCAGGGCGGCCAAATATGCCTCGGGGTGGTGGCCGTTCCTGACCCCTCCGGACAAGATCGCGGAGCGACTCGATTTCATCAAGTCCCAACCGTCGTACGACGGCCGGTCCTTCGACGTGATGTACGGGATGGCGACGGCCCGCGTCGGGGAGGGACACGTTGCGCGCGACGATCCGCATGGACGCGCCGGGATGAGCGCGGGCGAGCTTATCGACCGATTGGGCTGGCTCGGCGAGCAGGGTGTGACGGTGAGCGCGGTGCCGCTACCGACGGTGAGCGGGGTTGACGAGTACCTCGACTATGCGCGTTGGGTGATCGAGGAGATCAAACCGCAAGTGCGTTGACCCGAAGAGCTAGAACCGAACGCTCGTCAGCCGCCGTACTCGGTTGTCGTCTCGAGCAGCCGCGGGATGGGCGGCGGATCCAGCTGCAGGGCGTCGGACATGTGCAGCTGGCCGGCGTTGGCGATCATGTTGTCCAAGATGGCCTGAAGATCGTCCCCCTCGATCTCGTAGATGGCGACGTATGGGCCGTTGCCGTCGACCGGGCGCAGCCGGCGCGCCGAGACGAATCCGTCGAGAGCGACGAGTTCGCCCAAATGGACCTCGTCATACCAGGTGTTGTACTCCTGGTCGCGGTCGGGCGAACTGGGTCGACTCTCCACGAGGATGATGCCCTTGGCCATTGTGGCCGCCTCTCTTGTGCTACTCGTAGCGCACCGTCACCGAAGCCGTGTCGGGCACGCCCTGGCACGTCAGAATGTAGCCCTCGGCCAC
>NZ_JBKQOI010000003.1:0-5081 GCF_052145595.1 Mycobacterium sp. | reverse complement strand
CCGTTAATTCTCGTTGCCTTTCGACCATAAAAGACGAATAAAAGACGAGCTGGGTCTGACGCACCTGTTCCCGGTACCTTCCGACCACAGTGCGGTAGATCTCCGGCGCGATGCGGGTAGACAGTGCCGTCGAATCCACCAGGTCAGCGACAGCATCGTCAGCCGCCGAATTTCGCCGCTGTCTGCGGGTGGCCACAATTCCCAGTTCTCATGAGGACCACCCTCGACCACCTATCCACAGCGGCGGCTCCTGGCCGTTGTACATGCTCTTGGGCCGCCATCGCTGTCTGCGCAACAGTCGACCGGCGTGGTGCTCGGCCACGTCCTTCAGGTACTCGACGTCGTCGCTGGTCCACGGGTGCTGACCGGTCCCGTCCAACCACCACCGCGGTTGGCCGTCCTGCTCGTAGCGGGTTATCCGGTAACGCCAGGCGACGTGCCTACCCTTGGCATCAACCTGCCAGTCCAGCAGCCGCGGGCGCACGGCCTCGGGCGCCGGCTGGATAAATTCCCAGGGGTGGGTTATCCGGATCTCGATAAACTCGCCACCCATGAATTAACCCTAATAGAAGTGATCGAGGCCGTGTCGGACCGAACGTGAAGCGATTCGCGCTGAAGGGCTTGACCCTGACGATCCGGTTGTCGTGACGGCGATCGATCTTGTCAGATGGGAGCTGACGATGTTGGGTTCGGTGAACAGGTCACCGGCGACGAACCCGCTTGATTGGCCGCAGATCATATTCCGCCGTTGCTACTGAGCCGGTTTCATGGACGCGCGAAGCTGGGCGATCTACACGCATCTGTTCGATGACGACCACGCCGAGACGATGGCCGCGCTGGAGGCGATGAACGCGCCGGTGGCAGACAACGTGCTCGCCATGCGTCGCCAGGGCAGCCTTAGAGTAGGAACGTGGGCTAGCCCGAATTCGTTTGATTTGTTTGGGTCCATGAGGGCGGCACTTTCACAAATCTGACACTTATCGTCTGATAGTCGGGATTGGCGGGGTCGGCTGTGCCTGTGAATTGATCAACAACAAAGCCGCCGTGAGCGAAAAGCGGCCCGAATTGCTTGTACTGAAAGCCGTCAGCATCGAAAAATCCAAAGCTGCTGCCTGTCGTAGATAAATCAGTACCATCGAGGTTACTCATGACGATGCCTGTTGGCTGTTGCTGCTTCGGGATGAAAACACATTGAGCGTCTAGGCCGACTGTTTTGTGAAGTTTCGCAACTCGCCGTTGGTTCGCGACCATAATCTTGATGGCACGATTTATGCCGTTTTGCTCGTCAACGATGCGCGGAATATATCGTCTGAGTATCTTGGTTTGCAGATCGTTGAGGGGCGCACCTGCGGTGTGTGCGGAAGCTGTCAACCTGAATGAGGCACCGTCGAGCGGTATTTACTGAGTGGCCTCCTCTGGCTTGTCGAGTGGGTTGATCCACGAGCCGGTGGGCAGGTGTGGCGGCTCTGGCGGCTTGCGGATGAACCGTTCGGGGTGCACCCGGTATGCGTCGGCGAGCACGGCGGCGCGCTTGTCGCGGACGGCCTCGGCGGTGCCGTAGTGGATGTCGGCGGGAGTGTGCAGGCCCAGCCCGCCGTGGTGATGATCGTCGTTATACCAAGCGAAGAAGGTCTGGCAGTGCCGGCGGGCGGCCTCGATGGAGTCGAAGCGGCCGGGGAAGTCGGGCCGGTATTTCAGGGTCTTGAACTGGGATTCGCTGAACGGGTTGTCATCGGAGACGTGCGGGCGGCTGTGCGACTGGGTGACGCCGAGGTCGGCGAGCAGGAACGCCACCGGCTTGGAGGTCATCGAGGAACCGCGATCGGCGTGGATGGTCAGCTGATCGGCTCCGATGCCCTGCTTGGCGCAGGTCTGGCGGATCAGCACCTCGGCCAGAGCCGCGGATTCGCGGGTAGCGACCATCCAACCGACCACGTACCGCGAAAAGATGTCCAAGATCACGTACAGGTAGTAGTACGTCCACTTCGCGGGGCCGCGCAGCTTGGTGATATCCCACGACCACACGGAATTCTGCTGGTAGGCAACCAGTTCCGGTTTCACGGTGGCCGGGTGGGTGGCCTGCCGGCGCCGCTCCCGGGTTTCCCCGGCCTGGCGTAGCAGCCGGTAGAACGTGGAGATCGAGCCGAGGTAGACGCCTTCGTCGAGCAGCGTGGCCCACACCTCGGCCGGCGCCATGTCGACGAACCGGTCGCTGTGCAGAACGTCGAGGATCGCGTGGCGTTCGGCCTGGCTCAGCGCCCGCGGCTGGCGCCGATCCCGGTGCCGGATCGGCACCGACCGAGCGGGTGGCGCGCTGGTGCGGTGACGCCGGTAGTAGCTGGCCTGCGCGGCTCCAACAGCCTGGCATGCATCCCGGACCCCGACACACGGGACCAGTTCGGCGATCGCGGTGTCGGTCACGGCGTCGACCTCGGCTCGGTGTCCGCGCCCTCGGAGAGCGTCTCCAAGAGCGCGTGCAGTTTTGCCTGCACATCCACCACGAAGCGGGTCTTGGCCAGCTCCTGCTCCAGTTGCCGTTTCTCCTGCTCAAGGCGGGCGATCCGCTCGGCTTGCGGGTCGCGCCGCTTACGTCCGCGCGCAACGGCGCGCCCAGCCAGTGCGCCGCCGTCGCGGGCCCGCCGCCACTGCACGATGTGGCTGGAGTACAGGCCCTCCCGACGCAACAACGCACCCTTCTCACCATCGGGGGCAGCGTCGTAGGCGGCCAGGATCTCCAGCTTGTACTTCGCGGTGAACGTCCGGCGCCGGGCACGCTCGGGCACCTCAGGGTCAGGACGTTCCGTTCCAGCACCGCTCATCCGACCAGGATCTTCGATCCCGGTCGCTCGGACCAATGTGGTCACCTTGTTCGTCATCTCGGGGAAGCTCTCCATCCCCGCCCTCTGGTCACTAATTGTCAGGGAGCGGGTGCCTCAACCCAGGTTGGCAGAGAGGGGTGAGCCGGTTTTGCGTCCGGTGACCATCGCGAATTGGTTGAGTGCAAAACTGTTCTGATCTGTCGTGAATCCGGTCGTAGTGTTGAAATTTGTGACTTCTGCGCAGAGTAGGTTGCCGTTTTGATCGAATCCGGCAACGACGACCGCAAGTCTTTTATCCCAGTTATTTGGCAGTTCTCGGATCGCCTTTTCTGCTTCCCGTCGTAGCGCGTCGACACCGTATCCGAAAACCGGATAGTCACAAAGAACCTCAGCGATCCATTCTGACGTTGATTTCTTCTGGTCAATATTGATACGCGCTAGTCCTGTGAAACCAGCCGTGAACGTTTGGTTCCAACAAATTAGTTTTGTGAATTCGTCATCGAAGACCGATCCATCGGATTTGGTCAAACGGCGATCTGACACTTGAATCACGTAGTCATCTGAGAAAAATGTCTGTATGAGCGTCATGTCAGATTCAGCCAGTTCTCGCTCCGTTGATCCTGCGGCACCCTCGCCAGGCCGAAGGGTCATACCTGCGAGGGCCTTGGAGGGCGTGCGCTGCCCCCGTGGGCGATGGTCTCACCGAGGGCCGACAGCCAGCAAACGGATTTCCGCAGTAGTACCCCCACATGAGCGACAAGATAGCGACAAGTCTCAACCAATACTAGAGAGTGTGATCGGCTAGATAACGCTCTAACGTGCGGAAACTGTGGAGCCGATGACGGGAATCGAACCCGCGTATTCAGCTTGGGAAGTCGATTCGGGCCGTTTGCGGGGGTTTATCGCCGTCTGTCGAGTGATCATGGCTGGGCAGGTGATACCGGCCCTGAACTGCGGTGTTAGGCCGTAGAAGTGCATTGCAATCCGAGGCAGTCCATCGGGTGATTAGCGGTGAGTTGTGGATGAGTGACAACGTCGTGACACTCACACCCGCCGGCAGGCCGCCGCTGAACAGCCGGAGTCAGCGCGGTTGGAGGTGTCTGAGTCCTCGACATCGTTGACAGGTGAGTCGCATTCAGATACCACCGACGCCGATGCATCCGTGCTGGACCCCACGTTCACGAGCTGCCTGGGTAATTACTAAGGGGAAATACCTGGCAGGAAGGCGCCAGTTAGTCGTCGACCACCCACACGACCGGAAACGGGCCGGGAGTCGCCAGATCACCCAAGCCGCTTGACGTCGTCGCCAATCACCGCGGCCTGCCCACTACCACTACTGAAGTGTGGGCTGAGGCCCAACTAGGCTGGCGAGCATCGCTCGGCCCAAGGAGATTGTGATGCGCCGCGGAATATTCGGTACCCCGATAGTGCCGGCCTTCAACGCCGTCGCGGCCAAGCTCGTCGATGTGCCCCTGTTAGGCAACGTTGTGCGCCGAAACCTGGTGATGATTTCCTACGTCGGCCGTCGCTCAGGCAAGACGTTCACCACACCGGTGAATTACCGGCGGGTCGGTGACGAGGTTGTCATCCGTGTCGGGCTTCCCGGCGCCAAGAACTGGTGGCGAAACTTCCTGGGCGGCGGCGGCCCGATTACGCTGCGGCTCAACGGCACCGACCGAAACGGGCACGCCGTCGCGACCCGCGACGATCAGGGCCAGGTGACCGTCACGGTAAAGCTGGACGATCGATAGGCGCGATTCCCGAGGTCCATTGCCTTCATCCAGGTCGGCAACGGTCCAGCCCGGGCTGTCGCAAGTCCCGGTCGCCACGAGTCCTTCAATTTCCCTTGCGGGAGTGGGGAATCGGGGCCGACTCGCGATGGTATCTGCCAGTCCGGTGATGTGAGATCGCCGGGTGGAGTCGTCGCGGACCCATAACCGGCTTTCTCTACTAGGTCGCGGCGCTGAGCGTCGTCGAGTAGTAGGCGGTCTTGGGGTGCTGGGTGATCCGGCATTTGCCAGTCCTCGTTCCGGGCGCCGGGACGGCCAACCTGGCCATGTCCAGGTCAGCCACGCTTGCGTCCGTCCGCGTACCGGGCGGCTATCCGCAAGGGCGGGACATTCGTCGGAGACGGCTTGCTGGGAATCAGGTGATCGGGGTTCGTAGAGTGGAGAGCCCGGCATTCTCTCCGTTCGTCCGGCGCCGCCAAGTTGAACACGCTTCGCGCACTCCCTGGGATGCTCGGCGAGGAGACGATCACGA
>NZ_JBKQOI010000002.1:0-5932 GCF_052145595.1 Mycobacterium sp. | reverse complement strand
AGCGCGCACCCCCACTTGGGTCCCGCAGGGACGCAATGATGTGATCGCCGGCGGCCCGGTCATCAGCCGTGTTGTCCGTCCCGCCGAGCAGGTAGCCGTACACCCGCGCCACATAGCCAAGCTGGTGAACACCTATCACCGCGACGGTGCCATGCGCGTCGACGGCAACCAGGGCGGAGTGGCGGGGATCGAGCCGAACAACTTCGGCCGCTGGGCCGAGCAGCCCGCCTACGCCGATCCCGCTGAATCGATCGGCTCCACCGCGGATCACTTCGACTTCCGCGAGGACGACGACAACTACTTCGAGCAGCCCGGTGACCTGTTCCGGCTCATGACCGGGGACGAGCAGCAGAGGCTCTTCGACAACACCGCTCGCGCCATCAAGGGCGCCCGGCACCAGACCGTCGAAAAGCACATCGAGAACTGCACCCAGGCCGACCCCGCCTACGGCGAAGGCGTGCGCAAGGCGTGTGAGGCCCTCGGCGCGCTGTGACAGCCAACCGCGACCGAGTCGCCGGAACCTTCCCGCCCCGCGTTGGGGGAGGGAAGGTCCTGCGCTCGCCCGACCTTGACCAGTTTGGAGTTGATATGACATACAACGTGATTGACGACCCGAAAGCCCCCCTCGATACCGAGGTCCTGGACCTGGCATCACGCATATTCGATATGGCTCGCAGCGGCGACGCCGCAATGTTGGCCGCCTACCTCGACGCGGGCGTACCCGTGAACCTCACCAACACCAACGGGGACACCCTAGTGATGCTAGCCAGTTATTACGGACACCAGTCCGCTGTCACGGCGCTGGTCGCGCGCGGAGCCGACGTTGATCGACACAACAATCGAGGGCAGACCCCGTTGGGAGGCGCCGTCTTCAAGAACGACACAACGATCATCGAACTGCTGCTGTCAGCCGATGCCGATCCGCTGGCAGGCTCGCCGTCCGCACTTGAGACCGCGCGGTTCTTTGAAAGGGAGGAACTCGCGCGGCAACTGTTGCAACACATCCAGTGGCGGCGCAGCGTGAACGTCTAGCCGCAACGCGCACACGTGGCATCGGGCAGACCATTTCGCGCAGTGCGGGGAGTCTAGTGCAGTCTCGCTGGGCGCACGAAATGCGCTTAGGGCAACACGACATTCATCTGAGGAGGATGCATCATGACGGACAAGCCCAACATCGTTCTCGTGCACGGTGCATTTGCTGATGGTTCGCACTGGCGGCCCATCATCCCAGGGCTGTTTGCAGCGGGGTATCAAGTGATGGCGGCGCAGAACCCGCTCACGTCGCTGGCTGACGACATCGCAAACACCCGGAAGCTGGCCGAATGGATGGGGGGTCCGACCCTGCTGGTAGGCCACTCCTACGGCGGAGCCGTGATCACCGGCGCAGGCCGAGCAACCAACGTGGTGGGACTGGTCTACCTCGCCGCGTTCGCCCCGGCGCAGGGCGAAAGCGTGAATAGCATTAATCTCGCCAGCAGCGACCCCGCGCCTGGCTGGGCGAGCGTCAGCCCTGCCTTCGACGACGACTTGCTGTGGCACCGCCAGGACACGTTCCACGACAGCTTCTGCCAAGACCTCGACGACACCGAGTCGCTGGTGATGGCAACAACCCAAAGGCCGCTCGCACGTCGCTGCTTGGACGATGTCACCGGGGAGCCAGCGTGGAAGACCAAGCCGAGCTGGTATCAGGTCTCCGCCCAAGACCGAATGATCCCGCCGCAGACCCAGCGGTGGATGGCTAAGCGTATCCTCGCCCGCGAAACCATCGAGCTCGACACCAGCCACGCCTCGTTCGCCACCCGGCCCACCCAGGTACTCGAACTCATCACCAACGCCACCGCCGCCGTCTGATACCGATCAGGCGCTACACGAAGAGGGTTAGGCCGAAGAGGGAGAAACCGGTCGCTGCGGAATACCGCTTTTGGCCGAGCTGGCGCTCGGTCGCAGCTAGCGTCCCGTTGGAGCTTCAGAAACCCGTTGGGGATGCTGGGGGATGTGCCAGGTGTGCCATGCACGCCCACCCAGTCGCACCGTTGGCACAACTGGGCGACGTCTTCATTCAACGGGTCACACGACACTACGGTCTCATGGCTGCCATCTCCTTGCTGATAACGGCCTCCGTGAGATTCCGGGGACGGCATGGCAAGTGGGATCGTGACGTCGATCGCCGTCCCGCTTCCCACAGGACTGTTGACAGTCATCTTGCCGCCGAGCACGTCAATGCGGTCTTTAAGCCCGATGATCCCGGAGCCTTTACGGGAGTCGGCTCCACCTATTCCGTCGTCGCGAATCGACAGGTAAAGGTTTTCGTCGGCGGTTCGGGCACGCACCGCGACTTCGGAGGCTTGCCCTGGCATGCCCCACTCGATGCACGGCCACCAGCCCGAGCTATACACCCGCACCGTCACCGAATGGGCCGCCAAGCTCCCCGACACCACCACCCGCTGACCACCGACAAATCCACCCCCGGCCGAGTACGATGCCCGATGCAGGCATACCGGCAACCCGGTGGCCTGCGAGATCAACCGAATCTGGAACAACAACCCGACTCTAAAAACGGGTGGACCTAGTATCGGGGACTCGCCACGTGGGGTAAGCGTCGGTCAATATGGGAGCGCCCTTTTCGGTGGCGGTCACGCTTGCCCGCGAGGTTTGGTTGCATATCTCGGAAGGAATTATCGGCACAGTCGCTAGTCGTTAAAGCCACTGGAGTACAACGCGTTTCGTAATATGGAGTAGTTAGCTGGTGGGACTGCTTATTCGGTTCCCTCGTGTTCGTCATCGTGCGAGGGTGCGGTCCGCCATTTGGGGCCTGCGGTCGGGTAATCCACAACCACTAGGTGACGTATCGCGACCACGGTTGCGCTGCAACTTCTGCATGGCGATGCGCGACTTGGTAGCTGTAGCCAAGAAGTTCTGCGACGAGGGGAGGGGGAACCTCGGCGACGAGATTCTGGATGGCGGAGTTACGGGCCGACAGGTCAGCTCATCGCCGTCATCGGCGACCAGGGGCGCTCTGACAATGCCGACGAACTTGCCATCAGCCGCGCCGATGTCTGCTACGCCGCCATCGAGGCCGCACTGGAGGGGTGGCAGGAGTGGGCCATGGTGCTGGATGCCGATACTTATTGCTGGATCAGCCTCGCCCAGATCCAGCGCCGCGTGAACGACGCCGGCTTGGGCTCCGGGAACACCTGATCAGCGGTCGCGCTGACCGAGAGGATGACTTCCCGTCTATGACGACAAACCGGGCGGTTGTCGGTGACCGAATCACACGATCACACGGTGACTGCGGGCGCCGGCGGTTCTGCACGGACCGCCTCAGAGCGTCACGAGGGGGTGCAGGAGTCTGCCGGGATCTGCGCGGCGGGATCGGCAGTCTCCGAGATTGCACAGATTCGGGCCGATAGCCAACTAACCGAGACAAATTGGAAAAGGGGGAAGCTCTGACGGCCCGGCATCAGCTTGGTCAAAGTCGGCACCGCAGACATTGAAGCTTACCTAGATCGCGTGAGCTATCGTTCGTGTAGTTGGTCGGACCCGGCCCGCAAGCACCAGCACGACAACGGCTCTCGTGGATAGCCTGCTCAGAATGTCCATGTCGGTACGTCTAGCGGACTACTCAGCATCGGCCACGGCGGCAGAGCGAGTCTGCATGAACCACTTGCGAGTTCGGGTGAGGCCGGCGGTCTCGTCGGCCTCGCCACCACGGATCCCCCAGAGGTCGTACGCCCAACGCCGGAGCACGGTGTTCTCGTCCTCGCTCATCTCCGTGAGCACGTCACGTGAGTCGAGCAGGTATGCCACTGCAACGACCTCACCGGTCGACCAGACGTAGCGGTAGTTGTCCCAGCCGTCCGCACGCACGGCGCGGCATCGGGCAACGAGGTCGTCCCGCCGATGCTCTAGGAGGTCTTCTGGCAGTCCCGTGAAGATGTGGCTCGCGAGCTGCTCAGGTGTGTAGTCCGTCATTTCGTCATCTTCTCCGCTCGGTCATCTGTGGTCGTTGGCGGGCCGGCGCGGCTCATGCTGCGATTCTTTCTGTCAGGTGTGACATCTTTCCTCAGCTAATCCCAGCCTCGCGCCAGGGTAGCACAGGTTATACATGTGCTACCCTGGTCACGTGAGGATCGTTGGATTACGCGAGCTGCGGCAGAACGCCTCCGAACTCGTGCGCCGCGCCGGGGAAGGGGAGGAGATCACCATCACCGTGGCCGGCCGCCCTGGAGCCCGGCTTGTTCCCGCGGCTTCTCGAGCCTGGAGGCGGTGGGCCGACGTGTCCGAACTGTTCGCGGGGCCCGCAGATCTCGCGTGGAATGCCGACCGTGAGTTAATCGCCCAGGAAATACGCCACCCGTGGATAAAGCAGTGAGAGCGATTCTAGACACCAGTGTGGTCATTGCGACGGATGTCGAGCCTCTTGATGGCGAGTTGGCCATCAGCGCAATCACATTGGCCGAACTGCACTTCGGGGTTCTGGTGGCAAATGAACAAAAGGTGCGCTCTGAGCGGCTGCGGCGCCTGCTGGTCGTTCAGCGTAAGTTCGACGCGCTGCCTGTCGATGATGCCGTGGCGGCGAGCTATGGTCAGGTGGCGGCAGCCGTCGTTGACGCGGGACGTCAGCCGCGAGCGCGATCGATGGACCTGCTGATAGCGGCGACCGCGCATGCTCATTCTGCCCGGCTTTACACCCGCAACGCCGACGACTTTGACGGCCTCGGCGACTTGGTGGACGTCGTGCCGGTCTGACCGCACGGGACAAGTCAGTTCGGGCGAATCCAAACCGGAAGGGCGACCAGTGTCATCGCGGCTCAGTGCGCCTCGTTTAGTCCGCATTGCCAGGATCACTTCGGCCCGCTGCGCCCGGGTCGCTGGCAAGGTGGTAGAGAGGGTTCTGCGCCGCCGCGGCTTTCGTCTCTGAGCCAGCGCTGATGACGTAGCGCTGAGAAGTCGCCATGGATTCGTGCCCAAGCAGTTTCATGAGCGTGTAGACGCTGATGTTGGTGTTGGCCAGCTCGGTGGCGTAGGTGTGGCGCAATGCGTGTACGAGCGCGCCGGGAGTGCGTTGGGCATCGGGGCCGGCGAGATTGAAAGCGCGCAGGACGCGGTATTGCAAGGCCCCGCGGGTTATTCGCTGGCCGTCGTGGCCAACAAACAGTGGCGCGCTGGCCGACCAGCGGTTCAGCTCACTGTCGCGCGCGCGGCGGCGGGCTGCCGCCGGGAAGCGGACGGCTCGGCTGACCAGGTATGCGGTGAGCACAGCGATCAGGGCAGCTTCGACCGGGACGGTGCGGTCTTTATTGCCCTTGCCGCGCACGTGGAGGACGCCGCCGCCGTCTTCGGTGACGCGGAGATCTCCGACATTGGCGCTACGCAGCTCCTGGGCGCGCAGCCCCGCCAACAGTGCGGTGAGAATGATAGCTCGGTCGCGCTCTGGCCAGTCGGTCCGCCGTTTGAGGGCACCGGGTGCGTCAATGGCGTGGAGAAGCGCCTCGGCGGCGGGCGGGGGCAGGGATTTGGGAAGCGTTCTGCCGGGTTTGGGCCGACCTACCAGTTGCATCGGGTTCGCCGGGAGCAGGTCGGCAGTAAACAGGAAGCCGCACAAGGTGTTCCACGTCGACCAGCACCGCCGGATGGAGGCGGATTCGTGCGATTCGGCATAGGCCGCAAATGCCCGTCGCATCGCGTCTTTGGTGAGCTCGGCCGTCGCGAGCGCCCCGGCGTGTTCGCGCGCGCCGGTGATCAGTGTCGCGATGGCGTCGAAGTCGTGCCGGTATGCCTGCAAGGTGTGTGGCGAGGGTTTACGAGTCGCGCGGTCGGTCAGGAATGCGCGAAACCAGTCCGGGCGCTCGCGGTCCGTGAGGGGCCCGGATGGTGGTGGAGTGGGGCCGGCCGCGGTCATAATTCATGCATAATATCAGTTATGCATGAA
>NZ_JBKQOI010000001.1:0-21232 GCF_052145595.1 Mycobacterium sp. | reverse complement strand
CGAGACATCTGAACCGGTGTTGTTGAAGCCCGAGTTGGTGGCGCCCGTGTTCGTAGTGAACCCGAAACCCGTGTTGACCAGTCCCGAATTCCACGCGCCCGTATTGCCGTTGCCCGAATTCCCCCAGCCCGTGTTCGTGCCGCCGGAATCCCAGAACCCGGTGTCGAAAGGGCCGCCGTTTCCGAAGCCGGTGTCGAGCCCGCCCGAGTTCCCGAAGCCTGTGTTGACGTTGTTCGAGTTCCCGAAGCCGAAATTCCAGTCGCCAGCGTTCCCGACGCCGACGTTGCCGGCGCCCGAGTTCCCGAAGCCAAAGCTGTTGAGGTGTCCCGGCAAATTGGTGTTGGTGCCCGTGGAGAACATGCCGATGTTGCCGCTGCCGGAGTTGAAGAAGCCGATGTTGCCAGTGCCCGAATTCCCCAACCCGATATTGCCGCTGCCCGAGTTCAGACCGCCGAAACTAAACTGGTTAGTTGCGGTGTTGAAATAGGTTTTGCCGATCCCGATCTCATTGCTACCCGTAAGGCCGAAGCCGATGTCGTTGTTGCCGGTGTTTCCGCCACCAATGTTGTTGTTGCCGGTGTTTCCGCCGCCTCGGTTACTGTCCCCGCTGTTACCGAAGCCCCAGTTGTTACTGCCGGCGTTGCCGAAGCCCACATTGTGGCCGAGGTCGGAGATCGAGCTGGGGTTAGAGCCATTGCCGAAACCGAGGTTGCTATTGCCTTGGTTTCCGCCGCCGATGTTTCCATTGGCCGCCACACCATTAAAGCCGTTACCGCCGCCGATGTTGAAGTTGCCGTTGTTTCCGCCCCCGATGTTGCCAATGCCTGTGTTGCCGTTGCCCAGGTTGGCGTTGCCCTTGTTGCCGATGCCGAGGTTGGGCAGGCTCGCCAGCAGGTCCTGCAGAGTCTGTGCGGGCGACAATCCCGCGGCCGCGGCAGAGGCACCGGAGTAGTAGCTCGACATCGCCGAGGCGTCTTGGGCCCACATCGCCTCGTAGTCGCCCTCGAGTTGGGCGATCGCCGGCGCGTTAAGCCCGAACCAGTTCGACAGCACCATCTGCACCAACGAATTACGGTTGAGATCCACCATGATCGGCTGCACCGTCGCCGCGCGGGCGGCCTCAAAGGCGCTGACCACCGCGCGGGCCTGCTCAGCCGCCGCTGATGCCTGAGCCGCCGCCTGACTGAGCCACCCGGTATAGGGGGCGGCCGCGGCCGTCATCGCCTGCTACGTCGCACCCTGCCATGCTTGGCCGGCCAGCCCCGAGGTCACCGACGAAAACGAGGACGCCGCGTTTCCCAACTCGGAGGCCAACCCGTCCCAGGCCGTCGAGGCCTCCAACAGTGGGCCCGAGCCCGCACCGGAAAACATCAGCGCCGAATTGATTTCCGGGGGCAACACCAAAAAGCTCATACCGCTGACCTCCGACCCGTTTCCACCAGCCACCACCAAAGGGCGACCGGTGCCCGTATGGAATTGAGTACCGCGTCACGGATGCTACCGACGACGCCGAGTAGTAGACGTCGGTTCCGTGAAAATCGGGATGGGTTTGATTGGCCGAGCAAGCGCTTGGTTGATACCCTGATCGGGTGGACCGAGTGACCGGTCAGGCGAACAGCCGGCGAGACGAGCTACTGGAGCTCGCCGCGACCATGTTCGCCGAGCGTGGCCTGCGCGCCACCACCGTGCGCGATATCGCCGACGGTGCCGGCATCCTGTCCGGCAGTCTGTATCACCATTTTTCCTCCAAAGAGGAGATGGTCGACGAGCTGTTGCGCAGCTTCCTGGATTGGCTGTTCGCCCGCTATAGCGAAATCATGGACACCGAGGCCAATCCGCTGGAGCGGCTCAAGGGTCTGTTCATGGCGTCGTTCGAGGCGATCGAGCATCGGCACGCTCAGGTCGTCATCTATCAGGACGAGGCCAAGCGGCTGTTGTCGCAGCCCCGGTTCTCCTACATCGAGGACATGAACCGCCAACAGCGCAAGATGTGGGTCGAGGTGCTCAGCCAGGGCATCGACGAGGGCTACTTCCGGCCGGACCTCGACGTCGACCTCGTCTACCGTTTCATCCGCGACACCACCTGGGTGTCGGTGCGCTGGTATCAACCCGGCGCCCCACTTACCGCAGAGCAGGTGGGTCAGCAATATCTCGCCATCGTCCTTGGCGGCGTTACGGCGGATTTCAAAAACGATTGATGAAGGAGTCTGAAACATGCCCGAGGCGTACGTCATCGACGCTGTACGTACCGCGGTTGGCAAGCGTAACGGCGCGCTGGCCGGGATACATCCCGTCGATCTGGGGGCTCATGCGTGGCGCGGACTGCTCGACCGGGTCGACGTCGATCCCGCCGCCGTCGACGATGTGATCGCCGGTTGTGTCGACGCCATCGGGGGGCAGGCGGGTAACATCGCGCGACTCTCGTGGCTGGCCGCCGGCTATCCGGAGGAGGTTCCCGGCGTCACCGTGGATCGCCAGTGCGGCTCCAGCCAGCAGGCGATTTCCTTTGGCGCGCAGGCGATAATGGCGGGCACCGCCGACCTGATCGTGGCCGGCGGCGTGCAGAACATGAGCCAGATCCCGATCTCGTCGGCGATGTCGGTCGGCGAGCAGTTCGGGTTCACTTCGCCCACCAACGAGTCCAAGCAGTGGCTGCACCGGTACGGGGATCAGGAGATTTCACAATTCCGCGGCTCGGAGCTGATCGCCGAGAAGTGGAACCTGTCGCGTGAAGAGATGGAACGGTACGCGTTGGCCAGCCACGAGCGCGCGTTTGCCGCGATCCGCGGCGGTCACTTCGACAACGAAATCATCACTGTCGAAACCGAATCCGGGCCGTTCCGGCTCGACGAGGGCCCGCGCGAGTCCTCGCTGGAAAAGATGGCCGGCTTGAAGCCGCTGGTCGAGGGGGGCCGGTTGACGGCGGCGATGGCCAGCCAGATCTCGGACGGCGCCAGCGCGGTGCTGCTGGCTTCGGAACAGGCCGTCAAGGACCACAAGCTGACCCCGCGGGCGCGCATCCACCACATCAGTGCCCGCGCCGCCGACCCGGTGTTCATGTTGACCGGACCCATCCCGGCCACCCGGTACGCGTTGGAGAAGACCGGGCTGTCCATCGACGACATCGACACCGTCGAAATCAACGAGGCTTTTGCGCCAGTAGTTTTGGCCTGGCTCAAGGAAGTCAAGGCGGACCCGGAGAAGGTCAATCCCAACGGCGGCGCGATCGCCCTCGGTCATCCGCTGGGCGCCACCGGGGCCAAGCTGTTCACCACCATGCTGAACGAGCTGGAGCGTATCGGCGGCCGCTACGGGTTGCAGACGATGTGCGAGGGCGGCGGCACGGCCAACGTCACCATCATCGAGCGGCTGTAGCTTTTCGGCGGCCGCGCCGGCCTTCCCGCCGAGCGTGTCGCGTCGGGGATTTCACACTCGCGCAGGCGATTAGCGCGTGGCCAGCACCAGCGCCATGCCGCCGAGGGCGAGCAGCCAACTCGCGAAGCTGCCGACTAGGAAATACTCCGTCACCTCGTCGATGCCGACCTCGCCGTTGCGGTTCTTTTGGGCGCTCAATTCCGGAAACCGGATGATGCTCTTGGCCGCGACGACGGCTCCGGCGGCCGCGACCTGACCGCCGGCACCGAGGCTGAGGATCAGCAGGCGTTCCATGGGCCCCAGCAGCCGGCCGCCTTTGAGCCGGTCGGATGGCTGCGGCTCGCCGGCCGGACGCACCGCACCGACCGTGCCCAAGACGAGGCGCACCAGCTGGTTACCGGTCGCCAGCTGCAGCAGCACCACACCTACGACCATCAGCAGTCGGTTGGGCGCGACACCACCCAACGGCAGAGCCACCCAGGTTGCCCAGCGCGCGGCAAGGCCGCCCACGTGAGATCCCCAGCCGGACAACGCAATCAGCACTGCGAGCGCGCTGAGCATGACGGCCAGCGGTGTGCGCTGGCTCCTGCCGGTGCGCTCGCTGCGCATGCACAACACCTCCCAGACGACGGCCGTTGTCGCGGCCAACCCGAGCAGCACGACGTCGCCGGCGCGCCAGAGCTGGCACAGCGCCGCACAAGCCACGACCGCAACCGGCCCGGCGACCAGCGGTAACCAAACCGCACGGGATAACCGCCGCCACGCGTCGGCGATTCCGACCGCGATCAGCAGGACCGCCACCGCGCTCATGGCAGGCTCCGAAGGTATTGGGACGCTAGGACAATGAGGTCCAGACCGTCGCGGCTCGCCCGCTGCGACACCGCCGAGGCGCTGATACCCTCGGCCGCGGCGAGTTCCTTCTTGGTTCGCCCGGTCATCAAGCCCCTCACAATCCGTAGCGATCTTTCATCCAGCGATCCAAGCAGATGGTCCCGACAGATCAGGGCCGCGTTGACCGCGGCGACGTCGGCGCGGGTGTCGTCGTCCGCCCGGAAGGTGGTGCGCACCAGCGTGAAGCCCGCCTGCCGCTGAATTTCAGCGGTATGCCTGATGGCGTCTCGCGCCGCCCACCAGGCGGGGCCGTCCTGAATTCCGGCGTCAGCGTCCAGGACGGTGACCGCACCCCATCCGATCCCGAAACGGACGTCGATGTCGGGGGCAACCAGCAGCCGCACTGTTAGCGCGGCGTCGATCGCAGCGCCAAGGGCGGGGTAGCTGCCCTGAAACTCGTCGCCGACGGTGAACACCGGCGGGTCGATCGCGCCTTCGCCGACCTGGCGTAAAGCCGCGGCCACGTGTCTATGCAGGGCGGACCGGTCGTCGGCACGGCGGGACCCCACCACATCGCCGATCACGGGCGCCCGGAGTGAAGGAATAGTCTTCACCTTTGCCATATGAAGACTATAGCTTAATTATAGCTCGTTGTAGCTATACGCTTCATCCGCTCGCGGGCTCGTCCTTGACCCTCAGGTACTGCTCGATCCCAACTCGCTGAAAGGTGCGTCGTCGCCCGCCCGAAAGCAAGGGCAGCGCCGCCGCCGCGTCGATGAGCTCGGGCTGGACCACGTCGTAGTTTTCGCCCTGGGACGAGATGGTGGCTCGCCCCGCGGCGAGGACGTTCTGCAACCAGTCCACCCGGGTCCCGTAGGGCAGCGGTACGACGAACCCGTCAGTCACGCGCTCGGCCACGACCGGTGTGGCGTACTGCTTGCCCGACCGTCGCCCGGTGTGCCGGATCGCGGCTGCGTACCAATGCTTGTGGCCGGCCAGCTGCACAATCAGCGGGTTGAGCAGATATTTGTTCGAAGCACGAACGGTGTTCAAGAGCGAATCAGGCCAGGATCCCGGTGTCAGCGCACTCATTGCTCCAGCATGACCCCGGCTATCAGCCAAGGCGAGGGTCTTTGGTCGACGGCTTACATTCCTTCGACCAGCGCCGCCGCGGCCTTCAAGTGAGCGATCGCGTCGCGAACGATCGAGTCGATCAGTTCGGCGCATGACGGCAGGTCGTCGAGGATGCCGGCTACCTGCCCGGAGGCCAACACCCCGGCCTCGGTGTTGCCCTCGACCAGCCCGGCCTTGAGCAGCATCGGGGTGTTCGCCGCCATCACCACCTGCGACCAGGTCAGCTCCTTGCCGTGGCGCATCGCCAGGCCGTCGCGGACCATCGCTCCCCAGGTCATCTGCGACATCTGCTTGAACTTGGCGGCATTGCGCACCGCCGCGGCGAAACCCCTTGCCCGCGAGCCGCTTTCCAGCTTCTCGACCAGACCGGTACGCAGCACGCGATGCGGCATGCCGTCAACTCGGGTGGTGACCACCGTGCCGTCCAGCGCCGCCTCGAGGTAGCGCCGTTTGACCGCATCGGGAACGGTGGAATCCGAGGTGAGCAGAAACCGGGTGCCCATCGCGACGCCGGCGGCGCCGTAGGACAACGCCGCCGCGAGCCCGCGTCCGTCGAAGAATCCGCCCGCCGCGATCACCGGGATCCCGTTGCCCTGCACCGCGTCCAGCACGGACGGCAGCAGCAGCGTGGTGGCGACGGGTCCGGTGTGCCCGCCGCCTTCACCGCCCTGCACGATCACCGCGTCGGCACCCCAGCCCGCTACCTTGCGCGCGTGTTTGGCCGCGCCGATCGACGGGATGGCGACTGCCCCAGCTTCTTTCAGCCGAGCTATCAGCTCCTGCTTGGGCGCCAAGGCGAATGACGCCACCTTCACGCCCTCGCGGATCATCAACTCGACCCGGTCGGGAGCGTCGGCGGCGTCGGCGCGGATGTTCACGCCGAACGGCTTGTCGGTGGCGGCCTTGACCTTGCCGATGGCCGTCGCCAACTCATCCAGCGTCATGGTGGCTGAAGCCAGGATGCCGAGGCCGCCCGCGTTGGCCGTGGCAGACACCAGCCGGGCACCGGCCACCCAGCCCATCCCGGTTTGGACCACGGGGTGCTCGACGCCGACCAACTCGGTCAGCGGCGTGCGCAACCTCATGAACGTATCTCTCTGTCGCGCAATGCCTTCGGGTCGATGACCTCGCAGATCAGTCGCAGCTCGTCGTCGGTCGGCCGCCTGGATTCGTCGGCCTCATCAAGGCCGTGCACTTCGAACGAAGTGTTTTCGCGGACTTCGTCGGGGGATACGCCGGGGTGCAGGGAGAGGGCCCGCATGGTCCTGTCCGGGCCGCCGAAGTCGAACACTCCGAGGTTGGACACCACCCGGTACGTATTGGCGAACCGGAACGCCGGGTTGTCCGCGTCAATCTTGTCGTAGCCGATGCCGCAGACCACGTCGACCGTGTCGCAGAACACCCGCTTGGAATGGTTGCCGACCCAGTAGCTGGTCGCGTGGTTGATGGCATTGCCGGGCGCGCCGCGGACGCCGAACATCTGCCGGGTGGGGCGCTGCAGCGGGCCGAACGCCGAGATGTTCTGATTGCCAAAGCGGTCAACCTGATTGGCGCCCATCACCACGTGCCGGCGCCCCCAGGCCAGCGTCTCGAACACCTGGCCAAACGGCATCCAGCCCTCGACGGCTCCCGACGCGCCGAGCGCCGGGGTGTCGGCCAGCAGCTGCGCCTCGCCGTCGGTCAGCAGGATGCCGGGGGAGAAAGTGAGACGCGCCAACCGGGCTCCAATGGAGGCCATGTTGGTCATCGGGCTGATCATGATTTCGCCCGCGTCCCTGAACAACTCGGCGCAGGCGATCGCGCACACTTCGGCTCGGGTGCTCACTTGGATGCCTCCTGTCCGAACGCTCGTACGGCCGCTTGATAATCGGCTTCGCTGCCCGACAGGTAGGTCTGGACGAACTTCTGCCAGCCCTCTTCCGTCGAGGCCGCCTCGGCATAGTGCCGTTGGAATTTCTCGTCGCGGGCGTAATCCGGTGCGGCGGTGGTGAAGTGGGCACCGTTGGGTGCCTCCACCACCGCGTCGACCATCATCCGGTTCACCAGCAACGCCTGCGGCGGGACCGCCTTGACCAACTCCTGGGTGGAGACGACGCGCTCCACCGACAGGTAGCGTTTGTCGGCGGCCATCAAGAACAGATCGTCGAAGTAGGGATCGATGCCGGTGTAGGCCGCATTGCCTTGGCTGTCACCGAGATTGAGGTGGACAAAGGCGGCGTCTAGACGCAATGCGGGCATGGCGATCAGCGTCTCGTGTCCACCGCCGGGCGCCGGATACGGGCTGGTCACCGTGAGCAGTTCGCCCTCCCAGAAGTCGGGAACCGAACTGCCCAGCCCGGCACGGATCGGCAGGAACGGCAGGCGTTGCGACGCGGCCTGCAGCCCGCAGCGCAGCATGCCCTCGTCCATTTCGCGGGCTTCGATGGCTCCGCTGGTGCGCGCCTGGGCGAACCAAGGATCGTAGAACGGCGGGGAGTCAAGCGAGACGAAGCCGTAGTAGACGCGCTTGACTTTGCCCGCCGAGCACAGCAGCCCCAGGTCGGGTCCGCCGTAGGTGACCACCGTCAAGTCCTTGACGTCCGTGCGCAGCATGGCACGCACGAAGGCCATGGGTTTGCGCCGCGAGCCCCAGCCGCCGATGCCGATCGTCATGCCGCTACGTAACTGCGCGACGGCCTCGTCCAGAGTCGTCCTCTTGTCGCTCATGGCTTCTTCACGAACGCGTCGCGGTGCTCGTCGGAGACCCCGGCGAGGTTGAGCTCGAACGTAAAGCCTTGTTCCATACGATAACTCGAATTGACCCGTTGCACGTCGATGAAGTTGAGCGCCTCTTTGGCCGCACGGATGACGCGGGTGTCCTTGGCTGCGATGTCGCGGGCGACCCTTAGGGCGGCTTCGTCGATTTCGGCGCGGGGCACCACCTCGTGCACCGAGCCGAAGTGATGCAGGGTGGCGGCGTCGACGGTGGCGGCGGTGAAGAACAGTCGCCGCATCATGTGCTGGGGGACCAACCTCGACAGGTGGGTTGCCGCGCCCAGGGCGCCGCGTTCCACCTCCGGCAGCCCGAAGGTGGCGTCGTCGGAGGCCACGATGACGTCGGAGTTACCGACCAGCCCGATGCCGCCGCCGACGCAGAATCCGTTCACCGCCGCGATCACCGGCACCGCACATTCGTAGACCGCGCGGAACGCGGCGAAGCAGCCGCGATTGGCGTCGATGAGTGCAGTAAATCCTTCGGTGCGTTGCATTTCCTTGATGTCCACACCGGCGTTGAAGCCGCGGCCCTCGGCCCGCAGGATTACTGCGTGGGTCTCGGAGTTGTTGCCGGCGGCCGTGATCGCGTCGGCGAGTTCGAACCAGCCGCGCGACGGAATGGCGTTGACGGGCGGGTAGTCGACGGTCACCGCGACTATGCCCGGCTCGGGGGTGGTGGATGTGATCGTCATTGCACTTCCTGGTGGGATAGCTACCTAAGCAAGCACTTGCTTGGTACGCTAGCACAGTGACGAGCGCCGAAGGAGCCGACGCCATCAACTTGGGCCTGACCGGGCGGGTGGTTTTGGTCACCGGTGGCGTTCGTGGGGTAGGTGCCGGTATCAGTTCGGTTTTCGCCGCGCAGGGCGCGACCGTGATCACCTGCGCGCGACGGGCCGTCGAGGGTTCGCCATACGAGTTCCACTCCTGCGACGTCCGCGACGACGACGCCGTAAAGGCGTTGATCGATGCGATCTTCGACCGGCATGGCGCGCTCGACGTCGTGGTCAACAACGCCGGCGGTTCGCCGTACGTGCTGACCGCGGACTCCAGCGCGAAGTTCAACCGCAAGATCATCGAGCTCAATCTGATTGGCGCGCTGTCGGTTTCACAGCATGCGAACGACAAGATGCAAAACCAGCAGCGCGGCGGGTCGATCATCAACATCTGCAGTGTCAGCGGCCGACGGCCCACACCGGGCACCGCCGCTTACGGAGCGGCCAAGGCGGGCCTGGAAAGCCTCACGGAGACGCTGGCCGTGGAGTGGGGACCGAAGGTCCGGGTGAACGCGTGCGTGGTCGGCATGGTGGAGACCGAACAATCGGAGCTGTTCTACGGTGACGCCGAGTCGATCGCCGCGATTTCGAAGAACGTCCCGCTTCGCCGGCTGGCCAAACCCGACGATGTCGGCTGGGCCGTAGCATTTTTGGCCTCGGACGCGGCGTCCTACATCAGCGGTGCCACGCTGGAGGTGCACGGGGGCGGCGAGCCGCCGCACTATCTCGCCACCACGAGCGCGATCAAGTAGAGGAGACAACAGATATGGGATTGGTTGACGGCCGCGTCGTCATCGTCACCGGAGCGGGCGGCGGTATCGGCCGCGCCCATGCGCGGGCCTTCGCGGCCGAAGGCGCGCGCGTGGTGGTCAATGACATCGGGGTGGGACTGGACGGTTCACCCGCAAGCGGCGGAAGCGCTGCGCAGGGCGTGGTCGACGAGATCACCGCGGCCGGTGGGGAAGCCGTCGCCAACGGATCCAACATCGCCGACTGGGAACAAGCGGCCCACCTGATTGCGACCGCCGTCGAGACCTTCGGTGCCCTGGACGTTTTGGTGAACAACGCCGGCATCGTGCGCGACAGGATGTTGGCCAACACCAGCGAGGAGGAGTTCGACGCCGTCATCGCCGTGCACCTCAAGGGCCACTTCGCCACGATGCGGCACGCCGCGTCCTATTGGCGCGGGCTGTCCAAGGAGGGGAAAACCGTTGACGCACGGATCATCAACACGAGTTCCGGTGCGGGCCTGCAGGGCAGCGTCGGGCAGGGTAACTACAGCGCCGCCAAGGCGGGCATCGCGGCGCTGACGCTCGTGGCCGCCGCCGAGATGGGCCGCTACGGGGTGACCGTCAACGCCATCGCGCCCTCGGCCCGTACCCGGATGACCGAAACCGTCTTCGCCGAGATGATGGCCAAGCCCGACGAAGGCTTCGATGCGATGGCGCCGGAGAACGTTTCGCCGTTGGTGGTATGGCTGGGCAGCACCGAATCTCGTGACGTCACCGGCAAGGTGTTCGAGGTCGAGGGTGGCATCATCCGGGCCGCCGAGGGCTGGGCGCACGGGCCGCAGGTCGACAAGGGGGCAAGGTGGGATCCCGCGGAGCTGGGGCCCGTCGTCGCCGATCTACTGGCCAAGGCGCGCCCGGCGGTCCCGGTCTACGGGGCATAGCCAGCCGCGCCGAGTGTGACGCTCGGCGAGGCCGTAGGGTGCTTAGGGATCGCAGATGACGATCGGGATCGTCCGGTCGGTCCAGGACTGGTAGTCCTCGTAGGACGGGTACATGTCCACCAGTCGCGGCCAGTACCGGGCGCGCTCCTCATCGGTAGCGTCCCGCGCGGTCAGGTCGAGCACCTCTCTCTTGATCTGCACCTGCACCTTCGGGTTGGCCTTGAGGTTGAGGTACCACATCGGGTTCTTGGCGGCACCACCTTTCGAAGCCGCGACGACAACCCGGTCTCCGTCACGGAGAAAGTAGAGCGGGCTGACCCGGGGCTCTCCGGTCTTGCGGCCGGTGGTGGTCAGCAGGGCGACGGGAATGTTTTGGAAGGTGCTGCCAAGGCCTTCCCCGCCGCTGCGCCGGTACATGAACGTGTTGAGGCGCGACATCCACTTGATCACGAAGTCGGTGTACGACGAATTCAGAAACCGCGGTGGTGATTTCGGCATGACAGTGATCCTAGAGCGGTTTAGCGCTGAATGAACGGGTGGAAGCGAACCTTGATGTGGTGGATATTGGCCTTCCCGCTCGGGCTATCGGCGGGGATCAGGAAGGACTCGTCGACCCGTGCGGCCAGCCGCCGTCCGCCGAACGCCGCCCTGGTCAGCACGTCGTACGCAGCGTGCACCTCATCGCCGATGATGCGGTAGTCCGGTGGCGTCGTGTCCGCGATGACCCAGTACTGGGGCCCGCGATTGAGGCTGCGCCGCAGGTGTTTTCCGGAAAACCCGTTCTTGATCCCCTGCTCGACGCGAGTACATCCGGCTGCGAAGGGAACGGCATCGCCGTCATGGCTGACAAGCGCGTCGATGTATGCCTGCGCCGCGGCGATCCGGCTCTCCTCAGAGACGATCAAGTGACGATCACTGACGGGCTAGATGCGCTCGATGATGGTGCCGGTGGACAGGGCGCCGCCCGCACACATGGTGATCAGCGCGGTGCTCTGGTCGGAGCGCTCCAGCTCGTGCAATGCGGTGGTGAACAGCCGGCTGCCGGTGCAACCCACGGGGTGGCCCAACGCAATCGCGCCGCCGTTGACGTTGACCGCGGCCATGTCGGGCTCGTGGACCCGCGCCCAGGACAACACGACCGACGCGAACGCCTCGTTGATCTCGACGATGTCGATGTCGCCCATCTTCATTCCGGCCTTCTCCAGCACCTTTGCCGTCGACTGCACCGGACCGTCCAGGTGGTAGTACGGCTCCGCGCCGACCAGCGCTTGGCTGACGATCCGGGCCCGCGGCCGCAGCCCGAGCGCCTTGGCCTTGTCCTCGTCCATCCACAGCACCGCCGCCGCGCCGTCGGAAATCTGAGACGACGTGCCCGCCGTGTGGATTCCGCCCTCGATGACCGGCTTCAGCTGGCTCAAGCCCTCGATCGTGGTGTCGCGCGGGCCCTGGTCGCGGGAGACCATGTGGCGCTCGCTGGTGGGCTGCTTCTGCTCGTCGAGCACCGGCGCCTCGATCGGCGAGATTTCCCGGTCGAAACGGCCCTCGTCCCAGGCCCGCTTGGCGCGCAGCTGAGACTCGAACCCCCACGCGTCGATGTCTTCGCGGGTGATGCCGCGGCGCTTGGCGATCCGCTCGGCGGCGGTGAACTGGTCGGGCAGGTCGATGTCCCACGACTCGGCGCGCCAATTGCGGTCCGGACCCGCGTTGGCGCCGAGGCCGACCCGGCTCATCGCCTCGATGCCGCAGGCGACGCCGACGTCGATCGCGCCGATGGCAATCAGCCCGGCTATCAGATGATTGGCCTGCTGCCCACTGCCGCACTGGCAGTCGACGGTGGTGGCGCCGACGTGTTCGGGCAAACCCACGGTCAGCCAGGCCGTCCGGCTGATGTTGTTGGACTGCTCCGCGTACTGCGTCACGCAGCCGCCGATGACCTGCTCGACTTGGCCGGCTTCAAAGCCGGAATTGATATCGGCCTTGTTCACTAGTGCCTTCTGCACCCCGCCCAGCAGCTCGGTGGCGTGCAGTCCTGATAGCCATCCATTGCGTTTGCCGATCGGGCTGCGGGTGGCTTCAACGATTACCGGGTTACCCATGGGGCCAGGCTAGAACACGTTTCATTACTATGACAAGCGAGGATGCGTTGGCGCCTTTTTTCTACGGTGGAGGCATGTTTTACTGGCAACAGAGCTCCACTATGAGAGCTAGTGTCCTGGGACCGCCAATCAGGAGGCCAGTCGCCAGGCCAGCGTAGAGACCAGCAGTTAGGAGAAGTAGCGTGCCCAGCCCCAATCTTCCCCCCGGGTTCGATTTCACCGACCCCGACATCTACGCGGAGAGGCTACCGGTCGAGGAGTTTGCCGAGTTGCGGGCGACCGCGCCCATCTGGTGGAACGCACAGGCTCCGGGCACAGGAGGCGGCTTTCACGACGGCGGCTACTGGGCGATCAGCAAGCACAAGGACGTCAAAGAGATCTCGCGGCGCAACGACGTGTTCTCCAGCCACGAGAACTGCGTGATCCCGCGTTTCAACAACGACATCGCGCGCGAGGACATCGACCTCCAGCGCTTCGTCATGCTCAACATGGACCCCCCGCAGCACACCCGGCTGCGCAGCATCATCTCCCGCGGCTTCACACCGCGCGCCATCGGACGCCTGCGCGACGAACTCAACGAACGCGCCCAGACCATCGCCAAGGCCGCGGCGGCTACCGGGTCCGGCGACTTCGTCGAGCAGGTGGCGTGTGAGTTGCCCCTGCAGGCGATCGCTGGTCTGCTCGGGGTGCCGCAAGAGGACCGCGAAAAGCTGTTCCGCTGGTCCAACGAGATGACCGGCAACGACGATCCCGAGTACGCCGACATCGACCCAAAGACGTCGTCGGTCGAGGTGCTCACCTACGCGATGCAGATGGCCGCCCTGAAGGCCGAGAATCCCGGCGACGACATCGTCACCACCCTGATCAATGCCGACATCGACGGCGAAAAGCTTTCCGACGACGAGTTCGGTTTCTTTGTGATGATGCTCGCGGTGGCCGGAAACGAGACCACCCGCAACTCCATCACGCAGGGGATGATGGCGTTCGCCGACTTCCCCGACCAATGGGAGCTCTACAAGAAGGAGCGCCCGGAGTCCGCCGCCGACGAGATCGTCCGGTGGGCGACCCCGGTCACCTGCTTCCAGCGCACTGCGCTCGAGGACTACGAATTGTCCGGTGTGCAGATCAAGAAGGGCCAGCGGGTGCTGATGTTCTACCGGTCGGCCAACTTCGACGAAGATGTCTTCGACGATCCGTTCACCTTCAACATCATGCGGAACCCGAATCCGCATGTCGGTTTCGGCGGCACCGGAGAGCATTACTGCATCGGCGCCAACCTGGCGCGGATGACGATCAACCTGATCTTCAACGCCGTCGCCGACCACATGCCGGACCTCACGCCGATCTCCGCGCCCGAGCGGCTGCGGTCGGGGTGGCTCAACGGCATCAAGCGCTGGGAGGTCGACTACACCGGCAAGTGCCCGGTGGCGCATTGATGGATTCAAAAGATACGACGGATTCAAAAACGACGATGGACTTCGATCTCACCGCTGAGCAGCAGGCCGTCGCCGATGTCGTCACGTCGGTGCTGGACCGGGACTTGGGCTGGGATGCGCTGGTCGCCGGCGGTGTGACGGCGCTGCCGGTGCCGGAACGTCTCGGCGGCGACGGCGTGGGTCTGCCCGAGGTCGCAACCGTGCTGACCGAAGTGGGTCGCCACGGCGCCATCACGCCGGCGCTGGCCACGCTGGGCTTCGGCGTGGTGCTGCTGCTCGACCTTGCATCCGATGAACAACAGGACCGTTTCCTGGCCGGGGTTGCCAAGGGCGGGGTGTTGACCGCGGCGCTCAACGAGCCCGGTGCGGCGCTGCCCGACCGTCCCGCAACCACGTTCACCAATGGGCGGTTGTCGGGCACCAAAGTCGGCGTTGCCTATGCCGGGCAAGCGGATTGGATGGTCGTGACGACCGACAGCGCGGTCGTGGTGGTGTCGCCCAAGGCCGACGCTGTGCAGCTGGTGCGCACGCCGACGTCGAATGGTTCCGACGAGTACACGGTCACCTTCAGTGACGTGGCGGTTCCCGGCGCGGACGTTTTGGCGGGCGCGTCCGCGCACCGGGTCAACCAGCTGGCGCTGGCCGTGATGGGCGCGTTCACCGATGGGCTGGTGGCCGGGGCGCTTCGTCTGACTGCTGACTACGTGGCCAACCGGAAGCAATTCGGCAAGCCGCTGTCGACGTTCCAGACCGTCGCCGCTCAGCTCGCGGAGGTCTACATCGCTTCGCGCACCATTGATTTGGCGGCTAAGTCGGTGGTCTGGCGGCTGTCCGAAGGGCGGGACGCTGATGATGACCTGGACGTGCTCGGGTACTGGGTGACGTCGCAGGCGCCGCCGGTGATGCAGCTCTGCCACCACTTGCACGGTGGCATGGGCATGGACATCACCTACCCGATGCACCGGTACTACTCCACGATCAAAGACCTGACCCGGTTGCTGGGCGGGCCGTCGCATCGTCTCGATCTGGTGGGAGCGCAATGTTCATCGAACTGACCCCGGAGCAGCGTCAGCTGCAAGCCGAGCTACGCCAATACTTTTCAAACCTCATCTCGGCCGACGAGATGAAGGCGATGGGGGAGGACCGTCACAACGCCGCCTATCGTGCGGTGATCCGGCGGATGGGCCGTGACGGCAAGCTCGGTGTCGGGTGGCCAAAGGAGTTCGGCGGCTTGGGCTTCGGCCCGATCGAACAGCAGATCTTCGTCAACGAGGCCCATCGGGCCGATGTGCCACTGCCCGCCGTCACCCTGCAGACCGTGGGGCCCACGCTGCAGGTGTTCGGCAGTGAGATGCAGAAGAAGAAGTTCCTGCCCGCGATCCTGGCCGGTGAGGTGCACTTCGCGATCGGCTACACCGAGCCGGAGGCCGGGACCGACCTGGCGTCGTTGCGTACCACGGCCGTGCGCCAAGGCGACGAGTACATCGTCAACGGACAGAAGGTGTTCACCACGGGCGCCCACGATGCCGACTACATCTGGCTGGCCTGCCGCACTGACCCGGAGGCCGTTAAGCACAAAGGCATTTCGATTCTGATCGTCGACACCAAGGACCCGGGTTACTCCTGGACGCCGATCATCCTGTCCGACGGCGCCCACCACACCAACGCCACCTACTACAACGACGTGCGGGTGCCTGCCGACATGCTGGTCGGTGAGGAGAACGGCGGATGGCGGCTGATCACCACCCAGCTCAACAACGAACGGGTGATGCTCGGCCCCGCCGGGCGGGTCGCCGGCATTTACGACCGAGTACACGAGTGGGCTTCAAAGCCGGGTGGAGACGGCGTCACGCCGATTGATCACGACGACGTCAAACGCGCACTGGGTGAGATTCACTCGATGTGGCGGATCAACGAGCTGCTGAATTGGCAGGTGGCCGCCGCCGGCGAGGACATCAACGTAGCCGACGCCGCGTCAACGAAAGTCTTTGGTACGGAGCGAATTCAATACATTGGCCGACTCGCTGAGGAAATCGTCGGCAAGTACGGCAACCCAGCCGAGTCGGACACCGCCGAGCTGCTCAACTGGCTCGACTCTCAGACCAAACGCAACCTGGTCATCACCTTCGGTGGAGGCGTGAACGAAGTCATGCGTGAAATGATCGCCGCGTCGGGCCTCAAGGTGCCGAGGGTGCCTCGATGACGGACATTCAGGAAGCCCTCGCGGAGATCAAGGCGGCGGGCGATCCCAAGCCGCGCGCCGGCCGGGATCCGGTGAACCAGCCGATGATCAACAACTGGGTGGAGGCCATCGGCGACCGCAACCCGATCTATCTGGATGAGGCCGCGGCCCGCGCCGTCGGACACCCCGGAATTGTCGCGCCGCCGGCCATGATTCAGGTGTGGACGATGTTCGGGCTGGGCGGGGAGCGTCCGGACGACGATCCGATGGGCCCCATCATGAAGCTGTTCGACGACGCCGGCTATGTCGGTGTGGTCGCCACCAACTGTGAGCAGACGTACCACCGCTACCTGCGGCCCGGCGAGCACGTCAGCATAGCCTCGGAGATGGGTGACGTGATCGGGCCCAAACAGACCGCGCTCGGCGAAGGCTTCTTCATCAACCAGCACATCATCTGGCGCGTCGGCGACGAGGACGTCGCCGAGATGAATTGGCGCATACTCAAATTCAAGCCGACGGCGTCTGGATCGGCCGTCCCGGACGACCTTGATCCCGATGCGATGATGCGTCCCGCGTCGTCGCGGGACACGGCGTTCTTCTGGGAGGGTGTCAAGGCGCACGAATTGCGGATTCAGCGCCGCCCGGACGGGAGCCTGCAGCACCCGCCGGTGCCGGCCATCTGGCAGGACCCGGCCGCTCCGATCGACTACTTGGTGTCCAGTGGCAAGGGCACAGTGTTCAGCTTCGTGGTGCACCATGCTCCGAAGGTGCCCGGTCGCACGCTGCCGTTTGTGATCGCACTCGTCGAACTCGAGGAAGGCGTCCGCATGCTGGGCGAACTACGCAATATGGACCATGCCGAGGTGAAGATCGGAATGCCGGTTCGGACAATCTATATCGACTTCCCGCCCGGTGACAGCGGGCCGGAGTGGAGCCTTTACGCATGGGAGCATGACGTATGAGCGCGCCGGTCATCGAAGTTGGCACCACTCTGCCCGAGCTCGAGCTTTACGGAGATCCCACCTTCATCATCTCAACAGCGCTGGCCACTAGGGACTTTCAGGACGTCCACCACGACCGGGACAAGGCGCAGGCCAAGGGATCGAAGGACATGTTCGTCAACATCCTGACGGACACCGGGCTGGTACAGCGTTACATCACCGACTGGGCCGGGCCTTCGGCGTTGATCAAGTCGATCGGGCTTCGGCTCGGGGTGCCGTGGTACGCCTACGACACGGTGACCTTCTCCGGTGAGGTGACAGCAGTTGAAGAAGGGCTGATCACGGTAAAAGTGCTGGGCGCCAACAGCCTTGGCAACCACGTCGTAGCGACGGCGACGCTGACGATCGGGGGCGCTTGATGCTGTCTGGTAAGGCTGCGATCGTCGGGATTGGTGCCACCGACTTTTCGAAGGACTCCGGTCGAAGCGAGCTGCGGCTGGCGGCCGAGGCGGTGTTGGATGCGTTGGACGACGCGGGCCTGAGTCCGGGCGACGTCGACGGGCTGACCACGTTCACGATGGACACCAACACCGAAATCGCCGTCGCGCGCGCGGCCGGCATCGGTGAGCTGAAGTTCTTCTCCAAGATTCACTACGGCGGCGGGGCCGCGTGCGCAACCGTGCAGCAGGCGGCGATGGCCGTCGCGACCGGGGTGGCCGATGTCGTGGTGGCATACCGGGCGTTCAACGAACGTTCGGGCATGCGATTCGGTCAGGTGCAGACGCGTCTGGTGGGAGACGCTGGCGCCCAAGCCGATTCGACCACGGCGGACAATGCCTTCTCGTATCCGCACGGCCTCTCGACGCCGGCGGCGCAGGTCGCCATGATCGCCCAGCGCTACATGCATCTGTCCGGTGCGACCAGCCGGGACTTCGGTGTGATCTCGGTGGCCGACCGCAAGCACGCCGCCAAGAACCCGAAGGCATACTTCTACGAGAAGCCCATAACCATTGAGGACCACCAGAATTCGCGATGGATCGCCGAGCCGTTGCGGTTGCTGGACTGCTGCCAGGAAACCGATGGAGCGGTCGCGATTGTGGTGACGTCGCCCGAGCGCGCGCGTGACCTCAAGCATCGGCCCGCGATCATCGAGGCGGCGTCACAGGGCTCCAGCCCCGACCAGTACACGATGGTCAGCTACTACCGCCCCGAGCTCGGCCTGCCCGAGATGGGCGTCGTGGGTCAGCAGCTGTGGCAGCAATCCGGGCTGTCTCCGGCCGACATCCAGACCGCCGTGCTCTATGACCACTTCACCCCGTTCACCCTGATTCAGTTGGAGGAGTTGGGATTCTGCGGCCGCGGTGAGGCGAAGGACTTCATCGCCGACGGCGCGATCGAGGTGGGCGGGCGGCTTCCCATCAACACCCACGGAGGTCAAGTCGGTGAGGCCTACATCCACGGCATGAACGGGATCGCGGAGGGTGTGCGGCAATTGCGGGGCACCTCGGTGAACCCGGTGCCCGACGTCGAGCACGTACTCGTCACCGCGGGGACGGGCGTGCCCACTTCGGGCTTGATCCTCGGCTAGCGTCGGCTTTCGCCTCGAGCGTGCGGCCGGCCGCACATTCGCGACCGAGTGTGCGGACAGCTTCACACTCGGGGACGTGTGCATAGTGGAAGTGACTCTGGTGGCGCCGCGTGCAACGCTGCCGTCGTGTCAGAGCCATTTATTGGTAGCGAGGTTATCGCTGCAGGGGCATTGACCAAGTCGCAACTGGCTACGCGGTGCCGCCGATTGTTTCCGGACGTCTACGTGCAGCGTGATGTCGGCATCACTGCCGAACTGCGCGCGAAAGCAGGGTGGCTCTGGACCGGACGTCGAGGGGTGGTGGCAGGGTTCGCCGCGGCCGCGTTGCACGGTAGTAAATGGGTCGACGATGCACAGGTGGTGGATTTGGTCCATGACAATCGGCGAGGACCACCGGGGATCCAGACGCACCGAGACCGCATCGAGGAGGACGAGGTCGAGCTGGTGGCCGGCATGCCAGTCACTTCGCCGGCCAGGACGGCGCTGGATCTCGGCTGCTGGTACCCAACCATGACGGCGGTAGCGGCTATCGATGACCTGGCTCGCCACACCGACCTCAAAGCGGCCGACGTCGAGATCTTGTCATCCAGATACGGCGGACGGCGCGGAATTTCGCGAGCACGTCGCGCGGTGGATCTCTTCGATGCCGGTGCGCAATCCCCCAAGGAGTCGTGGCTGCGAGTCGTGCTGATACAGGCAGGCCTGCCTCGGCCACGCACGCAGATCCCGGTGTTGGACGAGGTTGGCAATGCCATCGCTTACCTTGACATGGGTTGGGAGGACGTCAAGATCGCCGTGGAGTACGACGGGGATCAGCATCGCAACGATCGCCGACAGTACAACTGGGATGTCCGGCGACTGGAGAGGCTGCAGCGTCGTGGCTGGTTCGTCGTACGAGTGGTGGCGGGCGACCGGACGGCCGAAATCATCGGCCGTGTTCGTGCGGCATTGGATCGCCGAGTGTGCGGCTAGCCGCAAAGTCGAGACCGAGTGTGCGGCTAGCCGCACACTCGGCGTCCTCGCTAGGCGCAAGTTCAGTCCGGATCGCACCCGGCTGCCGATACCGGATCGCGACTTCGGGGGCACCGTCGGGCGCACGCTCGACGAGTCGGTCGGTGACTGGACCATCGTGGCCGGGCCAAAGGCGCCGGATGACGCGCCGAATGTGCTGATCGCGCTGATCGATGACGCCGGGTTCGGCGGCCCGGACACGTTCGGCGGTGCAATCCGCACCCCGAACATGACTCGGGTTCAGCAAAAGGGGCTGACCTACAACCGTTTCCACGTCACCGCGGTGTGCTCACCGACGCGGGCCGCGCTGCTGAGCGGGCGCAACCATCACCGGGTGGGGTTCGGGTCGGTCGCCGAATACCCGGGCCCGTTCCCGGGCTACACCGCCGCCAAACCCCGTAGCTGCGCGGCGCTACCGCGCATCCTGCGCGACAACGGCTACGTCACCGGCGGCTTCGGTAAGTGGCATTTGACCCCGGACAATGTGCAGGCCGCGCCGGACAGAAATCCCCACCAGTGGTCGAATCCCCAGGCCTGCGGCCAGTGGTCGAACGGGCCGGCCGCCCCCTCGGCCAGTACGACCCGATCATCACCCAGGACAACGCGGTGCTGGGGGTGCCCGAAGGTAAGGACGGCAAGACGTACTACTTCCCTGACGACCTGACCGACCAGGCGGTGGTGGATGCCGACGCCCTCGACGCCAGCGGTCTTGGCGGCCGCCTCGATCACGCGGAGCAGGTTGCGGGGATCCACCGGTGTGCATGACTGGAAATGTGGCCACCCTGGACCAGATCGATTGGAAGGGATCACGTTACCTCTCCGCAGGCCAGCCAGTTGCGCATGCATTTCAGCCTGTAGGGTGCCTTCAGTAATCTATTTCCAGTAGCGCAGTTTCGTGTAATCCGTTACAGCCCAAAGGTTGTCAGGTAGTCACTTACCTCTGTAGTGTCTAGGCAGAACTAGTAGGCGCACCAGATGTGCGCTGGCGACGTTCACGCCGTGGGCCTTTCGACCACCAGTCGATGATGGCCGACACGGTGGTGCTGGAGCCGATGCCCTCAGTGGGGTTGATGACGGCTAACCAGAGGACGCGGGGCTGACGCTCAGTAGCAGCAGCCGCCACGGACAACCGCACACGAACAACCCTGTGAGTGTGTCGTTTTCCTTGGAGGCTTTGTGATCGCCAGCTCTGCGAAAACGTCGTGGCGTTCCGAACGTGCGCGTATCGCGGGAATGTCCTCGCGACCGAACCGCGCACCCGATGACCCCGAGCTAATCGAGGCACGCCGCAACCTGCGTGCCCTCCGGCTAGACCGAAGTTCCCCCTGCTGTGTTGACGGGTTGGGGTGTTGACGTGGGGTTTTGTGATCTGGTGGGTGTGGGCTACTGACTACGCCAGACCGTGGCGGTGGGATACGTCGAGGAGTTCGAAGGCC